>NZ_AXUZ01000012.1:0-273851 GCF_000482305.1 Chryseobacterium sp. UNC8MFCol
GCTCCTCCATCCCTGGTCGGAATCATCTTCTCAACTTCATCCAGACCTTTTCCCCCTACAATCAATTGTGACAATTCTTTTCCGTCTTTGTCCAATCGGGTGATCAGGACATCTTTGGAGCCATATCCTTTTGATGAATTTTGTACATTTCCGGCTACAAAAAATCCTAAATCGGTAGTCTGAATAACTGCCCTGGCTTCTTCATCCGCCGAGGTTCCAAGCGTTTTCTGCCATAATTCATCTCCAAACTCATTGATACGGATCAGCCAGATATCCGAGCCACCCTTAGAATCATCTTTCTTGTCCAAGCCTTTCCCGGAATAAGAAGTTCCGGCCAACAGAAAACCACCATCCTGAGTGGTTACTGTAGAGGATAGATAATCGTGATTTGATCCTGAGAAATACTTTTCCCAAGCCTGCTCTCCCTGTTGGTTGAGTTTGACTGCATGGAAATCGTAACCGTTATTCTGTTGTTTTCCAACCTCCGGCTTCGTGCTTGCTGACCGGATAGAACTGCCTGTGATAAGATACTGCTGGTCAATTGTCGTAGTGACCTGGCTGAGAAAATCCTGAGTGGAAGACCTGATGTCTTTCTGCCAGAGAACTTCTTGGGCAGACACCCGTAAGAATGCGCATACTACAGATGCGCCGAGATAAAGTTTCTTCATTCCCGTGTGAAATTTTAATTGTTATTTCCGTCTGCTAATTTAACATTTTTTAACACGTTAAAAAGCTCATATTACGGTGAATTAACATGAATTTTATCACGCAATAATGAGATTTTCACAGCAAATTACTTTTTGGCAAAAGTATTACAAGGGAACGACAGAACTTGTCGTATTTTATCACTTATTTTGTAATAAAATATGATTAAAATAAAGTTGATTTTATATCCGAAGCTACACTTCGTCAATATAGTTGTTTAAGAGAAAGATTGTAAGAGAAAACAATTTGTTTACCTGATTGTTGGAAATTTTTCTATATATATTTAAATTACAGGTATATTATGAATGATAAAAGCTGCAAATAATGGATTATTGTGTGATTTTATAAACACACCTTTGCCCTCCCGAGATAATATGGTCTACCCTTTCCACTTTATAATCTCTTCCTATCAAAGACTGAAAATTTGATAGTTCAGCACGACAAAATCCCTGGCATTCGGTTGCTGCAGCACATATCGGACAATGATTTTCGATAAGAAAATATTCTTCACCTTCTTTTTTCCATTCCGCCACGTACCCTTCTTTACTGCGGGCCTGGGCCAAGCCTTCAAGACGCTCTTCTATAGATTTTGCTTTGGAAAGTGCTTGTTCATACCGCTCATAAGTATTCTTTTCCCGATCAGTGATTAATAAGTCCAATGCATTTTCTCCCAAAAGATTTTTTACCGATTTTAACAACTGAACGGTAACTTCTGCATGACTATCCGGAAACTGAGATATTCCCTTTTCAGTAAGACTGTAATACGTGGAAGGCCGCCCTACTCCTTCGCTTTTCACAGAAGATTCAATCAACCCTTCCTGAGCCAGATTCAGTAAATGCTTTCTTGCGCCCTCCTTGGTAATAGACAGCTCTTCAGAGATGGCAAGTGACGTCACTTCTCCTCTCATCTTGATAAACATCAGAATACGGTCTGCTGCAGGTCTCTTCATTTGACAATTATTTAGTTGTTTTATTTTCCAACAACAAATATAGTCATTTTCTATAATCTCAATAATAAACTGATAAAACATTAATATACAACACATTAAAGCAATAAAAATTAAATTAAATAAAACAACTAAAAAGTTGTTTTATTCGAATATATTATTACCTTTGTCACATATTAATCAAAAAAATAAACAGAATGAAACCGTTTACACTACCACAATTACCCTACGCTTATGATGCACTGGAACCGTTTATTGATCAGAATACAATGACCATTCATCATCAGCGACATCATCAGGCTTACGTTGATAACCTGAATGCAGCATTGGAACAAACCAATGAGACTAATCCTGATCTGGATTCGTTACTGCAAAGAATAAGCGAATACAGTCCGGCTGTGAGAAATAACGGAGGTGGTCACTTTAACCACTCATTATTCTGGGAAATTTTATCGCCACAACCTAAACTGACCCCTGAAGGTCAATTACATGATGCTATCAACACTACTTTTGGAAGCCTTGAAAATCTAAAAGCGGAAATGAAAAAGGCAGGCCTGGGACAATTTGGCTCCGGATGGGTTTGGTTGTTTGTCAAATTCAACGGTTCGATTGCCATTAGTTCAACTCCTAACCAGGACAATCCTATGATGGATGTTCTTACGATGAACAGAGGTTTTCCTATCCTTGGAATCGATGTTTGGGAACACGCTTATTATCTGGCTTACCAAAATAAAAGAGCAGATTACTTAGATTCTTTCTGGTCGGTTCTGGACTGGTCTGTGGTGGAAAGAAATTATGAAGAAGCCCTTTCAAAAATCAGATAAAAACATTGATTAAATTATGATGAATCAGGAAACGTTCATTAATAAAGCAAAAGCTTCAGGCATTATTGCCCTTGACCTTTTAGACTATAAGCCTACTACAGAAATTGTAGAACTGGATATCAAGGATCATCTTTTTATGGGAATGATTGTGAAGGAGAAGGATTTTAAAGAATCTATTGCCGCGGTGGATTTTTCCGTGTACAAAGATAAAGCAGTAGGAATTGTTTGCTCTACCGATGCCATTATCCCGCCATGGGCTTATATGCTCCTCATGGAGAAATTATCACCTTATGCTGTGCATGTTGACTTAAATAACGCAGAAAACATACTACTAGACTTATGGAAACGTCGCCTTACCTATGCAGATCTGAGATGTTATAAAAATCAGAAAGTAGTGATCAGGGCACAGGCAAGTCATGATCCCGCTCTTTACTTATTGGCAGCGGGACTTCTGAAACCGTTGGTCAAGACCCTGATGTATGGAGAAATAGGTTTACCCAAAGTAATTTTCAAACAATAATATAATGAAAGCAATCATATTCAACGGATCACTGGAAAGAAGAGCTGAGTCTACCTCGGGATTTATCTCCGGCTACTTTGCTGAACGTCTTACAGCCGCGGGTATCCGCACTGATATTTTTACCCTTGCCGATTCCGGAATTCCGTTATTCGATGTGACACTTACCAAAACTCCTTTAGCCGTAGAGCGTATGACCCAGATGTTTACGGACGCTGATCTGCATATCTGGCTGGCACCACTCTACCACGGAAGCATTCCGGGGGTGATGAAAAACTGTCTGGATTGGCTGGAGGTCACGGCCAACAGGTATGAGCCCTATCTTACAGACAAAACTGTAGGATTGGTGTGTTGGGCTGACGGGTTGCAGGCCATGCAGGGAATCAATGCGATGGACGCCATTGCCAAATCATTGCGGGCATGGCCACTTCCTTTCAGTGTACCTATTGTGAGATCGGCTTTATTTGATGGTGAGCAACCTACAGAAATTTCAGAGCTCTACTCCGGTAAGTTTGATAAATTAATCAACATTGCCACAACAAAAAAAATTGAAAAAACCATTATAAATCAATCATAACATGATAGAAACAGATATACTGATCATTGGTGCCGGCCCTGCAGGGTTATTTACGGTATTTGAAGCCGGCCTTCTCAAAATGCGTTGCCATATTATTGATGCATTACCGCAGATGGGAGGCCAGTTATCAGAATTATATCCGAAGAAGCCCATTTTTGATATTCCCGGATTTCCAAGTGTTCTTGCAGGAGAGCTTATAGACAATCTTTATGAGCAGATCAGGCAGTTTGAACCGGGCTTTACGTTTAACGAAACCGTCATCCATCTTCTTAAATTAGAGGAAAACCTCTTTGAAGTCATTACAGATAAAGGAACCAAATACAGAGCTAAAGCAGTTATTATTGCCGGAGGTCTCGGAAGTTTTGAACCTAAAAAACCTCCTATTGAAAACATTGCCCATTTCGAGGATGGTGGAGTTAACTATTTTGTAAAACATCCTGAAGACTATACGGGAAAACAAGTCGTCATAGCCGGTGGTGGCGATTCGGCGCTGGATTGGACGGTGCATCTTGCTGAAATAACCTCTTCACTGACTTTGATCCATAGGAGAAATGAATTCAGAGGAGCATTGGATTCAGTTGAAAAGGTGAAAAAGCTAAAACAAGAAGGAAAAATCAACCTGATTACCCCAGCGGAAGTCATTGCCCTTGAAGGAAACGACCGCCTGGAGAAGATTATTGTTGAAAAAGAAGGTGTACTTCAAACTATAGAAACAGATTATTTCATTCCTTTATTTGGGCTGGTTCCTAAACTCGGGCCACTTGCCGATTGGGGACTGGAACTGGAAAAAAATGCTATAAAAGTAGATAACAGCAAAGATTTTCAAACCAATATTCCGGGGGTGTATGCTGTGGGAGATATCAATACATATCCTTATAAAATGAAGTTGATCTTATGCGGATTCCATGAAGCTTCAATTGCCTGCCAAAGCATCTATCAACGTCTTAATCCGGGGAAAAAATTTGTATTAAAATATACTACGGTAAGCGGTATTGAAGGTTTTGACGGTACTAAAAAACAGGCCGAAAAGCAGGTAGTAGCCACTATTGACTAATTCCTATGAAAGAAGATATTACAATTACCGTAACAGATCAGGAAGGTACCAAACATACCCTGATCTGTCCACTTGATATGGGACTTAGTCTTAAAGATATCTGTAAAGCCTATGAACTTCCTATGGAGGCAATGTGCGGTGGCATGGCCATGTGTGCGACCTGCCATTGTTTTATTCTAAGTGAAACGATAACTCTGCCTGAAAAAAGTGATATTGAAGACGCCCTTCTTTCAGAGCTATTCAACACCCAGGCAACCAGCAGATTAGCCTGCCAGATTTATCTGACCGCCCAAATGGATGGGCTTGCTGTAGAGATTCCAGCAGTTTAACAGATTTAAAATAAAAGTTTGCACAGTTTATGATGTATAAATTGTTTGAACTGCTTTAATTAAGTTGAGCAGGGATTTCCGAAACCATGTTGAGGGAGTCCCTTTTTCAAACCAAAAAAACTAAAACAATATGGCTATTAAAATAACTGATGACTGCATCAACTGCGGGGCCTGTGAACCCGAATGTCCCAATTCAGCCATTTATGAAGGTGCCATCGACTGGCGTTGGCAGGATAAAACAAAACTTTCAGGGAAAGTGACTTTTCCGGATGGAACAGAAGCCGACGCAGGCGCCTATCAGGAAGCGTATTCAGATGAAGTTTATTATATTGTATCCGGAAAATGTACGGAATGTAAAGGCTTTCATGAGGAGCCACAATGTAAAGCTGTGTGCCCCGTAGACTGTTGTATTGATGATCCTGATCACCGGGAGACTGAGGAAGTTTTGCTGGACCGTCAGAAATTCATGCATGGAGATTAATCTATTCAATACAAATTATATATTCTTAATTTTTTAAATCAACCACATCGACGCATAGTTTTTAAAGCACTGATAAATTTCTATGAATCTATGTGGTTGATCCATTAGTTGAGCTGTTTTGCTTTTATCTCATTGTATATTTTTTGAGTAAAAGGTGTTTCAATATTCAATTCCCTGCCATATTGAAGGATTGCTCCGGCAAACAATTCCAGTTCATTCTCTTTTTTCCCGGAATGTACGTCCAGCTGCAAAGAAGTGGGTGTTTCATAAGGAAAAGTTGCAGCTTTTTCATATGTTTTTTCAATACTATGTTCCGGAAGTTCAATGCCTTTCCGATCTGTAATCTGCTTCATTTCCTTCATGATTTCAGTGGCTTCTTTTTTCTGTTCACTATCACTGCAAACGGCTCCTATTGATGAATTGTGCTTAGCTGTTACCAATCCGAAACTTGCAATAAAGAAGAATTTCGTCCAGATATCCGTTATTGCATTCTCTTTACAATCAAAATCAATTTTACTTTCTGCGAGCAAATCCGAAATCCAGTTTATATCAGCTGAAAAATGATCCGGATCTCTTCCGACAATCATTTTTCCTGCTTTCCCTTTGTGCTCTACTGTTCCTCTTTCTTTAATATGAGAAGCAACATAAATACACGTTGGTAATATAATATGATCAGGAATGATCTTTTTTATTCTGTCGTAAATATCAGCTCCGTTCATCATCGGAAGCAGGATGGTATTCTGATGAATAACGGGTAAAAGTTGTCGGCACACATTCTCAAGGTCATACTCTTTTACTGCAATTAAAACCAGGTCAGGATTTTTAATTTCACTGATGTGCTCTTCAATACCATTAGGATAAGTTCTGTTATTGGGATGTTCGGAAGACAAAAGAACGAGTCCGTTCTCTTTAACCTTCTCATAGGTTTGTCCACGAGCGATAAAAGACACTTTATATTTTCCGGAGGTTTCATTCGCCTGGTTGATTTTAAACCCAAAATATCCGCCTACTCCTCCCAATCCTACAACGACAATATGTTTTTTATTCATGAAATTATTTTTTAGCAAAGATCAGCGACAGGATTGAATTGATCACTTGACAAATGAAAAGAAATAACAAATAGTATGGAAGCCTGTTATTTATTAATCTCTCTTCTGATTCTGCTCAACGAACTGTCCTTAATTCCCAGGTAAGAAGCAATGATTTTCAAAGGTACATGCTGAAAAATATCGGGATCTTTTTTCATCAGATTGGAATAACGGGTTAAGGCTTTCTGACTGGCCATTTCTATTAACCTGTCGTGAATATTGTAATAATTCAAAACAAACAAAAGCCTGCTGAACTCTCTGAATTCTGGGACATTATGAAAGTTATCCTGTACATTTTCCAGCCCCGTTTCCCAAAACACACAATCCGTCACGGTCTGATATATTTCTTTCGTTGGCTGTTGCCTGAAAAACGAAAGAAAGTCATTCACAAAACAAGGTGCTGAATAAATATTGGTGGTAATTTCTTCATTATCCTCATTCAGAATATAAGAGCGCACATAGCCTTTCTCCAGAAAATAGGTCTTTGTACTGATAACATTCTGATTCAGCAATATATCATTGGCTTTCAATTCAAAAGAAGTGAACGTTCTGGTAATCTTTTCCACCACCTCGTCTTTAATGGTGAATAAAGAATGAAAATAATTGTTTATCGATGATTTGTCCATGTCAATAAAACCTTAATACAAGGTCTCTGTAGCCAAAGATAAAAATAATACGTTAAGCATAGAGATTAGGACATAAAGTTATTTTTGTGAACATAAAACCACCCCGTCAAATCAAAGATTTGACACCCCTCCGGAGAGGGGAATTATGCTAACATTAGTTGTAGTCTTTGTGGGGACTTGACATTATCATGATCTTCTATTCCAATTTTACAGCTTTTGTAGCCAGAAAGGTGGGCAGGTATTTATCAATTAGAAATCTCGGATGCGGTTGCATTTCTTCTACAAAATCCTCCATTAAAAAACCTGCTTTCAATTGTCCGCCGATAAGATCTGACAGACTATGCCCAAAAACCAGAGCTTCATTATTTTTAAGCTTTTTTGCTATCTGCTCCTGACTAAGATCTTTGATATCAGCATAAGGTACAGTATATTTAGGCCTGATAATTCCTTCTGCCATATCCTGAGGATTCCTATCGGCTACGAAAACCACAGGATTAAAAAAACTGGCTAATAGTGTTCCTCCTTTCTTTAAAACTCTATAGGCTTCCTCCCATACTGGATTTACATTTTCCACATAATGATTGGAAATAGGATGAAAAATAAGATCAAAAGATTCATCTTCGAAAACGCTCAAATCTCTCATATCCCCTTGCACGGTTTTTAAAGATAAACCGTCACGTTCCGCAACCTTTTGGTCCTGCTTTAGTTGTTCTTCCGAAATATCATAAACGACCACAGAAGCTCCCGCTGCTGCAAGTACCGGAGCCTGCTGTCCCCCGGCTGAAGCCAGGCATAGGATTTTCTTGCCTTTCACATCGCCCAACCATTCTTTATTCAAAGGCTTAGGAGTAAGATGTAACTCCCATTTTCCTTCTTTAGCCTCTTTAATAAGCTCTGCACTTATGGGTTGAGACCATTCGTTTTGCTCCGTTGCCTGTTGGTTCCAGGCAGATTCATTATGATGTAAAAAATCAATGTTCTGTTCTTGCATAATATTACCTTTTTCATTGGCATTATAAAACATTTACAATGCGTTACAGCATTCAAATATAGTAAGTTTGTGATCATGAATAATGGAAAGACTAGCTGTTTTCATGAAAAGGGATGAAAATAATTATACCCTGGATCTATTAAATACATTCTTTACCTGATTACAAAAGTCATTTTTTTCAACATTTACAGCGAATGTAAAAAGGCTAAAGAAAGATCAAACATCACAAACAACAACCTGAATATCATTAAAGTACAAATTAAAACATAACGAAATACAGCCTTTACATTCATTCTTTGGCATTAAATTTTAATCCTGATTTTGAACATTTTTAAAAGGTTTTTGGTAAGAATGAAGGCACACAAAAGGTCTAAATTTGCAGTATCGATGAAGAAGTCTTTCTACATATCACTTACCTTTCTACTGATCCTGTTTCTAACGGCTATAACAGGATTCACAAATAACAGAAAAAGTATTCATGTAAGTTCTTCTCAGGATCAGATGGGTTTAAAAGCTTCCGATATTCAACAGCACGATATCTTATTTCTGGCTTCCATGGCTGAAAATGATATTGACCTTGACAAAGCTTTTTTTGATCTGCCTTTTATTCTATTGGTAAAAAATATTCTTTTCAGTGGATTACAATCGGGATCAGGGGCTATTATAAGCTCTGCTTCACAGCATACACATCCCTATCATGTTCCCAGATATCTTTTGTTTCATAATTTAAAGATCCAAATTTTAGGATTTTCTCTTTAACTTATCTCTGAAACCCTTATTCAAAGGGATTTCCTACAAACAATTTCGAATTTGATTATCCGAATATTTCGGATAGTCACCTCACCTATAAACCTATAAGCTATGCATGAATTAAGTATAGTGAAGGATATTTTTGACACCTTGGAAGAGCATTATAACGCCAAAGTTGAAGATATTCAGCAAGTTCAGGTAACGGCGGGACTCCTGTCCAATGTACAGCCCGTCCTGATTCAGAATGCATTTGATGCATTTATTACCGACCATCCTGTGTACCGGGAAATGGAACTGGAAGTTTTTGTCAATGATATTATCGCCCGTTGTGAGCAGTGTCATAAAGACTTTCCTGTCCGGTATCACAAGTTTGTATGTCAGGACTGTGGCACGCCGTCCGCCCATATTGTTCAGGGAAATGAACTCTTTATCTCAAAAGTAATTTTTAAACAAAAAGACCATTAATATGTCAACAGCGAATCCAAAAAGTCTAGGAAACCGCGTAGGGTCGGTTCAATGTGATAATACAACCCTTCATTTATTAAAAGCCAATGATTTTGTAGCTAAAGCTATCAGAGAGCATTTAAAAGGTATTTGTGTCATCAATGTGTGCTCTTCTCCTGGATCAGGAAAAACAACTTTAATGCAGGAAACAGGAAAGCGTCTTGCCAGAGATCTTAATATCTCAATCCTGGTGGGAGATCCTGAGACAGAGCGTGACGCTATCCGTATGCGTGAAGTGGGGATTAACGCACTGCAAATTGTAACCGGCGGAATGTGTCATATCGAAGCTCAGATGATTCTGCAGGCTTTGGATCACATTGATCTGGAAGGGGTAGATTTATTATTTATTGAAAACGTAGGAAACCTGCTTTGCCCTTCTGCCTTTGATCTGGGTGAAGATTACCGTGTAACACTCCTTGCCTCCACAGAAGGTGATGACAAGCCTAAAAAATACCCTCGTATGTTCTTAACCAGTGAATTGATGCTCGTTTCCAAAGCAGACCTCCTTCCTTATGTTCCGTTCTCTGTAGAGGCAGTAACAAAAGATGCTCATGAGGTGAATCCAAACTTAGAAGTAATGACGATCAGCACTTTAAACGGCGAGGGAATTGATCAATGGTGCGAGTGGCTGAAAGAAAAGGTACAACTGAAAAAGGAAAATGCGGCTAAAGAAGCTTAATATGAATACAGTGCAACCAGTCGTAATCGATGAAGTAAAAACAGGACTTGACCTCATCGCTCAACACCCTGACGTTCTGGAAATCGAATGGTTTGAAACTCAAAAACAAAAACTCACCCGGGCTACCAGGTCCGGGTTGGTTTTAGAGCTGAGATTGCCGCTCAAAAAAGAATGGCAGCAAGGAGATGCTTTATATAGTAATGGTCAATTAACGGCTGCTATTACGATCAAAACATGTCTTACTATATGTTTTCCGGTAAAAAATGATAGAGAAGCTGCAGACTTCTGTTATTTTATAGGAAATCAGCATCTGCCTGTATTTCTCGTCTCAGGTCAACAATTTGCCGTTCCTTACGACGGACGTCTCTATGAACAACTCTCCACAAGATATGGCGGTCGTATTAAGCTTAAAGACTCGCAGTTATTATCCACCCAATCTCTACGCCATCTGGCAAAAAATAAAGCATATGAACATTAAAAACAGCCTGATCACATGTCTTTTTGCAGTGATACTCCTTTTACAAAGCTGTCAAAAAACGAAAGACTCTGTCTATACAGCATCTTCAGATCAACAAGTCACTGCTACGGACAGCAGGGGCAAGGCCATTACTCTTCCCCATGAAGCGATGCGGATTGTCGTATTGTACAACGCATTGGTGGATGATGTGTATATGCTTCAGGCAGGAAAAAAAATTGTAGGGATCCCGCAGCAGATCTATGAAATGGAAGATACATACAGTTTTCTTTCAAAACTGGATGACCGTATCAAAAATAAAACTATTGCCACCCCCACTTTTGGAGGACAATCCAGCAATGCAGAAAGTATTGTCGGTTTAAAACCGGACTTAGTTCTCACCTTTAATACCGATCAGGATAACATCAATCAGCTTGAAAACCTGGGAATTCCAGTATTTACGTTTTCATCTCTAAATGATGCGAAGATTCTTGATGAGTTGAAAAATGTAGGAAAACTGTTAGGTAAAGAAAAACGTGCAGAAGAAATCACAGGATATGTTTCTGAAGAAGTCAAAAAAATGAGAGCTTCCCAAGAATCATCTCCTAAAAAAATCTACTATGCGTGGTCAAAAGGACGCATCATGTCCACATCAGGGAAAGGAAGCCTGATCGATATGGCGATTACCTTATCGGGGGCCCAGAATGTCTGTCCCGTTCCGATAGAAGCACCTAATATCAGTGCAGAAACCATGTATAAATGGAACCCTGACTTAATTATTTTATGGAATTCCAGATTATCTGATGTGTATGATCTTAAGGAACTGGCTGCTCTTCCGGCTGTTAAAAACAAACAGGTATTTGCGATGTCTCCTTCCTTTCCGTATGATCCGCACACGGTGAAATTTATGTTGTTTGCCAAGCAGCTCCGTCACTGGTGCATGCCTGAATACACACAAGAACAGCTTGATCAGGATGTTAAAAAAGCCTTTGAAGTCATCTACGGCAAAAAAGGATTGATCTGATGAAGCGATATAGTAAAAATATCATATTACTGATTCTGTTTCCTGTTCTTCTGGTATGCATTTCCCTTGTAATAGGTTCCAGCCAGAATATAGGTTTTGGGGAATTGTTTCATCACATAGCCTTAGAATTGGGAATGTCCAAAGATACAACTGTTTTGCAGGGAAGTTTGCCTACTATTTTATGGCAGGTACGCTTACCGCGGATTGTTCTTACTTTTCTGGTAGGTGCTTCGCTGGCTTCCTCCGGAGGTGTTCTTCAGGCGGTATTCAGAAATCCTATCGTTGATCCTTTTACGTTGGGCATTTCCTCAGGTTCAGCTTTTGGAGCTGCATTGGCGATGTTATTCCCTGTTTTGGCGGTTAATGCTTCAGCCTTCATTTTCGGAGTAGCTGCGGTTGCCATCACCTATCTGGTTTCTTATGCGGGGGCTAAAACTTCTATTGTCAGTATGGTTCTGGCAGGGATGATCGTTTCAGGAGTATTTACGGCATTGCTGACGGTATTGCAATATCTCAGTGATCCTTACAAACTGCAGGCTATTGTACAATGGACAATGGGAAACCTCCATACGGCCTCCTGGCAGAAAGTCCAAACTGCGATATTTCCTGTTATCATTGGTTTATTGGTGATTGTAATTCTTCGGTGGAAGCTGAACCTTCTGGCATTGGGAGATCATGAGGCGATGGCAGTAGGGGTGAATCCTACCCTTTTGAAACTTATCCTGATGGCCGTTACCACTATGATTACAGCTTCGTCCGTCGCAGCTGTTGGAGTGATCAGTTTGTTTGGGTTGATTGTTCCTCATATCAGCAGAATGATTTTCGGACCTGATAATTCGATTACAGTTTGGGCTAATATCAGCATTGGTGGAACATTCTTACTGCTGATTGATGACTTCTCACGAACTGTAATGCCTTTTGAAATTCCCATCGGTGTATTCACGATGATCATCGGTGCCCCGATTTTTATGTATCTCATGCGAAAAAACGCTATAAACTGGAACTCATGACCCATCTGATTAGTATAGAACAGCTTTCTTTTGATTACGGAAAAGATAAGGTATTAAAAAATGTAAATGCAGGATTTCAGAAAGGGAAACTCTCTGTGATCCTTGGCAGGAACGGCAGCGGTAAATCCACTTTGTTTAAAATCATAGCCGGTCTTGAAAAAAATTACAAAGGAAACATCAGGATTGCCGGTAAAGAGCGTCGAAAAATAAAAACAGGAACAAAGTCTCCGGTCCGTCTTGGTTTTTTAACTCAATTCCATCAGACTACTTTTCCGTTTAAAGTCATGGATGTGGTATTGACCGGACGGGCTTCTTTTTCAAGATTCTCTCCTCAATCAACAGATTATGAAGCGGTAGAAGATATCCTTCAAAAATTCAATTTAACCCATTTAAAAGATAAATCTTACACTTCCCTTTCCGGCGGAGAAAGACAACTGGTACTCTTATGCCGTGTTTTGGTTCAGAAACCTGATATTTTAATGCTGGATGAACCTACCAATCATCTGGATCTGCACTATCAGGTTGCCGTGCTGGAAGTCATCCGCCAGCTGGTGAATGAAGGCACTACGGTTTTATGCGTTATGCATGATCCTAACCTTGCTTTTCAGTTTGGCGATGATTTTTTTGTCATGCGTCAGAATGAGCTGGTTCCTGTTCAATCTCTGGAAAAAGATGAATTGAAACAGCTTCTGGAAGACACTTACCAGGTTCCTTTACACGTGTTGGATAATCAGGGAACTCCCATGTTTGCACCTCAATTAAAATAAAATATATGAAAAATCTTGAAGAAATAACCATTTCGAAGGTGGAAGACTATCAAGTGTTTGAAGTACTGCCTTATGTTATGGAATTCAGACGTCAGCTATATCCGTTACTGGATCCGTTGATTGTTCCAAAAGATCTGGTAAATTTTGAACAAAATTACATCCATTCCGGTTCCGGAGCTTTTTTACAGGCCCGCACAACCAACGGAAAACTGATAGGGGTTATTGGAATGATGCCTTATGATTACCGGTTTCCTCACCTGAATATCGGCGACGAAACGACCGTGGAAGTTGCAAGGTTATTTGTAAACCCAGAACATCGGAGAAATGGTGTTGCCACCTTATTATTTCAGGAACTGGTAAAGAGGGCACAGCAAAAAAATATAAAACGGCTCTACCTGCATACCCACCCTTTCCTGCAGGGAGCATATGAATATTGGCTCAAACAGGGTTTTATACTGCTGAAATCCTGTTACGAAGCCAGCTATCCTACATTACACATGGAATTAATGATTTCAGGACAATAAATACACTACAACGTAGAAAGATACAATGAAGCACATAGCCAAAAAAGTATTGTACATCAATGGTATAATGCTCCTACTTCCTTTTGCCTTATCAGCACAGGAAACCCATCCTGTTTTTGGAAAAGTTTTAAATCAGGAAGGTAAAATTATTTCGAATGCTACTGTTTCCATCAATCATGGAACGCCCACAACAACTAGCAAAGACGGAAGTTTTATATTTAAAACACCCGTTCAGTATCCGGCCCAGCTGATGATTGACGCCAAAGGATATTCAGAATCCCATATCACTATAGATTCTCTTTCTTATGATGATAAAAACGGGATCACCATTCGCCTTGCCGAAAATCAGACAAATATTCAGGAGGTCTTGATTACCGCGAGAAGAAACAATTCTTATCTTACCAATACTCTTGAATTAGGCGGAAAATTTTCAGGAAACTTAAAAGATCTTCCTCAATCTGTTTCTATCGTCAGCAGTGAGTTCATGGAGGATAAACAAGCCTATACGACCCGTGAAGTGGCACAGGATCTGGCAGGAGTTACCACAGCTTCTTCGTATGATGATCTTATTATCCGTGGTTTCAAAAGTGGCTATGAGACCGGGATTCGTCTGGTGAATGGTCTGCGCTCAGGATATAGCTATGGTAATAGTTATTATCGTTCTCCATTGACCATTAATTTAGAAAGCGTTTCCGTTTTAAAAGGACCGGGAGCTTCTTTATTTGGTGATATTACACCGGGAGGTACTATTAATATGGTGACTAAAAAACCATTGGAAACACAAAAAGGATCTGTTAATTTCTCCGTGGGAAGCTTTCAGACTTTCCGTACCAATATTGATCTTGGAGGCCCTTTAGACAAAGAAAAGAAAATTCTGTACCGACTGAATGCCGGTTATGAAGACAGCAAAACCTTCCGTAATGTCAATCAACAGAAAAACTTTATGGTGGCTCCGTCATTTACTTTTAAACCTTTTGATGGGACACAGGTGGATATTGATTGGGTATATGATCAGTTTCACGGCTATCTTGACCGGGGAATGGGGTTGAGAAATAATGACTTCTACGCTTTGCCACGTTCTTTTACTTTAAGTCAACCTTCTGATTTTTATAATACGAAAACATTATCATTCAGTGCGAGGCTGAGCCAGCGGCTTACTCATAATTTGTCATTGAATGCCAGTTATATGAAATCGATCTACCAGGAGGATGTCAATGAACACCGCACCCTGAACAGTTATGCTAATGCTCCTGCCAATACGATTATGAATATGCGTTTCTTTGACCGTCACGGAAAAGACTACACAGATAATTCCGTAGTCTATCTGAAATGGGATCTTACCGGGCATAAAACAGAACATCATATCATTGCGGGAGTCGATTATGCCCAGTATGAAGGAGACAGCAACAACCGGCAAAGAGAAGCCAGACAACAAAAAATAGACGGAAAGATTGTCCCGTTGACCTTTGACCTCAACAATCCTACGTATACCACTCATGATCTCAGCAATTATGTATGGCTGCCACAAGGTAACTATCCTTTCCTGAGTCCTTATAAAACAACCGGAATCTACGTACAGGATCAGATTTCTTTTGCGGACCGGTTAAAATTGGTGGTCGGATTACGTCATGAGCATTATTATTCAGAAACCGTAAGTGCCGCGGATCGTTTTCATGCCACGCAAAATGCATGGCTACCCCGTGTTGGACTGACCTACCAGATTAATGATCAGATTAATTATTTCGCAAGCTACTCACAGGGATTCGCCCCTGTTGGTGCCAATTTCATTCAGAACTATCATGATTATGGAGCTGATAAACCTTTCACAGCAGAACATAGTTTCCAGATTGAGACAGGTCTTAAAACAGGATTTTTTAAGAACCAATTGCAAATGGATTTGTCTTTATTCCGGATTGAACGTAAAAATATGTTGATTGCCACAGGTGAAATCAGTACTACAGGATTTCCGGTTTACAGGCAATCCGGACAGGCAGTGTCAAAAGGGGTTGAGATTGATATCCGCGGCCAGCTGACCAAAGAATTTCAGGTGATGGCCAATTATACCTGGAACCAAACAGAGGTTAAATCCTCTTCTATTGCTTCAGAAGTGGATCAAGCTTTACCGGGAGCTCCCCAAAATATGGCCAGCATGTGGCTGAAATATGTTTTCTCAACCTCAGCTTTGAAAGGTTTGGGATTTGGAGCGGGAGTGTATTATGTAGACACCAGACGTATGGATAACAGCATTGGAAAAGACAGTACCGGAAATGCGCTGTGGGGAGAATGGCCTTCTTATACCACTGTAAATGCAGCGGTTTATTATCACATCGGAAAAATGAAAATGGCAGTAAATGTCAACAACGTTTTCAACAAATATTATTTCCTGGGAGGTTTTGATTATACCCGAGCGTTCCCGGGCGCTCCAAGAAACGTAATGGTTTCTGTGGGGTATTCATTCTAAATTTTTTTTAATCTTGTTAAAACCCGGGCTGCCATTGATAGTCCGGGTTTTTTATTTTTAAAATTATTGTTGAAAAATGCAATGGAGCTGAGAAGACTTAAGATTGTTCTCATTTAGGGCTCCGGGATTTTATCTTTTATAGAATTATCGTTTACTCAACTCTCTTCTTCCGCAAATCTTACAGATTTTGCAAGTCAGACAGATCTTAACAAGGAAATCTGCTAATGTGCTCAAAATTTTCTCTACTAAAATATTGCTTTTACTCTATACCTTTTCATTTTTCGTATCTTCATTAGCTGAAATAATTCCTGCAATTTGCTACCTATGGATAATGACTTTCAATACAAATTTATCAAGCCCGACCATATTATTGCTGATTTTGTAGAAAATCTGGGCACTTTTCATAATGCTTCAAATGAACCTAAAGAAGTTGTTGTGATTCCCGATGGAAGAATTGATCTGTTTTTGTCTCAATCTCCCACGGAACCTTTTCACATTACACTTTTAGGATTGGAAACCTATCCCGAACAAAGACAGATCCCACCAAAAACAACAGCTTTTATCATAAGTTTTAAACCGATTGCTGTTGAATATATTTTACAAGCTTCTATTGCCGATCTATTAAACACAGGAAAAGAACTTCCTCCCGATTTCTGGGGTTTCACAGCAGATGACATTCAAAGTTTTGAACTTTGTTCTCAAAAAGCGACAGAAATAATTAAAGAATTGTTACCGGTGAAAACCGATGAAAGAAAACTGAGGCTTTTTGAGCTGATGTATTTATCAAATGGTGAAATGAGCGTGCAGGAACTCTCGGAACAAGTGGGCTGGAGCAGCCGTCAGATCAACCGTTATTTCACCAAACAGCTGGGATTGTCTTTAAAAGCTTACTGTACTATTTTACGCTTCAGAGCATCATTGGAACATATTGCCCACGGTAAGCTCTTTCCCGAACTTAATTATACCGATCAGAATCATTTCATCAAAGAAATCAAAAAGTTTTCGGGAGTGGCTCCCAAAGAATTATCCAAAAATAAAAACGACCGATTTGTACTATTATCCGTATTGAAAGGGGAATAAATTTGCATTGTAAAATTTAAATTAACATGCTGACAGATCATAAATCGATAGCGATTGTAGGTGGTGGTCCTGCGGGACTTACCCTGGCCAGACTTTTACAATTGAAAAATGCCAATGTAAAGGTATACGAAAGAGATATAAACCAACATGCCCGTGTTCAGGGTTCCCCTCTTGACTTGCATGAAGATTCGGGATTGGCTGCTTTAAGGAAGGCCGATCTCATGGAAGAATTTAAAAAGACCTTCCGCCCCGGAGCCGATAAAACACTCATCCTCAATCCACAAGCAGAAGTGCTTTACAGTGACCATGAAACAAAACCCGAAGAAAATTTTGGTCATGAACATTTTCGGCCCGAAATAGATCGCGGTCCTTTAAGAACAATGTTGCTGAAGTCTTTACAGCCCGATACGGTACTATGGGACAGTCACTTTATTTCCATGGAACCACAGAATGAAGGTTGGATACTTCACTTTAAAAACGGAACTTCAGCTTATGCCGATCTTGTCATTGCTTCGGATGGAGCCCGTTCAAAGATCCGTCCTTACCTTACAGACATCAAACCTGTTTA
Organism: Chryseobacterium sp. UNC8MFCol; assembly: GCF_000482305.1. NCBI lineage: Bacteria > Pseudomonadati > Bacteroidota > Flavobacteriia > Flavobacteriales > Weeksellaceae > Chryseobacterium > Chryseobacterium sp. UNC8MFCol. The sequence goes on from NZ_AXUZ01000012.1 coordinate 17,961, forward strand.
TTCAGGAGTATTGATGCTGGAAGGAAACGTTTCAAAGACAGCAGCTCCACAAATTGATGCCTTAATTAACAGTGGTAAAATCATGGCTTTTGGAAATGCTCAAAATATATTGATAGGACAGAAAGGAAATGGTGATCTCGGATTTTATGCCAGTTTTAAAGCAGATGAAAATTGGCAGGAAACAAGTAACCTTGATTTTTCCGATACTACCAAAGTTCTACGATGGTTTAAAGAACAGTATTCAGAATGGAGTAATATTTGGGATGAATTATTTGAGCATGCTTATACTCCCTTTATTCCTCGTCCGATTTATTATATGCCTTTAGATCAGGCTTGGGAGACCCAACCTAACCTGACTTTAATAGGTGATGCAGCCCATGTAATGCCTCCGTTTGCCGGCGAAGGAGCCAATATGGCAATGCTCGACGCTTTGAAACTGAGTGAATATTTTACAAATAGTCAATACAATACACTAAAAGAAGCGATTGCCGCTTACGAGACAAATATGCGTAAGCAAGCGGATACAGCCATTCAGGAATCACTTGAGAATGGAGAAAGAATGCATTCAGAATATGCACTGGAAAATATGCTTGATTTTTTCAATGGACATTCCTGATCTTTTATCTGATTCCCCTTAATAAAAAAACTGTCTCAAAATTGAGACATCCATTCATATTTTAAATTCAATAAAAGTAAAAAGAACATACTACACATGTACAACATTAATACAACACATTGAAAAGCAAAAAATAATCACAATAAAAAACAAACAGAATTAACGTTAAAAATTCAATACAAAATCAATACATCTGTTTTAAAAATACTTTATTACCAATTTGGTAAATGATGGGCCAATCAAAATACATTATAGAGAAATAGTATAAAAAAATAGAATTAATTGTTTAAGATGATCAAAATAAAGATTAAACTAAGACATATATATCGAGGTATGTAAAAAATCCCGCAAATAAAAAAACAAAAATCAAAACACTGATAAACAATCTATTACAAAAATAAATAAGCCCTGTAGTACCCGTGTCGTACAGTTTTTTTTTCTGTTTTAAGTATTTTTTTTCAAATTTGACAAAAGGCCACCAAAAAACGAGTGGTGAAAAGAGAATATTTCGAAACACTGTCTGACCTGATGAGTCAGACAGTTTTTTTTGCTTCAATCCAGGCTGTCTAAAAACTGATAAATATCAACTTCCGTAGGAATGTTTAATTTCTTTCTGAGCCTGTATTTTTTTTGCTGAACAGTCTTGTGCTGGATCAGGGTATAGCTGGCAATTTCCTTGGAGGTAAAATGCAATCTTAATAGCGCACAGAAAGTTAACTCAGAATCTTCAAGGCTGGGATTGATATTCAAAAGTTTCCGTATAAAATCCGGGTGTGTCTTTTTAAAGTATATGAGGAACTGGGGATCATTTTTTCTCGCCAGTTCCATAAGAGTTCCGTGAGTATTGTCATTCATTTTATTTTTCAATTCCTGAGACTCTATTCTAAGGTCTCTCTTCCTTTTCCTTAACCGGCTGATAATGCTCCATGAGTATATTCCTAACAGTGAGAAGGTGGCAAGAGATAAAAAGATTACCCACTGCATTTTAGTCTTATGATTTTCTGCGTCTTGTTTTGTTTCTGAAATAAAAGACTCCATATCCTGATTGATGGTGTTCAGTAATGCGGTATTGGTTTTATTTTTTGCTTCAGTGTACGCTTTTAAATAGAAATAAGCTTTTTCTTTTTGTCCTTTCTTCTCATAGACCGATCTCAGGTCATTATATATATATTTTGTATAATACACAAAGATACGTCTGGTCTTTTTATCTATTTCCAAAGATCTTTTAAATGCTTCTTCAGCTTTATCATATTGTCCGTCAGCAAGATAATATTCACCAAGGATTGTATTGATATAGAGAGCAATCCCGTCTTCTTTTTTCCGCCTTTCCATCTTGCTATATGCTTTTGATATATAAGCGTAAGCTGAATCCATATTTTTATACATATAAATGTAATCACTTATGGCACAATCGATGTATCCTGTGGTATCAAGTTTTCCTGCTTTCTGAAAATTCTGTAATGCTTCTTTATAGTTTTTTCTTTCAATCAGATAAGTAGCCTGTCGAAGGTAGATATTAAAAAGCAAGCTTGTCGTCAGTTTGGACGGATGACTTTTTTTAACAAGGCTCAGGGCTTCATCATTGTATTCAAAAGCTTTATCCATCTTTTTGAGTTCTGCGTTAAAACGGCCATATACGTTATAGAACCTTGCTTTATGAATATTATTCTCTGAATCATCCAAGATTTCTTTTGCTTTATCGAAGAGAAACTGTGATTTCTGATAATTTTCCGATGAAATGTTCAACTCTGCCAAATTGATGTAGCAAAGTGCTTTACCATCCTGATAGTTTAACTGTTCCGCTTTCTTATAATATCTTTTATTAAGATGAACAAGGGAATCATACTCACCGGAAAGGCGGAACTTCTCATTCTGTGTCAGCAAAGGAACATCAAATGTATCTTGATACTTCGTGGAACCTTGATTACACGAGATTAAAATAACAACCATCATAGAAAGAAAAATACGTATCATAGTGCTTTCTATATTTAATCTACAAAATTATCATTATAAGTTATCATACTAAACATTGCAAAGTCATACCCATATATAATACTTGATTTTCTCTTTATTATTTTTCTTTAATACGCAGAGGGTCAGTCATTATTTTGTTCTTGTATATTATTAAAAAACACATAAATATCTTTCTCTCCCTGTATATTTAATCTTTTTCTGATCCTGTATTTTTTCTGCTGCACAGATTTATGCTGTACAAAAGTATAGTCTGCTATTTCCTTTGAAGTAAATCCCAGCTTCAGCATAGCACAAAAAGCAAGCTCTGAGTTTTCAAGGCCAGGATTGATATTCAAAAGACTGTTGATGAAATCCGGGTATACTTCTTTGAATTGCTTTAAAAATGAAGAATCATTTTTTCTGCCCAATTCAGTAAGCTCTTCTACCTTTTTATTGAATACATGGTTCTTCAAAACTTCGGTTTCTATTTTTAAACTTCTTTTTTTTGTTCTGAGATTTTTTATGATCTTCTGAACGTATATACCTGAAAAAGTAAGAACAGAAATAGATAAGGCTACCAATAGTGGCAATTCATTTTTATGCCAGTCCGATTCCTTTTTTGTTTCTGAAATAAAATCTTCGGTACTTTTATTCATCGTAACAAATCGCTCATTATCAAGCCTACTCTCCTCTTCCATATATTTCTTCAGATAGTAATAGGCCCGGCTGTCGTCATTTTTCTTTTTATACAAATCAGATAAAGCTCTAAATACTCCACTTGTATGGGATGAGTAAGTACGTCTTGTTTTTATATTGATTTCCAATGCCTTTTTGAGAGCTTTTTCTGCTTCATCAAGCTTATTAACTTCCTTATAATAACATCCCATGGTAAAGTATACCCACAGAGATTCTACATCAGATGTTTTCTGTTCGAGCATTTTTTTAGCTGCTATGGAAATGTACGTTCCGGCGAGTTCCGGCTGATGGGTAAAAAGGTAATATTGAGCAACCGTGGAATTGGTGTATGCAGAGTTTTCCAGCGCATTGCCTGTAAGAAAGCTTTTCAGGGCAGTCCCTCTCCAGCCTTTCTTGGTAAAACAAAAGCCTTTAGTGAGGTAAAGTTTTGGAAGGAGTTGTGTTGTAAGCGGAGTTTTTTTAGCCTGTTCTAAATAATGAAATGCCTTATCATTGTATTGTATAGCTTTATCATAAGCTTTAAGGTGAAAATAATAGAGACTGTATTTGTTGAAAAATATGGATCGATGATACCTGCTTTCTGAATTGACAAGATCGTTTTCGGCCTTATTAAAAAGAAATAAAGCTTTTTCATAATTTCCTGTTGAGGCATTTACTGCGGCTATATTGAGATAACAAAGAGCCTTTCCCTCCGGATATTTCATTGTAACTGCTTTTTTCAGGTATCTGGTATTAAGACGAATAAATTCTTCGTATTTCCCCGAAAGCTGCAGATCTGAGCTCTGTTTCATTAAAGAACGATCAAAACTCTCTCTTTCTTTATCCTGAGATTTTTCATTGCAGGAGATCACTAATAAGAACAATCCTATAGACAGTGTATAGATTGTAATTTTTTTTATGATCCTTGCATTGATATATTTATTTTCACTAATTGTCACATTGTACTGTTCCATCTCAAACTGGACATTCTTTTGGTAAAACAATCTCCAAATAAATTACATTTTCCGATAATTTATGTTATAAATATACATAAATATGGCACTCATTAGATATAAAACAGTATTAATATTTAAAAAATACAATACATCCACTTTATGAGATAAAGCATTTAATAAAATTAATTTATGGCATTAGTCTTATATAAATTTTTCATACAAATACTTCTATCTCAATCAAAAGTCACATCTTTGTATACGCAACATTATGATCGCAAGTCTTCAATATCGCCATCTTTTATCTACTGAAAGTAAAATCTATAGAGAAATCCGTCTGGAAAGTCTGAAAACATTTCCGGAAGCTTTTGGGGCCACTTATCAGGAAGCCTTGGAAATCAAAAAATTCAGATTGGAAAACGATATTGAAACGCAGGCAACCGACAGATTTGTTTACGGAGCCTTTTCAGGCCGCCATCTTATTGGGATATGCACATTTGTTAAGAATGAAGATCATACCGGAGGAATTTATCAGATGTATGTTAAAAAAGAATTTCAGGGCAAAAATGTTGCATATGAATTGATTCATTCTACAATCAAAGAGGCCAGAAAGCGATGTAATAATATTGTTATTTTTCTGGAAGTTACTCCTGATAATGAAAGAGCGTATCATTTTTACAAAAAGACCGGATTTGAAGAAGTTATGAAAAAAGACGCTTCCACCGGTATTTTGATGCAATATTCAAAAGAGGATACATTTTAAGACGTTATCACATCAGAAATACAGATCTATGTCCTCTTTACATTCTATTACAAACAAAAAAGAATCACTATAACAGTGATTCTTTTTGTCTGTGACCCGGCTGGGATTCGAACCCAGGACCCATACATTAAAAGTGTATTGCTCTACCAGCTGAGCTACCGAGTCGGCCACTTACTTTTTCTAGCAAATCCCTTTGTTTAAGGGACTGCAAAGATAGAAATTATTCTTTTAATTCCAAGTTTTTTCTCCATTTTTATTTAAAATTTTCCACTTTATTTATAGAGGAATAGAAAGCTGTTATCCTGTTTTATTTGGAAGCTTGCAATTTTGCAATATTTAAGTATCTGTTTATGAAATATTTTCCTAAAAAACGGTATGCAAATTAGTCTGCGTACCGTTAAATGAATCAGGAAGAAAATTACCAGACAAGAGGTGCTTGATCTCCATTTTGGTTTTCTGCGTAATAAAGTGAAGGAAGGATTTGGGAGAGATAGGTAAACTCACTATAGCAATGTTCCATTAATCCAAATCCAACTTCATCGGGCAGCTGCTGATCAGTACCTGCGGTTAGAGCTCCAAGAAAGAAATGGCTTCTCAGTACTCCTCCGTGTGGGGTATCTCTCATGACGTGAAACATGTATCCGTCCAGAGGATCACCATTATGATCTGTCGGTGTGTTTTCGCCAAAACCAATTCTTGCATACACAACCGCGCTTACACTTTCATTAATAAATGCCTGTTCTAAAACAACAGGATCAAAGATTTCTGCAGGCTGATGAAATTTTATCGTTGCAGGTACGGGACGAATATCTCCGAGAGATTCCGTGGCATGTATTGTGGCTCCTACATAATTTTTGTTTTTGATCCATTTGCTGTCCCAACCTCCATGTTCTATATGATCACGGGGATGCCACAGTTTTAAATCTGCCGTTGTTTCAAAGTAGGTAAACCACCAATCGAGCATTTTTCCATTGCACTGATGCATGAGATTTCTCATCGCAACGTGCAGCATTCCGTTGTCTAATCTTTTAATACCTGTTTCAAGAGATATTGGTTTAGGGGATAGAAGGTCATCTATATCCTTAAACATCAGTTTTTCAATTTCCTTTGTCAATTCCATAATGAGTCATTTATTTATCTGTAGGATTTAAAGTAAAGGCCGATAGGAAAAATATTTGAGATTAATCTCTCTATTTCCTGCTATCTGTCTATAAATCCTGATACAAATTTAAATGACCTCTTTTCCATTTTAGTTGTACTATCTGCTAATCGATCTGGACAATCCGGAAATGTTTACCGGTAAAGGTATAAGCTGTTAATTAGCAATTTGTTTTTTAAAGTCTTCAGGAGTCTGTCCTGTTTGTTTTTTATAAAAACGGGAAAAATAGGCAGGATCATCAAAATTAAGACGAAAAGCAATTTCTTTGATGGTCATATTGCCGGCCATCAACATCCTGTCAACCTCTAAAATAAGACGGTCATGCAATAATTGGGTAATTGTTTTATGCATTTTTTCCTTGAGTATCTGGTTGATTCTCTTTTCACTGATTCCCATTTTAGAAGAGTAAAAGCTTGCCTTCCGTTCTGTTGTATAATATTCGTCCATCAACATAATAAACTGATACACCCGTTTCTGATTAATATCCTGATGAAGAAAATAGTTTTGGTTCATCCGAATGAGATTTAACAGAAAGACTTTCAAGAGTGATTTAAGGATCAGATAAGTCCCTTTGGTATTATTATATTCCTTCTCCATCAATATTTGTATATGCCGGAGTGAGTCTGCTACTTCATTTGCTATCCGGAAATGAGTAGATTGACCGTGTATATTAAAGAGGTTAAACACATCCAACGCAAATTCTTTATCATCCTCTTCAAGATACTCTCTTTTAAAAGCAATCAGACAGCCTTGTTTATTCTTAATTTCCAATGTTTCCCGGCGATACAAAGGTATGAGATACATAGAATCATTTTCACCATCTTCCTTTGTATCTTTAAACCATATGATCTCAAAAAAACCTGACCTTTCAGCATTTTGAAAGTAATGGTCCGGACAATTTTCAAGATTAAATAAGACAAACTTCAGAGGGTCAATCTGGTGTACAAACTTCATGGGAAACTCAATTTTCATATCTGATAGACAAATATACAGGACTGTTGTTAATATTCCGGAATAAAAATCCTTTGCTGTATTTGTCTTCTGCATTTTAGAGGATAGGTCTTATCAGCGACTTTCTGGCTTTTCTTACCACTACAGCATTAAAAAAGTCGGTATAAAACAAAAAAAGAACCACTGTTACAGTGATTCTTTTGGTCTGTGACCCGGCTGGGATTCGAACCCAGGACCCATACATTAAAAGTGTATTGCTCTACCAGCTGAGCTACCGAGTCGGCCACTTACTTTTTCAAGTAAATCCCTTTGTTTAAGGCATAGCAAAGATAGTAAAACCATCTTTAATTCCAAGTTTTCCGGGGCTTTTTTATCATATTTTTTTCGACAAAACCAGCAAAAGCCTGTTTATAAATTAATTACATTTCATATTTTTTTTTCTAAGAACGCTATTCTTTACTTTCTCCCTTCTATAAAGACTTTTACAGTGTAACGGAGATGATTTATTTTTGCTTTTTATTGATTAAACATTGTATTTTTTCAGAAGATGTTCTATTTTTGAAAAAAGGGTGCTTAAATACTTTGCACGATGTAGTATTTCAGCAGTTTAATTATAATTTTTCCATTTCTGTTCACATGAAGCTTATAACTCCAAAAAAATTATCATCCGGTGATAAAGTTGCTACTATTTCCATGTCCTGGGGAGCTGCCGGTGATTTACCCTACAGATACCAGAAAGGTAAAGAGAGACTGAATAAGATTTTTAATCTTGAAGTTACCGAAACCCAACATGCCTTACAACCTGCCCAGTGGATATATAATAATCCCGAAGCCAGGGCTAACGACCTTATGGAAGCCTTTTCGGACCCTTCTGTAAAAGCAATTATTTCTAATATTGGCGGTGATGACAGCATCCGGATGCTTCCCTATATTGATCTTGATATTATCAGAAATAATCCTAAAATATTTCTGGGCTTTTCTGATAGTACCATTACTCATTTTATTTGTTTAAAAGCAGGCTTAAGCTCTTTTTATGGTACTTCCCTGTTAGTAGGGTTTGCAGAGAATGTGTCAATGCATGATTATCAGATCAGTGACATTAAAAGGACACTTTTTTCATCTTCTGTAATTGGACTGATTCAACCGAATCAGGAAGGATGGACAACTGAATTTCTTGATTGGTTTGACCCTTCGCTACAGGAAGTAAAAAGAAGATTAACTCCACCTACAGGATGGCGTTTTCTCAGAGGGACCTCAATTGTGCAGGGTCCGTTAATCGGAGGATGTATGGAGGTTCTGGAAATGCTGAAAGGAACGGAATATTGGCCGGACCCGGAAATCTGGAAAGGTTGTATTCTCTTTTTTGAAACATCGGAAGGAAAGCCGCAACCGGATTTTGTAAGATATTGGCTCCGAAATTATGCTGCAACAGGCATTCTCAAAAATGCTAAAGGAATTATTTTCGGAAGACCTTACGACAACTTGTATGCAGATGAATATGAAAAGGAAATTTTAAAAGTACTCGATGAGGAAGGATTGTATGATCTGCCCGTCATTACCCGCATGGATTTTGGCCATACCTGTCCTACTTTTACACTTCCCTATGGAAAATTAGCAGAAATCAACTGCGTTGATCAGTCTTTTTCTATTCTTGAAAATGGTGTAATGTAATATTTCAGAAAATAATTGTTTCCGGCGGCTTTCAGCCGCCGGAAACAATATATCAGGAGCAACAGATTATCTAGATTCTTGCGGTCAAGACCTCCTATCTACGCTTGCCGATATTCAAAAAGTTCCACAATTTTATCTGCGACCTGCTGTCCATGGTGCTTTCCGATTAAATAAAGGGCAGCATCTATTCCCGCTGTAATACCCGCCGTTGTAATTAATTGTCCCTGATCCACATACCGGACACCTCTTTGAACATGAGTCTGAGGATTGTGCTCTTCCAGGGCATCCAGAAGTATACTATGGGTTGTAATATTATAATTATTGAGAATTCCTGTTTTTGACAGCAGCATACTTCCCGTACAGACAGTGAAAACAACAGTTCCTGCATTGTATTGGTCTTTCACCCACTTCAAAACCGTATTTTGAAAATCATCATCCTGAAGATATTGCATTACCTGCTCAGGATTAGTTCCCGGAATGACGACCATATCAGGCCTGGGGGATGATTCTATATCGTAACCAGGGATAATAGACATCGTATTTCCTTCTGCATAAACAGGATCTTTGGTTTTTCCTACCGTATAACAGGTATAACTGTCCGGATACAATACATTAGCTTTCACAAAAACATCAAGGGGCCCATTCAGATCAAGAACTTCAACCTGGTTATAAATTAAAAAAGCCACGTTCATTGTTTGTTTACTCTCTGTGTGTTTCATCATGATATATTATATTATTAAGTTTATAATTCTGGTATAAGGCCATACTTTTCCGTGCTGATAATTGGTGATCAGCAATTTTAACGTCCGTCAAAGGGGAAAGTAATTAGTCTGTTCCGTTAAAGGCTTTCCGATATTGTGCAGGGGAAACTGAAAGGTGCTTTAAAAACAGACGTCGAAGGGAAACGGCACTTCCCAATCCACACTTACCTGCGATCATATCGATTCCCATATCTGTGTATTCCAGCAGGTCTTTCGCCTGATCCAGTCGCATTTTTTCAAGAAACTTACCCGGTGTCATTCCGGATTCTTTTAAAAATACCCGGGAAAAATTCCGGACACTCATATGCACTGCCTGTGCCATGTATTCTATCGTAATTGTCCGGCTGAGTTTATCTTTGAGCAGATCCCTGATTTCTCTGGTAAAGGAAGTCATCATCTCGTAATCAGGTAAAAGATGACCAAACTGGGATTGTAATCCCTGTCTCTTCAAGTGTAAAACAAGATGGCGGGCAATTTCAGAAGCCAGGGATATTCCAAAATCTTCTTTTACTAATGCCAGGGCCAGGTCTATACCTGAAGATACTCCTCCCGAAGTATATGTATTCTGATCTTTAATAAAAAAAGGATTAATATTAACATCCAGCTCGGGATAAGATTTCTGCAGAGCATCTGCATATTTCCAATGGGTAGTCACCTGTTTGCCATATAACAATCCTGCTTTAGCCAGAATAAAAGCCCCGACGCATACAGATCCTATACGTCGTACTGCTGTTACAGTATTTTGCAGGTAATTATAAAGATCAGTATGTATTTCATCCAATATATCAAGGGTTGTACCTCCTACTAACAAGGTATCGATGGGAAAATCGATATCATAGATGGAATGACTGCAGTGTAGGGGCATTCCTGAGCTAGAATACAGTATTTTCTCAGAAGTACCCGATACCATAAAAACATTATATCCGGCCTGATCATTACCAAGAAAACGGGTGGCAGAAGTAAACACATCACATGGTCCTGCAATATCCAGCAATTGTACCTGAGGCAATACAAGAAGGACTATATTTCTTTTACCCATATTCTTTTCAGTATTCTTCATAACCTGATTCATATAAGTACAAATGTACTGAGAAAGCGATTTGTCCGCAATGACAAAAATTATACTATTTCGGCCAGGATCGTTATGAACATCAGGTTAAAAGCTACCCTTTTCCGATGACAAACGAATGAATTCCAATCTGTGTTCTACGAAGATAGTTGAAACTCTATTATTGCTGTTATAGCTGAGCAAAAAAAGAGGCTGCCTTCTGAAGCAGCCCCACCACTCTAACTATAAAACAAGCTGAATCAGCTATACTTTTTAATTTTGTTTGTAAGTATCATGATTGTACTTTTTGTACAGTCAATTTACGCAGGAGATAACCTTCTGGACTTTAAATAAAGAACTGTCCGATTCAGATACGGAAAAAGAATAATCAACAAGAGAGAGGCAAAAAGAAGCCAGACCATCATTTCATAATAATCCATGGCAAAACGTACATGATCCTGAATATTAATCTTTGCTACCAAAATTTTATGGGCCGCTTTTACGGCGTGATCTTCAGACATTCCTTTGGCCATTAGTTTCGCGGTTTGCTGATGAAGAAAATTTTTTACTTCCGGATCTGCCGCAGTCAGGTGATCCTGAAAGGCATTATAGTGACGGCTTTTTTCAAAAAGCTCATAATAATTGATAAGAGCAATACTGATACAGAAACCCAGATACCGTATAGCCAAAGCTGTAGCTGCCGCTGAGGGTCCGATCGATGCCGGAACCGATGAAATAATAAAAATAATGGTAGGAACCATGAGTAAGCCTACTCCCAGTCCCTGAACGAATAGCGGAATATAATAATTAAACTCATTAGCCTGAATATCAAAAGAATAATACATCAAAGCATGGAATGCAAGCAGCATTAAAAACCCCGGCACCCAGATATATTGTATCTTCTTCTTTTGTAATACCATACAACAGGCTACAATTACTCCAAGCACAAGCCCTGAAATATTAAAAATATTGATATATGAAATATGGAAAGGATCCAGATGCAATTCGCCAGCAAAGTAATTATTGGTAATTCCTGAAGCAAAACGACATATATACATGATAAAAAGGATCAGTAATCCAACTTTAAAATTCCGGTACCTGAAAACACGCAGATCAATATAAGGCCTCTTATGTGCATACTGGCGAATGACTGAAATAGCACTCAATACAATTATCGCGACCACGCTCCCCTGAATCCGGACATCTTCCAACCAATAATATTCCTGTCCAAAAATCGTAATGTACCCCACCAAAACTAACATAATACCATAGAGCACAAAACTTTGCCAGTCCAGTTTATAAAGCGGAAATCTTGCATGTGGCCTGTAGTTACTCATGGTAAGCATAAGAAAAATAAGCCCCGGCAAATAGGAAAAAATAGCGGTCTTATATACAATATTAAAATTAAACGAATCGATAAGGTCTGCTGTAATCAGGTTATTAAAAGGCAATGCACAAAGCAGAATCCCGAAGAATACTGAAAAACTTATCTCCCGTCCCCTTTCACTGCTTAGCCGCGTAAACATGAGTGTGAGGGAAAGGTTGACATTCCCTGCAAACAGTATTCCCTGAAGAAAACGTACAGGAAAAAGGATGTAGATTTCGCTGGTATAATAACAGATCAGACATGCTACAATCTGGAGCGTTGTAAAAATGAGAAAATATTCTTTAGCCGCAAGAAAACTAAAAAATCTTCTTTCCAGGCTGTAGAATCCCACATAACCTGCATAGAATAATGCTACTGCAAACTGAATATCAGCAGGTTCACATCCATAATATCCTGCAGCAGCATTCATATTGGAAAGCGGCAGGAAAAAAATTATAATTCCGGGTAAGGTCATGGAAAAAAGAATGATCTTGACCAGCCACTCAGGAACCCATCGTTTAAAGATCGGAAGTTTTCTAGCCATTGGAATGCTTTTTATTCGCATATACATTGACATTCATGCCCACTTTCAGAACATCAATTTCATTTCTTTTCCCGTCTACTCTTATTCTTACCGGGATACGCTGTACAATCTTTACATAATTTCCGGTAGAATTATCAGGTGGAAGTAAGGAGAAACTTGATCCTGTTGCCGGTGACAGCGAAATAATTGTTCCCTGAAACTCTTTGTCCGGGTAAGAATCAGCTATAATCTTTACACGATCCCCAATATGCATATCTTTGATTTGCGTCTCCTTATAATTGGCAACCACCCATTTATCCGTCTCATTGTTCACGATAAAAGCAAGAGTCTCGCCCGCTTCAATCATCTGCCCCACTTCCACTGTTCTTCTTCCCATTCTTCCATCATATGCTGCCGTGACAGCGGTATAACTTACATCCAGTTTATGACGGTCCAACAACGCTTCCAATCTGGCTATTTCAGCCATTACAACCGTTTTTTCAGCCTGTATATCATGTATTTTAGAGACCGATGCTGCGTACGTATCCTGGGAAGATCTATAATCACTCTCGTTCACATCCAATGTGGCTTTTACATCTTCAAGTCTTTGTTTGGTTGCTGATTCTTCATTATATAATTTCTCATACCTGTCATAATCAAGCTTTTGTTTCCAGACCTTTGCTTTATTAGCTGCTACCTGAGCCTGTGCTGAAGCCGCTTGCTTCTCGGTAGTACCGGTAGTACTTTCCAGGACTTTTAGTTCTGCACGGGCTTTCTGAAGGGCCGCCTGCGTTTGCTTCTGCTGAAGAACATATTCACGGTTATCAATAATCAAAAGAGTATCTCCTTTTTTTACTTCCTGATTTTCTTCAAATTTAACCTCCACAATGAATCCTCCGGCTCTTGAGATGATCGGATTTACGTATTCCTGAACCTGAGCATCATTGGTTTGCTCATATTTTGAATAATTTTTAAGGCTAAAACCGCCCCAGACTGCCAATGCAGCAACGATAAGAACTGAGATCCATCCTGTAATTTTGGTAATTAACCGATCGGTTGGAGTATATTTTTTTTTCATTGTTTTATAAAGTACCTGTTATGTTCTGTAATAAATAATAGTTGTTTTGAGCCATGATCCTGGCGGCTTCCAATTCAAATTTTGTCTGGAGAAGCTGTATATCAGCATCCAATAAATCGGTAATCAAAGAAGTCTGGCTGAAGTAGGTATTTTTTGTGATGCGGGCATTTTCTTTAGCCTGGGCTACATTGGTTTCCGCAACTTTAATCTGCTCAAGTGCTTCGCGGTATCGCAGATACGCTTCCTTCACCTGTTGTCTCACTTTATCCTCAGTATCTTTATGAGTTTCTTCTTCTTTTTCAAACTCTAAAGCAGCAGCTTTTACTTTTTGAGTATTGTGATACAGTGAGGATATAGAAAAGGAAGCTTTCAGTCCTACGATTCCCAGCGAATACCAATCCGGATTATAAGGATACAGGAAGATTTGTGGATTGGCATAGTAAAACTCACCATATAAGCCGATTTTAGGACTTACATTTGCCTTCACCTGTTTCAGTTTGATTTTACTCAACGCGGTCTGCTGCTCAGAAACATGGTAATCGAAAGAATGTTCCAAAGCCAGTTTAAGATAGTCTTTATAGGTTATATTCTCATCCCACTGATCATAAGGAGCTTCGGGAATAACGATTTCATCATCCGGAATCCCCAGGATAATATTCAGTTTCTGCATGGCGATGAGAATATCATTTTCAATGGTGGTCAGTGCCATTTTCCGTTTAGAAAGTTCAAGTTCCACCCTCAAAACATCGGTCTTCAGGACTACCCCATTTTTATATAAAGCCTGTATTTCCTTGAGCTGCGTTTTCTGATCGGCAATATCCTGTTGAATAAGGTTCCTGAAAATTAAAGTTTTCTGCAATTCAAGATATAGGCTTGCTGTTTTGTAGTGAATGTCCGAAACCGATTGCTCTTTTTGAATGGTCTTAATTTTTTCCAGGGTCTGGTTTTCTTTGATTTTAAGATTTAATTTATTCCCTTCATAAATATTCAGGTAAAAATCTGCTCCTGCTCTGTAAAGGGTGTGGATGACCTCGTGCTGTACCGGCTTGGAAAAAATTCCGTTTTCATAAATCGGGATATTGGAAGTTTTTTCTATGGATCCTTTCACACCGATTTCCGGCAGTCTTTCCCTTTTTGCGTCTTTTACTTCGGCTTCTGCGATGTCTGCACTGAATATTTTGATCTTAATATGACGGCTGTTTTCTTCAGCTCTTTGCCATGCGTCTTTTAGGGAGAGTCGAATGGTATCATTTCGGAGACTGCCTGTCTGAGCTGATATGCTATAGGTTGTGCCCAGCAGCAGCAGTCCGGTGAGATAAATTTTCATCTGAATTTTTCGAATTATTGCACTGCAAATTTATCCTCAATCCCGAAAATATTTTTATCTAAAATAGTCAAGTTTTACATGATTCCGGCCAAATGATTATCTTTGCAATCCGGTAATATTTTTAATGATTGTATGGGATTAATTGCTACACTTCCACATATTGACCAGCATGATAAAAGTGTCTTTGTCATGCACGAAAAATCAGAAAAACTCATTCCTTTTCATAAGCATACGAAGGGGCAGCTAAGCTATGTAGAAGGCGGTATCGCTTATATTACGATTGATAACCGAACCTATGTAGTTCCTGCCAGGCATTTTTTCTGGATTCCACAGGGAATGGAGCATATTCTGGAAATAGGTCATTCTGCAACCGTCCTTAGGTCTTTGTATTTCTATGCATATGATGATATTTCTGACCCGTTTTACAGCAGACTCGGAATTTATCCTGCCTCAGAACTCCTCATTCAAATGATAAAATATACAGAAATATGGGATGAAAAACATGTGACTGCAGAAGATGAAAATTTTGAATTTTTAGTTGCTTTAAAGAAAATTCTTCCCAAAACCCACCAACAACCTCTGCCAATTATTCTTCCTGCCACCCACAATAAGCAGATGATGAAAATCGTATCTTATCTGGAATGGAATATCGGAGAGATCCACACACTGGCTAATGTAAGCGCCAGGTTCGGTTTAAGTGAAAGGTCCCTGTCCCGTTTATTCAAATCTGATATGGATATTTCTTTCCTCCAGTATTTAAAAACATTGAGAATTATAAAAGCTATTGAACTATTGTTAAATACAGACAAATCAATCAATGAAATTGCTGATGACGTAGGATATAGTTCTATCAGTGCTTTCAGTGATACCTTTAGCCAGTTTACCCAGTCGAGGCCATCAGATCTGAGGAAAAGCAGTAAGGCATTTAAGAATAGCGGTGTTAACTAAATCAGTGAACAGAACTATTATATGACGTTTATCAAAGATCAAAAAAAATAAAAGAGTTTTTTATCTTTTATTAAAAAAAGTTTATATATTTGTCATGTTAAATAAATAGAAAATGTTTTCCAAAACTTGCGAATACGCGTTAAGAGCCTTGATTTATATCGCCCAGCAATCTAAAAACGGCAGCAGAGTGGGAATCAAAGACATTTCAAAAAGTATCAGCTCTCCTGAATATTTCATTGCAAAAATTTTACAGGATTTAAGCAGAAAAGGATTTGTACAGTCTGCTAAAGGGCCCAATGGCGGATTTTATATGGATCAGAACAATCTGAATGTATCGATTGCTGACATTGTAAGGGAAGTTGACGGGGACAAATTATTTTCAGGTTGCGGCCTGGGGCTGGAACAATGCTCTGAAACCCACCCGTGCCCTCTTCATGATCAGTTTAAAAGCATCAGGGATAATCTTCGTGAAATGTTGGAAAATTCAAAAATTCAGGAATTTGTCGATAATCTTGATTTACAGCTGACCTATTTGAAGCGTTAAAAAAAATTTGACCAAATAAAAGATAAAAAGGTCTTAATATATTAAATAAATAAAAATGAAATTATCTCTCAAAAATCCTATTGTCCTTTGCTTGCTAAGCCTCATGGCCGGGATGTTGATGACGGTTAGTTTTTTAGAAACACCGTTGAAATTTCAGGTGCAGGGAATGGCCCTTACAACAGCTTTGGGACTAGGAAAACTGATGTTCGGAGTTTCTACAAAAATACAGAACCTATTTTTGTTTTTAATATTAGCTTTTATGATGATCAGCTATAAAAATTATACAAAATTTGATTTTCTGATCATTATTATATTCCTGATTCTCCTTTCGTTACAACAGTATTGGATGCTGCCCGTACTTGGTAACCGGGTTGATTTGCTTTCCTCAGGCAGGACTCTGCTGCCCACTCCCGTTCATGATTATTTTATTTATGCAGAATCAGCAAAGACTGTTATCGTGCTCATTGCTATTATTTCACAATTCAAAAAACATATAGCGGATACTGAAAATAACCATTCTTACACGAAAAATATAACTCATTAACTGCATTCCTTATGAAAACACAACTTATAAATACAGCAATGATATTGGGAGTATTGACGATGGCTTTATCATGTTCCGGCAAAAATGAAACAACACCTATTCCCATCCCGCTACCTTCTACAGAGCAACCTGTCAAACAACCCGCTCCTCATCCTGAGCCTATTGTTACGACAAATGCTTCTAATGATCCGGGTTTCAAGCTCATCGAAGGAGCCGACTGTCTTGCCTGTCATAAAATAGATTCCAAATTAATCGGACCTTCTTATCAGGATGTAGCTTCAAAATATACAAAGGCAGATATTGAACGGCTGGCACAAAAAATTATTGAAGGAGGAAAAGGAAATTGGGGTGATATTCCCATGACTCCTCACGAAGGATTAAGTAAAGACGATGCTCAACAAATGGTAAAATATATTCTTTCACTTAAAAAGTAAATAAAAAAATTTAAAATAATAAAAGACAAAAAAGTATTATATTATGAACACAAAAACAGACTTTATCGGAAATATGGTAGCTGAAGATTTCAGATCCGCTGCTATTTTTAAGAAACATGGTATAGATTTCTGCTGTAAAGGCGGAAGAACAATAGAAGAGGCATGCCACAACAAAAAAACCGATCCTGAAAAAATCTATGAAGAACTGGAAGCCCTTCCGAAAAACGAAGGCTCTTTCATAGACTTCAACAGCTGGCCGCTGGATCTGCTGACAGATTATATCGAGAAAACACATCACCGTTATGTGGAAGAAAAAACCTCTGTTTTACAGGCTTTTCTGGATAAATTGTGTAAAGTTCACGGAGGCAGGCATCCTGAATTATTTGAAGTTAAAAATTTATTTGATGAATCTGCCAGTGATCTGGCTGCCCATATGAAAAAAGAAGAACTCATCCTGTTTCCTTTCATTAAAAATATGGTGACGGCAAAAATATCAGGACAACCCTTGCCGCATCCGGTTTTCGGAACAGTGGAAAATCCGGTTCATATGATGGAACATGATCATACCGTAGAAGGAGACCGCTTCAGAAAAATTGCAGAAATCACCAATGAATATCTTCCTCCTGCAGACGCCTGCAACACCTACAAAGTTGCTTTTGCCATGCTTCAGGATTTTGAAAATGACCTTCACAAACACATTCATCTTGAGAATAATATCCTGTTCCCAAAAGCGATCCGACTGGAAAAAGAATTGGCTGTTGAATCCTAAAAAATGATCAGAATGACACCTAAAAAACTTTGGATATGGCTGGCAGTAGTCATGATCGGCTCTTTTGCAGTCCTTATATTCTATGGCACTGAAATCTACAGAAAAGTTCCTCCTATCCCCGCAAAAATCGTAAGTACTGACGGTACTCTGCTTGCTACCGGACAGGATATAAAAGATGGCCAGAATGTATGGCAATCGATCGGAGGGCAAACCGTAGGAAGTATATGGGGCCACGGCGCCTATATTGCTCCTGACTGGACTGCAGATTACCTCCACCGCGAATCTGTTCTTCTGCTTCAGGAACTGGCCAAAAAAGAGGGTAAGATATACCGGGATCTTCCCGATGAAGAACAGGCAAAATATCAGGTACTGCTGAAAAGAGAGCTTCGTACCAATACTTTCAATGAAAGCAATAATGAAATCGTGTTTTCCCCTGAAAGGGCCGAAGTACAGAAGCAGCTGTCTCAATATTACGCAAAACTCTTCATGAATGATCCATCCATGGCTGAACTTCGTGATCAGTATGCAATTCCCGGGAATACGATTAAAGATCCGGAAAGGATGGTTAAAATGAATGCATTTTTTGCGTGGAGCACCTGGGTATGTAGTACAGAACGGCCGGGGGATCATGTAACCTATACCAATAACTGGCCTCATGATGAATCTGTCGGTAATGTTCCGCCTCCGTCTCTTCACATATGGTCCGGATTCAGTATACTTTTGCTGCTTGCCAGCGTTGGCCTTCTGGTTTTTTACCATGCAAGAAATAAAGAAGAAGAAATCAGTGAGGTACTTCCCCTTGAAGACCCGTTACGGAATATGAAACCTACTCCTTCGATGAAAGCGACTCTGAAATACGTCTGGGTCGTTGCTTTACTGATCCTGGTTCAGATGATGGCCGGTGTGGTCACGGCACATTACGGAGTGGAAGGAAGCGGGTTTTACGGAATTACTTTGGATGAGTTTCTTCCGCAATCGGTTTCCCGAAGCTGGCACGTGCAGCTGGCTATATTCTGGATCGCCACTTCATGGCTGGCAACAGGTTTATACATTGCCCCTGCAGTGTCAGGATATGAGCCGAAATTCCAGAAGCTCGGTGTCAATATATTATTCGGTGCCTTATTGATTGTTGTCTTAGGATCTTTGACGGGCCAGTGGCTGGGTGTAATGCAAAAGCTGGGACTTGTAGACAATTTCCTTTGGGGACATCAGGGATATGAATATGTGGAACTGGGGAGAATCTGGCAGATTCTATTGCTTATCGGACTGATTCTCTGGCTGGTTTTAATGGTCAGAGCTCTTCTTCCTGCTTTAAAGCGCAGAGATGGTGACCGTCATTTACTTCTCCTGTTCACACTTTCTTCCGTTGCTATTGCGATGTTTTACGGCGCAGGCCTGATGTATGGAAGACAAACACACATGGCGATTGCTGAATACTGGAGATGGTGGGTTGTTCACCTTTGGGTAGAGGGCTTCTTTGAAGTTTTTGCAACGGTAGTGGCAGCCTTCTTATTTACCAGATTAGGATTATTAAGATTAAAATCGGCTACGCATGCTGTTCTTTTCTCTACGATCATTTTTCTGGGCGGAGGTATTTTAGGAACGTTCCATCATTTGTATTTCAGCGCCACCCCCACCGCTGTACTGGCATTGGGTGCAACCTTCAGTGCGTTGGAAATTGTTCCGCTTGTTTTGATTGGATATGAGGCTTACCAGAATTATCAGCTTAGTAAATCTACAAAATGGATTCAGGCATATAAATGGCCCATTTACTGCTTTATTGCAATGTGCTTCTGGAATTTTCTGGGTGCAGGAATCTTCGGATTTGCCATCAACCCTCCTATTGCCTTATATTATATTCAGGGACTGAACACTACTGCTGTGCATGGCCATGCCGCTTTATTCGGGGTCTATGGCATTTTAGGAATCGGACTGATGCTGTTTGTTTTAAGGGGATTATATCCTGACCGTCAATGGAATGACAGACTTATCGGATGGGCTTTCTGGCTTATTAATATCGGTTTACTGGTGATGGTCACTATAAGCCTTCTGCCCATAGGCATTATGCAATCTGTTGCCTCTATTAAAGAAGGATATTGGTACGCGCGTTCTGCTGAATTTATGCAGACAGACATTATGCATTTCTTAAGATGGATGCGGGTACCGGGAGATATTTTACTAGCCGCCGGAGAATTACTTCTGGTCATCTTTATCATCGGACTGAAGTTGGGATGGTCTTTAAAAGAAAAACGGTAACCCATCATTGTAAGCCTTACAGATTTTCAGAAGCTGTAAGGTTTACTGATTCTTCAAAAAGCTTTGCTATTTTAATTTTTAAATCATAAAATCATGAAACGCAACGAAAATATAGTCCTGCTTTCCCGTGATCACCACTTCGGGTTGCTTTGCAGCTGGAAAATCAGGCAGGGAATCAGGAACAAAGTAAAACCGGACAGGATTAAAAATTATATCGTTTACTTTTGGAAAAACCATCTGGAAGAGCATTTCAGGGAGGAAGAGCAAATTCTCTTTCCCTATCTGAAAGACGAATACTCTTCCCGTATCCAATCGGAACATACCCAACTGAAAGTATTGGTTTCTCAGATTGAAAGCTTGGAAGGCCGGAACCTCTTTTCAGATTTTGCAGATCTTCTTGATCAGCACATCCGTTTTGAAGAACGCCATTGGTTTCCTCATTTGGAGGAAAAACTAAGTCATGAAACTTTAAGCAGGATCGGAAAAGAGCTCAGCCACATTCATACCGAAGAAACGGATACTTATGATGATGAATTCTGGAAATGATGTATACGAAAAAGGTCTTCAGACAAATACCTGAAGACCTTTTTATTTTTAATACAAACACTACTCCATCATTGTGTAGCTTTTATAATGGCGGTTGTGATCTCATTTTCTTTCTGCCTTGAATAGGTAGAATCAAAAGGCTCCATAATATCAAATAAATACTGATAAAAAGGTGCAATTTTCTGCACATTTTCAGATTCTTTCATGGCTTTCTCTTTTCCCATCTGCTGGAGGCCTTTCACAAAAACATTGAATTTTTTATCGATCGGTTCTATGGATTGTACAAGATACGTATAGGCTTTCTCTTTTTGATTCAGTTTATTATATGAGTCAGTAACAGCGGAAACAACCAGGGCATATTCCATAGGTAATGTTCTTATCTGTTTTCGGGCAGCCATCTGATATTGAGGTGAAAGCATTATATAATAATCATATTCTTTAAAAATCTCTTTTTTAAGAACTTCTGCCAGCTGAAGCCCCTTTTGCTCCTTACCTGCCAGAATATATCCGGAAACAATCATGCTTAATGAGCGCGGATCGTTGTATTTTTCAGCAGGAATTTCTCTGTCCACAAGATCCAGCAATTCAACAGCTTTATCTTTCTGTCCGTTGGCAACCAATGCTGAAGCAGCTCTGCTCGCAGACATCCTGTAGCCTATGATATTGGATGTTGCCGTTTCATCATAGTAAATAGTCTGATCCTTAAAATTGCCCCATCTGAAATTTTTAACGATCTGATAAAGGGAGTTTGCATCTACCCTTCCCCTGTCACCGTCCGGAGCCTGAGGAGTATGGATGGGAACGAGCCTGTAGCTGAAACCGTCGAATTGCAGATATTCATCAAGGTAAAAGGTATTTTCACCTTCATACATGCCACCGGACGAAAAACTGACAGGACGTTTCCAGTCAAAATTAGCCAACAGATCCATCATCATAAGGTTATTTTTGAGAAACCTGTTTCCTTTGTATGAAATGGTGATATGATCTACAGCCTTCGAAAGGTCTGCTCTGCTGATGATCCCTGACTTTACAGCATTTTCTTTATTGACAGGCAGTACAAATTTACTGACCGGAAGAATATTAAATCTTTCATATTTTTCTTCTCCGAAGTACATTTTCAGCAACTCATCTTTCTCAGGAGATTTTAATTTTATAAAATCCATTGCTTCCTTCAGCGTTAAAGAATCCTGCGTCAGGAATTTCCTGAAGTCCTGAAAAGAAGTGTCGGGTGCTCCCTGATCTTTTACCATTGCAAAAAGACCTTCCCAATCTTCTTTTTTCATTAAATACACCTGCTCATTGATTCCATCTCTGTAATCTTCATGGGTCAGCTCTCCCGGAATGCCATGTGCATTGTACGTTCTCCTTTTTACCTGATCGATACTCCAGGGCATTGCCAGTAAGGTAAAATTAACTGTTTTTACATCATCCCGGAATCTTTCTGTCTCCTGGATTCCCCACACCGGAAAGGTATCGTTATCTCCATAAATAAAAATAATATCATTTTTTGGTAAAGATTTCAGCACTGAATAAGCATAATCATACGCTGCAGTCTTACGGCTTCTGTCATGTGAAGTATAATTCTGGAATCCCATCATAAAGGGAATTCCTAATAGCACAAGCCCTAAAATGACGGAGGCTGCATTTGATTTTATTGTAGACTGAAGAAACCATAGGATGGCTCCTGCACCCAAACCGATCCAAATGGCAAAGGCATAAAATGAACCCACCATTGCATAATCCCTTTCTCTTACTTCAAAAGGTTTTACCCCTGTATAAAAAACAATGCCTACACTGGTTACAATAAAAAGAGAAAGCAAAGCATAAAATCTCCCAAAATCCCTGTTCAATTGGAAAAAGAATCCGATCAGTCCCAGAATCAGAGGGAGGAAGAAGAATTTCACCGTACTTTCGTTTTTAAATTTAGACGGCATAGTTTCCTGGTTTCCCCACAAAGCGTTATCAATAAAAGAAAATCCGGAAATCCAGTTCCCTTGCGTATTTTCCATATGGCCCTGAAGATCATTTTGCCTTCCGACAAAGTTCCACATCAGGTACCTTACAAAATAATATCCGTTCTGGAATGAGATAAAATAATCCATATTCTGACGGAACGAAGGTTTCTGGACATTGATCAGATCGTAGGGCTTTACTTTAAGATAATCTGCTACCGTAATAGAATCATCTTCATACTTTGCCCTTAATTCATTAAATATTTTTTGAGCCTCAGGATTATCCGCCACTTCCTGGTTATCATAATTGAAGGTAAAATCAGGAGCTCCGTACATTGCAATATAATTAGCCATCACCTCTTTATCTTCATTGAACATCCTGGGCATAAAGCTTATGTGAGATTTATTGAATACATAGTTAAAGCTTTCTCCTGTCTTTCTGTACGTTCCCGTTTTTTCATCCTTTTCGTACATATCCCCTGTTTTCTCTGTCTTATAACTTCCGTCTTCATTTTTCTCAATTCCTTTGGCATCAAGGGATGCAGTATAATTCTGTCCGTAGATTGTTGGCCAGTCTCCATATTGCACTCTATTGTAATAATCTCTCATACCGATTGCCGTATCAGGATCATTAAGATTCATGGGCGGATTGGCATTAGCCCGGATAGGAATCACCATCCAGCATGAAAAACCTATCATCATGTATACCACTGATAAAACGACAGTTTGATAAATATTTCTTTTGGTTTTTCCCGCATATCTGATCAAAAGGAAGGAAATGACAGCCATCAGTACAAACGCCATCATGGTTCCTGAATGAAAAGGCAGTCCCAATCCGTTCACAAAGAAGATTTCCAGATTCCCGAACATTGTCATGATCAAAGGGAAAATTATTTTAAATACCAGTGCCAATATACCAAGGGTAATCACATTGGCCCACATAAAAGACTTCCATGAAAACTGATATTTACGGGCATAAAACACCAGACATACGGCAGGAATCGCCAGCATACACATCATATGCACCCCTACAGAAAGCCCGATGATAAAGAAAATTAAAATAATCCATCTTTCATTATCCACCGCTTGATATTCATTTTCCCATTTGGTAATCAGCCATAATAAAATAGCAATAAACAGGGATGCCATGGAATACACCTCTCCTTCTACTGCTGAGAACCAGAAAGTATCGGAAAAAGTAAAGCATAAAGAACCGATGACTCCTGCCAACAGAATTGAAATCTCCTGCTGCCGGGTAAGCTCCTCAAAATCCTTATGTAAAATCCTCCTTAAAAAATGAGTGATCGTCCAAAACAAAAAGACAACAGTCAACGCACTGAAAAGGGCTGACATCGCATTAATCACTATGGCATGATTGCCGCTATTTCCCAGCGCAAGGATACTTGCTGCGGCACCCACAATCTGAAACAAAGCAGCTCCCGGAGCATGCGTAACCTCAAGCTTTACAGCCGAAGAAATATACTCTCCACAATCCCAGAAACTCAGTGAATGTTCTATGGTAGAGAAATAGGTAATCAAAGCAATGAAAAAGAGGAACCACCCAAGTACAGTGTTCCATCTTTTAAAAGACCATTTTTTCATATAATATTTTCCAATAGTACTCGTAAGACAACTGACGGACCGGAGTTATTACATGAAGACAATAAAATATCTTAATTGTACAAGAAATGACAAAGCTCCCGGCGAAATTCGGGAGCCTTTTAAATACAATGAATCTTTTAGTACGTATTATTCAATCCACCATCCAGCGGAATACTTGCTCCTGTAAGATAGGATGAATATTCTGAGGCCAGAAAGGCCACCAAATGACCGTATTCTTCAGGTTTTCCCAATCGCTTCATCGGAATTTTATTTTCTCTGGCTTTCCTGATATCTTCCTCGGAAGTACCTGTCTGCTGTGATTCATTACTCACTAATTTTTTGATGCGGTCCGTATCAAAATATCCGGTTAAAATATTATTGACTGTAATATTATGTTTTGCAACTTCATTCGATAAAGTTTTCGCCCAGGCCATTACAGCTGACCGGATGGAGTTTGACAACGCCAGGTTGTTGATAGGTTCTTTTACTGACAATGAAGAAACGTTGATAACTCTTCCGTTATTCTGTTCCATCATGTGGGGTAAGGCCAGTAAAGTAGTTTCGCACACGGTTTTAAAAAGAAGATCAAATGCTTTTTGATAATCCTCCACATTTTTTTCTGTTGCCAATCCGGGTTCGGGGCCATTGGTATTGTTGACCAGAATATCAACCGGATGACTTTCAAAGTACTCCTTTATAATTTTTTTATAGTTGTCAAAGTCCGAAAAATCGACCACAAGGTATTTGTGTTTCTGCTCCGGATGAATAACGGGAAGTTCAGCAGTAAAGTTCTTAAGCTTAGCTTCGTTACGGGACATGACGGTAACATTCGCTCCGCATTTTGCCAGCTCAACGGCAATTCCGGCACCTATTCCCTGGGTAGCTCCTCCTACCAGCGCATTTTTTGAAAAAAGTTGAATATTCATTGATGTAATCATTACAAAATAATTAGTATAAATGTAGGAAAACCCATAATGCTGAAAAAGGTTTCTCTTTAGAATAATACAATCGATGCTATTGATATATCATAAAACACCGACGGATGCCGGTGTTTTGATACTATTTGTGTTATTAGAATTTCTCGTTGAGATGAGATATGAAAATGCCTGATAAGTAAAGTTATATACAATTAATCTCCGATCCGGAAAACCAGTAATTGGGTAGAAATAGCAGCCAGGTTCATCCCTGCTCCTCCGCAGTTACCGGATTGCCCTCTTCCAAGAGTGATCGTCCAAGCCCTGTTGGCAGGAAGAGTTGTGGCGTAGGTAATTGTTCCACCATGATTAGAAAGTGCTCCTTCCGAATGTGACGCTGTATTGTGAATTCTGGTAGTCGTAGCATTAAGAGGGAAATCTATAAAATAAGAACTGATGGTACATCCTGTTATATTATGAATTGCTTCATAAACAAAAGTAATCTGGTAGGTTCCTGCCGGAAAAGTAATAGTACTTGTAACAGCATTATAAGTCATTCCCGGAATACTATTTTTAACGACAGACATAGGTACGACCTGTGATCCTCCGGCACCTTGTGCCTGTAAGAAATTGGCCTGTGCAGTTTCTAATCGGAATACAGCAGGATTGGGAATAGAAAGAGCACCTAAGGTTCCAATACTTTTTATCACACCGGTACCATCAATTACCACAAGAGGGTCTGTTGTAGTATTTCCGGTGCCAACCCCCTGTAAACGTAAAGGATCGGTACCATTGACATGAAGCTTGTTGGTGGGAACTGTGGTACCAATTCCCATGTTTCCTGTAGCGGTAACCGCTACATCATTGGCCTGTTGCGCAGCTGAAGGTGCTCCGGTAGCAGGATTGTCTTTGGCTGCATCAATATTAAAGACTCCCTGAGGGTTAGAAGTCTGAATACCAACTTGCGCGTTCGAAAGGAAAAAATTGCCTGTTACAAGCATTAAAAAATAGGTAAGAGTTCTCTTCATAATAATAAATTTGGTGAAATTTCATAAAAATAAAAATGCATTTTGCTTAAATTATTTCAATAATGATCATCATTTTACTTGAAATAATTATTAATGTATTAACAAATATAATAAAATTCACTACAAACTGAATTAATTTATTGTAAATTAAAATATTTATTTATAAAAAATTAAAAATAAGCAACAACCAATCAATAAATATAATAAAAATGATTAAAAAAATAAATTTACTTATTAATAAATTAAAAAACAATAGATATTGAAGCAATTATGTTAAAATAACAATTTAAATAAAAATCAAAATAATCGATTTATTTTTAGCAATAAAAAAAACCTCCAGGAATTTGGAGGTTTTTTATCTATTGAATCTGCCGTTTATTTTACAACCGTTGCTTCCAATTCTACCGTTAAGGTTTCAAATAAACTTTTTACTTCAAGCATGGTGACGGCTTGTGTCATCTGATGTTTTTTTATCCATTCCTGAAGAATCGGGAAATGAGGCCACAGCTCCTGAGTTGAGGTTGTATAGATATTGAGCCGTACAATTTCTTTGCATTCATATCCTGAAGTAATGACTACTTCTTCAAGGTTAGCAATAGCCTGTTGCAGCTGAGACTTCATATCCTTATCGCTTGAGGTTCCGTCAGGATCAATGGCCGCCTGCCCTGAACAGTATAAGGTACTTTCTACATTTCTCACTTCAACGGCCTGAGAATAACTTCGCTCATTTTGCCATTGCCATGGGTTGATGGTTCTTTTTTCCATTGTATTGAATTTGTTATACATTAGACTGCAAAGTTGCAGAACAGGGATAACAAACCCATGTGATCCGGATCACGATTATGGAGTGACTGGAGTCACTATTTACAGGGATAAACGGCTCAATGTTTCTCTTGAAACTCCGAGGTAAGCAGCAAGAAGGGTTTTAGGAACCCGTTGAATTAAAGAAGGATATTTTTGAAGCAGCTGTTCGTATCTTTCTTTAATTCCCGTCGTCATCGTTGAAATGATACGTTGTTGCGCGGCAATAAATCCCATATATGCTTTCTCCAGGAAAAAATGTTCAATTTTGGGAAGGGCTGCACACAATTTTTTATAATCCTGCAGAGAAATGCATAATACTTCGGTATCCTCTACTGCCAGCAGTGACATTGTTGCCTTGGTTTGCTGATAAAAGGCCGGAAAATCTGTTTCCCACCAGTCTTCCATCGCAAAGGCTACAATATGTTCTTTTCCCGTATCATCTGTATAGACGAGCTTTAAAAGACCTTTCACCACAAAATAATTGTAGGTTACGGGTTCTCCTTCCTGTGTTAAAAACTGATGTTTTTTAAACTTTTTATACGTAAAAAAAGCAGTCATGAGTTCAAACTCCTGATCGTCCAGGGGAACAATTTTTTCAATATGAGCTCTTAACTGATCCAGCATGTCGTATAATTAAACTTCTTATTCTGATAATCAAAAGCCATTTCACGGTTTATAATATCGTCCACCTCATCAAAAGTCACCAATCCTTCTGCCTCGAAAATATGTCCATTCGGAACTTTGTAAGTATATTCGAAGATATCACGCTGATAAATCGTATGCAGTATCTCTATCTGTCCGGAACTGAGGTAAGGCTCGTGAGTTTTTAACTGACTGAATAAATTCTGTTTCAGCTCTTCTTCTTCCTCTTCATAAAACATAGAATCTTCATCAATTTCTGTCACAGCTTCCAGAAGCTGACGAAAAATAAAATCCTGAAAGTTCTTGGCCAGCACCTCACCTTCTTCTTCATCGTGAGGAATAAAACTTACCGGCACTTCACCATTATCTTCCAAATCATACTGAAAAACATATAAATCCCCTGCTCCATTTTTGGCAAACGGGACAAATTTATAATTTTCATGAATGTTTCTGTAATCATCCTCCTCCGACATCTCCTGTATGGCGGCTTCAACAAGTTGTTGATCCTTCCAGATTTCAATATCGTTTCCGAATAAGAGTAAAGGTGGTTTTTTCTTCAGTGTTGGTAATGTGGTCAGATACCAATCCGGACCGGATTCTCCCCAATCCAGCATATTATCATTATGCAGACGTTTGTAGAGGTCGGGATATTTAAAATTATATTTCTGTTCCAGTTCTTCTAAATTCATGATCATTTTATCTATTACGTTCTGAACAAATGTAGCTTTTCCCTTTTTATCGTAGAAAACTTCTGTAAAAGTTCCATTCTGTATTCCAGGATGAAAGAGAAATAGTATTTGGTTTTAAAATGTGCTGTTTCTTCAAAAATAGTCCATTTCAGAAGACTTTACAAGCTTTAAAGATTTATGGTACTGAAAACGGAAAGTTTTCACTTAGTCGAGGATGGATAGTATGTAACACTTCATAAAATCTTTGCTTGACAGACTCTTCTAAAGTTTCAGATTCATTACAATATTCATCCAGCTGACGGATAACAAAGGCCATCTGTAACCATTGTTCAAAAGTGATGTACATAGGCTCTAAGCGTTCATCATCATCGTGGTTATAAAAAAACACAAAGTTACTGCCATTCAAAAGCCAACGGTCACCCTGCCCGTTTTCTGCAAAACACCAATGATCCGGCCAATGAAAGTCTTTATTTTCATTGGCAGCTTCCACTGAATCATATATAATCGTTTCAGAAGAAATTTCTGTGCTTTTAATCTGGGTTACTATATTTTTATAGCGTTCAGAAAAAGGGAATTCAAGGGTTCTTGGAAAATTTTGTCTTTCCTTTTTTGCTTTTAAAATTTCAGTTTCAATTTCTTCAATCGTCCATATTCTCAACAACATGATCAATCATTTTTTTAAATTTATCTAATGAAATCTATTGCTTTTATTGTAATATTTTTAAAATCCTTAGGGCATCTGCATTGGCCGGATTGATCTCCAGTACTTTCTGATAATAATATCTGGCTTTATCCTTTTGTCCTGCTTTCAGATAAGCTTCTCCTAAACTGTCATATACATTCTGGCTATCCGGATATAAAAGGCTGTTCACTCTGAAAATATCTATCGACTGGTTCAGTTTATTTTGTCCGAGTAAAGCATACCCGGCATTGTTCAGATAATCTTCCGAAAGAAAATAATGGTCCGGATTTTTGCGTTTTGCACTACGGAATGCTTCTAATCCCTGATCAAAACTACCTTCTAAAATCATTTCCAAAGGTATTTTTTCTTCATCGCTCATCTTTGGGTTTTTTGACCGGATGGTTTTGTCCGGTAAAAGATTGACCATTTCAGATTTTCCGGTTTGAGGATCTTTTACAATTTCCGATGTAAAACTCCAGTTTTCCGAAGCATATGTATTTTTTCCAACCTTCAAAAGTTCCATGGGTCCGTCTAAATCATTAATTGTCAACCAAAGTTTACCATCTTTACGGTAAATTCTATTTAATCCATACTGATTGAACTGATATCTCCCTACACTGTTGCTGAAATCTTCTTCCGTCATCGGTAATGTCTTAAAGGCAGGTCCTACATAATCCGGCCATTGGTAGACCAATGCTACAGACCTGATCAGTTCTTCAATAAATTCAGGTTTATTGGTATTGATCAAAACGACAATTCCGTCGCCGTTGGTCTTATTGCCAATAAATCTGCTGGAAAAGCCTTCATTCCACCCGTTATGACTAAAATAAACCTGTTCTCCTTTTTTTTCAAGGAAAATACCCAGTCCTACTGACGGATCAATAAAAGAAGTTGTAAATTTTTCTGCCATTTTTTGACTGATGACTCTATGACTTTTATTGCTTAAAGTATTTTGAATATCAATCACAAATTTAGACAGATCTTCCGCGGTCGTCCACAATCCGGCTGCGGCCATTTCGGGATAGATATGATACTTCCCCTTCACTCTTTCTCCGCCCATAGTATAGGCTGTAGCTGCCCATTGTGATTGATTTTCCGGTAAAGGTTGCGCAAAAGTACTGTTTTTCATATCCAGAGGTCCGAGCACTTTTTCCTGCATGATGGCAGGAAAGCTTTTTCTTTCAATATCGATCAGCATCTGCTGCATCACAGAATATCCACCACCGGAATAGCGCAATGAAGTTCCCGGAAGCTGGTCAACCACAACCGGAGAAGAATTGGCAGGAGCTTCTCCCTTCAGCACCTGAATCAGTGTGGGAAGTGATTTGCCTGCTTCATAACCACCAAATCCGTGTACCGTAAAGCCCGCAGTATGGCTGAGTATATTGTAAAGCCCGATTTTTTTCTCTTGGGTTAATGTGTTTTCAGGAATCTTCCAGGAAGTCAGATAAGAATTTACATCAGCATCCGGATTTATTTTTCCGTTCTCCACTTCTTTTAGTGCAGCATAGGCACTCACGGGTTTGCTCATCGAGGCAGCCTGAAACAAAGTTTTTGTGTTTACAGGAGTTTTAGATTCTACATCTGCCAACCCATACGCTTTACTCCAGATTATTTTCGAGTTTTTAATTACAGCAATGCTTAAACCGGGAATATTATAATGTTTCATCCGCGACTCTAAGGTCCAGAGGGGATTGCCTTCAAAACGGGTAACGGGCATTAATCCTGATTCCACCCGGGAAATTTCTTTGGTTATTTCCACATTATACTGGCCGAAAGTAAAATTTCCGGCCATTCCTAAGGTCATGGCAATATATAAACGAGCTGTAGCTTTCATGGTTTGAAATTTAATGGATCAAAAATATGACTTAATAAGGAATCAAAGATGCTATTTTAATATTTTATTTATTTTTAGAACAAATATTCTAAATAAGTAATATGATTAGCATAAGTTCTATTATCTTTGCTTCCTGAAGTTTGAAGAATATTTTCCATTATTAAAAATCATTCCATTTATTTATTTCATTATTAAGGCTTTTTAATGTAACTACTCATTCATCCTTCCAACTAATCCGATAATAAAATCTACAATTATTATAAAAGAGATCTACTACTTTAAACAAAACTAATGCAAACATCCTTTTTAAAAATCACCGCAGCCACTGCTGCGCTCTGTTTCAGTACTTTTGTGCTTGCCCAGCAAACCTATTCTGTAAGCGGAACCATAAAAGATAAAAAAAATGGCGAACTCCTGATCGGGGTTGCTGTAAAAGTAAGTGAAGATCCCTCGATTAATGTCGTTGCCAATGAATATGGATTTTATTCTTTGTCATTGCCGGAAGGCAATTATACCCTGATCATTTCCAATCCTGGTTATAAAGATTTTGAACAGCAGATCAAAGTTGATCAGAATATAAAAATGGACCTTCCGCTTCTGCCACAGGAGCAGATTTCAAAATCTATTGATGAAGTGGTGATAACCGGCATTAAAAAGGATAAAAATTTAACCTCTGCCCAAATGGGAACAGAGACATTAAGCATTAAAAATATTGAAAAACTTCCTGTTTTATTCGGAGAAAAAGATGTGATGAAGACGATTCAGCTTTTACCGGGTATTAAAAGTAATGGTGAGGGAAGCAGCGGCTTCAGTGTAAGAGGTGGTGCCACCGATCAGAACCTGATCTTACTGGATGAGGCTCCTGTATATAATGCTTCGCATTTGCTTGGTTTCTTCAGCACGTTCAACAGTGATGCTTTAAAGGATGTCAGTATCATCAAGGGAAACAGCCCTGCCCAATACGGAGGGCGTCTTTCGTCTGTACTGGATGTAAAGATGAAAGACGGAAACAACCAGGATTATAACATTAATGGAGGAATCGGTCTTATCAGCAGCAGGCTAAGTGTGGAAGGTCCTATTCAAAAGGAAAAATCTTCTTTCATTGTTTCAGGGAGAAGAACGTATGCTGACTTGTTCTTAAAGACTTCCAATGATTATAAAGACAACAAATTATATTTTTATGACCTGAACCTGAAGGCCAATTACCAGCTCAATGAAAATAACCGCCTTTACCTGTCAGGATATTTCGGAAGGGACGTACTGGGATTGGGGAATACTTTCTCAACAGACTGGGGAAATACAACAGCCACTCTGAGATGGAACAGTATTATCAACAGTAAGTTGTTTTCCAACACTTCATTTATTTACAGCAACTACGATTATAAAGTCAGTCTGAAAAGTAATGACAATAATTTCGGTTTAAATTCAAAAATACAGGACTGGAACCTTAAGCAGGATTTCACATGGTTTGCAGGAAATAAACATTCCGTTCGTTTTGGTCTGCAATCTATTTATCATACGATTACACCAAGCAGCGCATCAGGAACCAGCGTGAGCAGTTTTCCTAGAAATACCAGAAAATCATGGGAAAATGCCCTGTATATTAATGATGATTTTAAAGCGACGGAAAAGCTGACCGTGAATTATGGAGCGAGGCTTTCAATGTTTAGTGTTTTAGGTGGTGACACTTTCAACACCTATAACAACGGAGTTCTTACCGACAGCCGGTATATTGAAAAAGGAAAATTTGGAAAAACCTATGTGAATATTGAGCCGAGAATTACCGCTAACTACAGAATCAATGAAGTAAGCAGCATCAAAGCAGGATATTCCCGTAATACTCAAAACCTGCATCTTTTGAGCAACTCAAGCAGTGGAAACCCTACTGATCAGTGGATTGGCAGCAGCTTAACGGTAAAGCCTGAGATCGCAGACCAGGTGAGTCTGGGGTTCAGCAGAAATTTCAACAACAACAATTATGAGGTGAATGCTGAGGTCTATTATAAATCAATGCAAAATCAGATTGATTTCAAAAACGGAGCCCAGATTACCTTTGATACGGCTGCAGATGTAGAAAGTGAATTGCTTTTCGGGAAAGGAAGAGCCTACGGACTGGAACTTATTGCTAAAAAGAAAAGCGGAAAATTAACCGGCTGGATTTCTTATACCTTATCCAAAACTGAGCGAAAAATAAACGGAATTAATGATAACCAATGGTATAATGCAAGAATGGACAAAACCCATGATCTCTCTATTGTTGCTACTTATCAGCTGAATCCCAAATGGTCTTTCTCAGGATTATTTGTTTACAGTACAGGAAATGCTGTAACCTTCCCTACCGGAAAGTATCAGTTAAACGGACAAACTGTTTTCCAATACAGCACCCGAAATGCAGACAGGATGCCGGCTTACCACAGAATGGATCTAAGTGCTACCTACGAACCTTCTTCCAATAAGCGCTTCCGCGGATCATGGACTTTCGGAATTTACAATCTGTATGGCCGTGAAAATGCATACACCATTACTTTCGAAGATAATCCGAACAATCCGGGAACTACACGTGCTATGCAGACTTCATTATTCCGTTGGGTACCAAACATCACTTACAATTTCAAATTTTAAATCATGAAAAATACTTTTTATATTATATTATCGCTGTTTTTAATGACCTCATGCCAGAAAGAAATCGACCTCGATCTTGATGATCAGAGCGGAAAAATAGTGATTGAAGGAAATGTAACGGATCAGGCAGGTCCTTACATCGTCAGAATTACCAAATCCGTAGCATTTACACAACAGAATCAGTATCCTGCCGTGGAAGGGGCACAGGTTATTTTAAGTGATAATACCGGCCAGACCGATATTTTACAGTATATGGGAAATGGCCGGTATCAAACTACAACATTTGTAGGAGCAGCAGGAAGAACCTATACATTGAAAGTACAAGCCGAAGGCCAGCAGTACACCGCTCACAGCACTATGCCACAGCCTGTAGATTTTGAAGGCCTTGCACAGGATTCTTTCCAGTTCGGAAGTAAAACGAGTTATACCCTTTTGCCTATTTTTACTGACCCGGCGGTATTAGGGAACCGTTATCTGTTTTCTTACACGATCAATAATCTGTCGAAAAAATATATTAACGTGTTTTCAGACAACCTTAATAACGGAATGCTTAACCAGCGTCCTCTCATCCTTCCCAATGATGATAATGACGGTGCAGATCATGAAGTGAAGGCCGGAGATACTATCCATGTTGAGATGCAAAGCATTGATAATAATATTTTCACTTTTTACAGTGCTCTGTTGGATATGTCGGGTCCTGGCGGTGGGGTTACTCCTGCCAACCCTCCCAGCAATATCAGCAATGGGGCTTTGGGATATTTCTCGGCTCATACACAGAGCGTACAAAGCTTTGTGATTCAATAAAAAAGTAGAAGCTATACGATACAAGGTTATTTTGGATTTTCCGAAATAACCTTTTTTATGGATAAACCGTGCAGTGTTTCAGAGCATAAAAAAGCCGCCTTCACCGGAATGAAGACGACTCACTGGAGTTGTACGAATAAATTGACTTTACAATCCTGATTCCAGTATTTTCAGGAGTTCTTTCTGCTGGATCAGATCATTTTTGCTGCTGATCAGATTATAATTGGCCTGAAGCCAGCCGTTCCGGACTACAAAAAAGGCATAGGCATCAATAAGCCCTTCCCTGTATTTTTCCTCAGATTTCTGAAATGAGAGTCTCTGATTCTCAAAATTGGAATCCAGCAGATTATATTTTTCCCGGGCATTTAAAAACTGTGCCCTGATCGAATTGATGCTTTGCGTAAGGTAATTTATGATCAGATCCCTGTCATACCGGGAACTGATAACATTCAGTTTTGCTATTTCCACATTGGTTTTCACCTGCAGCTTATTAAAAACAGGAATACTTATCCCTAAAGACAAAAAATGATTTTTGTTCTGGGCAAACTGATCCGAGAAGCTTTTGTCTGATACATTGTCTTTTCCAAGTACTTTATTGTAA
Source organism: Chryseobacterium sp. UNC8MFCol (assembly GCF_000482305.1). Classification (NCBI taxonomy): domain Bacteria; kingdom Pseudomonadati; phylum Bacteroidota; class Flavobacteriia; order Flavobacteriales; family Weeksellaceae; genus Chryseobacterium; species Chryseobacterium sp. UNC8MFCol. The sequence continues at coordinate 53,023 of NZ_AXUZ01000012.1, forward strand.
AAGGTCGACCATCTGTATCTGCCGTCTAAGGTTGGTAGATAACCTGCTTTTGCAATATCTTCTCTTTTTTCCTGTGCTTTCATTTCCGCTATTGCTGCCTGATATGCAGGATTTTTCTGCAGTAATTTTTGAGTAAAATCAGGATCATTGAATTCTGCGTCGGAAAGACTTTCATCATTCATGATAAAATCCAGAGAATCATGGGTAACTGACAACGCGTTGATCAGATTAATTTTCGTCTGGTCACGTTGATTTTTAGCCGACACCCACTGCTCCTGCAATGTCCCGAGATTGGCTTTAATATCATATACATCGCTTTTAGGACGATTTCCGATCTCTACTTCCTTTTCGGTTCTCAGGATCTGATCTTTTATCCCGGAAATCTGGGTTTCCAGTACTTCAAGTAAACTTTTGCTGTTCTGGTAGGCAAAAAATTTCTGAACAACATCTAGTTTCACCTTATTCCGAGCCTGTTTAAGCTGATAGGCACTGGTTTCTTTATTCAGTCTTGAAAGCGAAATATTCAGGATATTCTTCCAGTTGAAAAGCCCCCAATCTGCCTGGGCATAGAACTGGTCATATTGTGTATTCAAAGCTTCCCTCTGATTACTGGTCTGGTTGATGGAAGATCCGAAACTGTAGTCACGTCTCACTCCTGCTTCTGCGGAAGGCAATAGCATTCCTTTTGAGCTTTTGACCAGCTGATCATTTTTTGTAACGGTCACTGTTGCCTGTTTAATCAACGGATGATAGGTTGATGCGTAGTCCAGACATTGTTGCAGGTTCCATGTTTGCTGGGCCGGAAAGAAGCCAACAAACAACAGAAAAATTAAATTTTTCATGAATACGTTCTGATTTAAAAAATTTTACATTATTGCTGTATAACCTTCTTATAAAAACATAAAAGAGATACACCGATAAAGTGTTTAGAAAACAAAAACTTTGTAATTTTGTAGCTAAATTTAAACATACTTATTACGAAGAACGATTACTCGTACTTCAGATATTTCACAAGATCTACTTTTGTGGCTTTATACGCTTTGATGCTTACAACCGCAAATGTCAATACCAGTAATAACACAAAGCTTATGACAAAAGGCCAGGCCGGCATATCAATTCTGTAGGCAAAATCTTTCAGCCATTCGTTCATCAGGAAATAACTGATCGGGATACTTATCAAAACAGCGATTACAGCGATCCAAAGAAACTGGCGGGTCAGCCCGAAAACAAGAATACGATCTGAAGCGCCTAATGTTTTTCGAATGGCTACATCTTTCAGCTTTTGCTCGATCATCAGAGAAGAAAGGGCAAAAAGTCCCAATAAAGCCACCATCAATACCATGGCATTCAGAATAGTAAACAAAGTCTGTTGTTTTTGGTACATTTCAAAAGTCTTTGCAAACTTCTGATTGAGAAAATAGTAATCAATAGGATATCCCGGCTCGGCGGAAGTCTGCCAGAATTTTTTTAGTTTTGCCACTGTTCCTTCGATATCATCAGCCTTTATTTTAACCTGAATATTGTATACATTAAATCTCTTCCAGGAAGATTGTTTGTAATGAAAAAACATGATAGGTTCTACCTGGTATTTAAGACTTCTTAGATTAAAATCTTTAACAATTCCCACAACCTTATATTTTTTCCCTTCATCAAATCCGGGCTTTATTTCACGCTGAAACATCTGTTCATCAGTCCATCCAAACTTTTTAACAAATGCCTCATTGACAATAACTGTATTCATTGTATCTGATGCCAAATGAGGATTGAGCCAGCGTCCTTTCAGTAACTTCACATCCAGAAACTGGAGGTAGTTATAATCCATAGCGCTATTTTCTGCATTGATGCTCTGTTGTTCATAATCCATATTTGAACTGCTTCTGCGTCCGGTTCCTGCAACCGATTCCCCGAAAGAAACGTCTTCTACTCCATTGATTTTCGAAATTTCAGTTTTAAGCCTTTCATATTTCAGCCAGGCTTTTGGAGTGGATTCATTGAAATTAATCATCATGATCTGATTTCCGTTAAACCCAAGGTCCTTGTTCATCATATATTTTACCTGCGTATGTACAATGAGACCTCCAATGATGAAAAATGAGGAAATAACGAGCTGTAGCGTAAGAATTCCGTTTCTGAGCCAGACACCGTGTTTGCTTCGGGAGAAATTGCCTTTCAGCGTTTCGATGGTTTTAAAATTTGAAAGATAGAAAGCAGGAATTAACCCGGATAATAAAGTAACTACAATGACCATGGTCAAAGAATACAGATAAATATGCCAGTCTTTCAGCTCTATTTCTTTGTTGAAAAATTGATTAAAAGCAGGAAGTAAAAGTTCTGTAAGTGCCAGAGACAGGAAGTAGGACAATAAACAAATGATAAACGTCTCCAGAAAAAACTGAAGCATCAGGGACAGTTTTGTTCCTCCGATCGCTTTTCTAACGCCAACTTCTTTTGCTCTCTGTGAAGCTTCAGCCGTTTTCAGGTTGATAAAATTAATGGCAGACAGGATAACAATCAGGACAGACAGGGAAAATAGGATCATAATCGTTCTGAAATCTCCTGCCCCAAACCATGATGCTTTTGCATGAAGCTTAAGTTGATCCAATGGGATCAACTGCACACTATTCGGCCCGTGAAGATCTGAAAACTGAGCTGTAGTCATTCCCGTTCCCCTGGCATCTATACTTGATCTCAGCATAAGGATATCCTTAAATTTATTTTCAAAATTCGCAGGGGCAGCTCCTTTTTTAAGCATGAAAAAACATCCGTAGTTGAAGTTATTCCATTGCTCTTTATCATGTTTGAACCCTTCCACAGGCTTGAAAACAAATTGAGGCTTAATCTGACTGTTACCTTCAGGGAGTTCATAGACCGCGGTAACGATGTAATTTTTATCATCAAATTTTAACGACTCACCGACAGCGTTGATTGTTCCGAATAATTTTATCGCAGCCTGTCTGGAAATGATAATGGAGGTATCTGATTTCAAGGCATCTTTTGCACGTCCTGAGATAATTTTAAAAGGAAAGAAGGTAAGGAAACTTTCTGATGAAGTAAAACCTCCCTGCTGAAAGGTTGTCGTATATTTTGTGGTCATCTTGACGCCTATGTCCGAACCGTTAAAAATAACAAAATCCTGCACTTCCGGAATGGTCTTCAATGCATTAAAGGCAAGTGGGTAAGAGATATTATCCCCGTAAAAATTTGTTCTTTTATAGAAGGACTGAAAAGCATAGATCTGATCTTTTTTCGGATTCCATTTTTCATAAGATTCCTCATCATTCCAATGCATCAGGATCAGCATAAATCCTGTAAGGCCTATGGTAAGCCCGAACAGATTGATCAGGGTAGACAACCCGTTCTTTTTATAATTGATGAAGGCGATTGTAAGCCAGTTGGTCAGCATAATGGTAGTATTACAGTTAATGATAGGTAACGAAACGATTCAGAACTATTCAAATGCTCCCGCATCGGCTTTTGCAAATACATCTTTTCGCCGGGAAGCATATTCTTCATTAAAAATTTGTCCGTCTTTCATATTGATAATCCTTGATGCAAAGCCTGCGTCGTACGAGGAATGGGTCACCATCACAATCGTGGAACCTTCTCTGTGAAGCTCTGCCAGGAGATTCATGACTTCATTCCCGTTGGAACTGTCCAGATTTCCTGTCGGTTCATCGGCAAGGATCAGCCTGGGTTTTGTAACTAAAGCTCTTGCAACCGCTGCTCTTTGCTGCTGTCCTCCTGACAGTTGTTGAGGATAATGTTTGGCCCGGTGAGCAATATTGATCTTTTCCATGATTTCTCCTACTCTTCTTTTTCTTTCCGAAGAAGAAATTCCGTTGTAAATCAGGGGAAGTTCAATATTTTCATAAACGGTTAATTCATCAATCAGATTAAAGTTCTGAAAAATAAATCCGATATACTTTTTTCGGATTTCCGATTTCCTTTTTTCACTTAATCCTATCATTTGGGTTTCTTCAAATTGATATGATCCCATTGAAGCGGTATCCAGCAGTCCCAGAATATTAAGAAAAGTGGATTTTCCGCAACCTGAAGGCCCCATTATGGCCAGGAACTCTCCTTCTTTAATGCTCAGACTGACTTCATGCAGTGCGTGCGTCTGCACATCTTCTGCTGTATAAATTTTTGAAAGTTTATCTATATTGATCATGGTAATATCTATTGAATGTTATCATTGATTATACTTTTTTATGGTAATAATAAAAGGTTAAAAATATTCATCTTTTTACTTTTTAATATCAAGAATTTCATATTTCTTCAGGTCAGAATAGTCTGATGTAATCACTTTTTCTCCGGTCTTTAATCCTGAAACGACTTCATAATACAACGGATTTTCTCTTCCAAGGCTGATGTTTCGTTTCCCGGCTTTATTTGCATTGACTACAAAGATCCATTTTCCATTGGTTTCTTTGAAAAAATTTCCTTTGGGAATCATTCTACTTTGTGTATCTGCAGAGAGTTTTAATTTCAGGCCGAAAGTCATTCCTATCTTCAGGTTCTCCGGCTTTTCTCCGGTAAAGTTAAGTTCTATCAGAAACTGCCCGTCCTTCACTTCCGGCAAAATTTTGGTAATGACCACTTCATAATGCTTTTGTTCATTATCAAGGGTTCCTTTGATTCCGTTCAGAAGTTTATTGATATAATATTCATCTACTTTTGCGACCAGTTTGTACCCGCCCATCAGATCTATTTTCCCAATACTTTGTCCGGTCGTCAGGTTTTCACCTAATGAAATGGCAAATGATGAAAGCCTTCCCGAAGCCGGCGCTATAATCAGGAAATTGTTTTTGTTGGAACGTAAAATCTGCAGACTTTTCTCCATCTGCCCTATTGAACTGTTGATCACTGACATTTGGGAAGCGCGTGAATTTTTTTCTGTTGAAAAACCTTTTTCGATGATGGATTTCCGCTGTTTCTGATAGGCAAGGTTCTGCACACTGACATCATACTCTGTCTTTTTTCCGATCTCTGCATCATAAAGTCTTTTTTGAAGATTAAAATTCTGAAGTGCCGTATTGTAATCATTCTGCGCCTGCAGCAAATCCTTGTCCTGGATCAGTTCCTGGTTTTTGAGTTCCAGAAGTGTGGTTCTCATCTGGCTGATCTGTTGCATAATTCCTGTTTCCTGATTCATATAGCTGAACTCTGTGTTAGGATTGTATACCCTTGCGATGGGCACTCCCTTAGTGAGCATTTGTCCGTCTTCTGCAAAAACCTCCTTGACGACTCCACCTTCCAAAACATTCACCAGTGAAGAATTAAGAGATTGAGTCTGGGCCGTCACCATCAGCATATCTTCAAATTTTCCTTGCGTCACCTCATCAATCTGGATGCTCTCAGAAGAAACATTATACGTTTTTTTCTGTCGGGTAAAATACAGGCCGAAAACCCATATAACCAACAATAGGATTAATCCGGCTAAAACAAATTTTAATTTCGATTTCTTTTTTACTATTTTCGTATCCATATTAAAGATAACTCATTTTGTTACAATAGATTACACAAGACAGATACCAGGAAAATATAAATCTGTAAGTCCTTGAAAATCTGGAATAATGTTTTTATCAATAAGCAAGTAACTGTTCATTATCGGACACTTTTTGTACGAAAACGGACACTTTTAATACATTCAATAGACTAGCATGCGAAAAAAAGAAGCCCATATCCTGATTGTTGATGATGATGAAGATATTTTGTTCTCCGCAAGAGTGTGGCTGAAAAAGTTCTTTACGGAGGTCAGTTGCCTGAGCAAACCTTCTGAAATACTACAATTCATGGCAAGACATCAGGTAGACGCCGTCGTTTTGGACATGAACTTCAGAAAAGGGTTTGAGAGCGGACAGGACGGCTTGTACTGGATGCACGAAATCAAAACACTGGAGCCCCAACTTCCCATTATTCTGATGACGGCTTATGGCGAAGTGGAACTGGCAGTGGAAGCCTTAAAGACAGGAGCCTCAGACTTTATCCTTAAACCGTGGAATAATGAAAAATTGTATGCTTCCGTGAATCTGGCTGTAGATATCTCCCGGAAAAACAGAAAGCTCAACCAGTGGGAAAATGTGAGCCAGAAAAGCAAACAATACCAGCTGGAAAGCCATTCGCCACGAATGCAGCAAGTGCTTGAACAAATTAAAAAGGTAGCTCCTACAGATGCCAATGTCCTGTTGTTGGGAGAAAATGGTACGGGAAAATATGTACTGGCAGAATCTATTCATGAACAATCGGAAAGGAAAAACCAGCCTTTTGTACATATTGACCTGGGAAGTATTTCGGAAAGTCTTTTTGAATCTGAATTGTTCGGATATAAAAAAGGGGCCTTCACAGACGCGTATCAGGACTATGCCGGTAAAATTGAAAATGCCCAGAATGGAACCGTCTTTCTTGATGAAATCGGAAACCTGCCTCTTCAGCTCCAGACCAAATTATTGAGCCTGATTCAAAACAGAAAGCTCTCAAGACTGGGAGAGTCAAAAGAACGGATGCTGGATGTCCGGTTTATTTTTGCGACCAATGAAAATCTTAAAAAAGCCGTTGCTGAAAACCGTTTCCGTCAGGATTTATATTACAGGATCAATACGGTGGAAATTCAGATACCGGCCTTAAGGGAAAGGCAGGAAGATATCGGATTACTGGCACAATACTTTCTGGACAGGTACAAACACAAGTATCATAAGCCAGATCTGCAACTTACCGATGAATCAGTCGCCAGCCTTACCCACTTCCCATGGCCCGGAAACATCCGGGAGCTTGATCACTGCCTGGAAAGAAGCATTATTCTGTCCGGTGACAGCAAGCTTCAGCTGCTTATCCCTCAACTGGAAGAAATGGAAAATACGGTCTTCAATCTTAATATTGAAGAAATGGAAGAAGTACTGATCAGAAAGGCTTTAAAAAAACATACGGGAAATATTTCTTTAGCGGCAGAAGATCTGGGGCTTTCACGGGCAGCACTGTATCGCAGAATGGAAAAATTTGGTTTATAAATGGAGCTTAAGCTGTACGGAGCATTATCAATACTAAAAAAGACTCATGAAAAACAGAAAATATAGGTGGCTGCTGTACAATCTGCTTGCCATGGTGAGTGGAATAACTGCTTATCATTTTTATTCAGAAGGGAAATGGTTCAATGCCTTTGTGTTCAGCGGGCTGGCTATCGCTTTTATTGCTTTGATGTACTCGTCAGTACATGCCCAGGCTTCTAAAACAGAAAAAGTAATCTCTTCTATCCGGAGAAAAGATTTTTCATTATTTCCTGGAAAAGAAGAAGGAAAAACTCTTCTGAATAGCAGCATCGAGCTTTATTATCAATGTAAGGATGAACAGCTGTCTTTATCTTCGTATAAGCTTCTCTACGAAAGCATCCTCGACCATATGGAAACAGGGCTCATGATCCTTTCGGACGAAAATGAAAACTGGGAAGTGTTCTACGTAAATGAAGCTTTTCTTAACAGCTTACGAATCCCCAAATACAACAAATGGGACCTGTATGCATCGAAAGTACCTGAGTTTTATAATATTATTGAGAATACCGGTTACAACAGTTCACAGGAATTTTTCGATATTTCTGTTCAGGGCAATTCCAAGCAGTCTTTTTCATTACGAACCAAACAGGTGAAAAACCCTCAGCATCGCTTTTATATCATCACATTGGAATCTGTGCAGAAAATCATTGAACAAAAAGAGAAACTCGCATGGCATAACCTGATGAAGGTGATTTCTCACGAGCTTCTCAATACACTTACTCCGGTCAACAGCCTGATTCAAAACCTTGAATACATCAGCAACCAGGAAACGGTAAGCAAAGATGATCAGGAAGAAATGAAAGAAAGCCTGATGATCATTAATTCCAAATCAAAACAGCTCCTGAGCTTTGTGGATGATTACCGGCAGGTCGCCGAATTACCCAAACCTGTACTGGCTTCCGTCTCATTGAAAAAGGTGATTGAATCTGCAATTATTTTTTTAAAACCTGAATTTGAAAAACAAAAAATATTTGTCAGTACAGAAATAGACGATTTCAGGGTATCTGCGGATGAGAAAATGATAGAACGCAGCCTGATTAATCTTTATCTGAATGCCATATATGCCGTCTCTGAAACGGAGGATAAAGTGATCAAAACAATAGTAAGATCGCATAACAAACGGATTATTATCAGTATCATTGATAGTGGTAGCGGTATCACTTCCGAAATTAAAGACAAAATTTTCCTTCCTTTTTTCACGACAAGGGCCAATGGCTCCGGAATAGGATTGACACTTACAAAAAGTATCATGGAAGCTCATGGCGGCTATCTCAATTATCAGGCCCGGGAAAAGGGAAGCAACTTTGAGTTATGGTTTTTAGAATAACTCAATAATCAGCTGCAATTTTAAGTCTCCATTTTATTCTATTAAGCTTATTCTGTCAAAGATTTCTTTCTTGGATCTTTCAAATATTTCGCCTCCAAATTCTTCATTATCCAGAGAAAACAAACTGATATCCTTTACTCCCATGATCCCAAAAATAAACTTCAGATAAGTGGTCTGAAAATTCATGTGTTCATTTTTCTCTCCTTCTCCATAGCCTGTATCTCCCCTGCTTGATAATACAAAAAGTTTTTTATTTTCGAGCAGACCGACATAGTCGCCATCGGGAACTCCCGACCTGAATTTCCAGGTTTTATTAAATCTCATTATCTGATCAATATATGCCTTTAATCCGCTGGGAAGAGACCAGTTATACATGGGTGTTGCAATTACATAGATGTCATGTTCGTGCAGCTCGGCAACAAGTTCATCACTTAATTTCAATGCTTTGCGACTGGCTTCATTTCTGTCTGCCGGTTTAATGAAAGCGCCGGCGATCCAGGATTCATCAATACCGGGAATGGGCTGAGTTCCTACTTCGCGATAGGTAAATACATCTGTTGGATGTTTTGATTTCCGGTTCTCTACAAAAAGCTGTGACAACTTTCGGCTGTAAGATCTCTCATTTCTGACACTTGCGTTGATGATCAATACTTTTTTCATATGCTTCGTTATTATGATGAAGCAAAATTCCTAATTATTTAAGGCTAAAAAATTGATCTAGTTCAAGAGGATTTATTTTTTTTTCTCAATCTGCTGATCAACTCGGCAGACACTCCAAGGTAGGAAGCGATCAGATATTGAGGAACTCTGGCAGCGATATCCGGATATTTTTTCAGAAAATCAAAATACCTGTATTCCGCATCATAGATATTGTTGTAAATGATCCTTTTCTGCAGTACTCCGAGATAACCTTCGAGAATAAGGCGAAAATAGCGTTCCAATCGCGGAATTCTGAGCAAAAGCTTTTGAAATGAATGATAGCTAATTTGTAATACAGTTGTTTTCTCAAGAGCTTGAATATTATAAACAGAAACTCTCTGTTTAGAAAAACTATCGATATCACTGGCCCACCAGTCATCTATTGAGAAATAAAGAATTTCTTCGTTTCCGTTTTCAGCATTGATGTAAAATGCCTTTAATAAACCTGAAACCACATAATTATCATAGCGGCAGACATTCCCGTTCCTTAAAAGGTACTCTCCTTTCTCCAATGTTTTTTCCGTCCAGAAACTTTTAAAAATTTCAACCTCTTCCTCTGTTAAGGTAATATATCTGGAAATATTCTTGAGTAAAGCATTTTCTTTCATACAAGTTGGAGCGATTATCGTTACGGACAAATTTACAAGAATATTCCGCAAAAAAGTCACAGACTAAATTGTTAAACCCTACTGACATACTGCTGTCGCTACTCCCTGTTACCTTTGTTTAAAATTATTCAACAATAAAATTTTAACAATATGAAACTTACTTCTCTAAGAATTATCAGCAAAAACATCAAACAGTGCGTCCAATTTTATGAAAAGGCAATTGGTGTAACTCCTCAATGGTACACAGAAGATTTTGCAGAACTCTCAACCAGCACTATTACCATTGCCATCGGAAGTACACGTACGATGAAAATGTTTGGCGAAAATATTACCGGATCTGAGGGATATCAAAGCACAATTATAGAGTTTCTGGTGGCCGATGTTGATAGGGAATACGAGAAAATTAAAGGCCTTACCGACCATGTTGTTCAGGAACCGACTACAATGCCCTGGGGAAACAGGTCATTGCTGTTCCGTGATCCTGATGGTAATCTGATTAATTTTTTCACACCTGTAAGTGTTGAAGCGATTCAAAAATTTAAGTAAGATATTTATTTTCAAAAAAAATACTGCTTCAATGAGGCAGTATTTTTTGTAAAAAAACTTACGCCGATCTTTTTAATAAAGATAAACGTGAAAATTGAAAAAAAGAGCCGGAGTTCTCAGAATAACATTCACATTATCCGGATGGGCAGGATCTGTATCTCTGAATCCGAAAACCCAGCCTCCTCCCGGATGCGTGGTGCACCAGTTCCTAAGGCCTGCTTTATCATTTCTATTCATATCATAACCGGCAAAACCACAATCAAACTGATCGCCTCTGATGACGGTCTGAATGACTACGTTTCCATTATCTGTAGTTGCACAGGTAATGTTTCCACCCTGTCCTGTCAGGAATTTGTTGTACGCAGCCGTAATACATTGTTCGACGGACTGCAAAGTTAAATGTACCATATTTTGATGTTTTTGGTTGTTTCTGAAATAAGTAGTTAATTCATATAATTTTTTAACCAGACTCCTTTCTGGTAAATAATTGCCGCCATATATACATTATCATTGTTATTATGAGCTTTGCAAATCGGCATAATGTATACACTGTTGGAACCTGTCGCCACTTTCTGCGCTTTCCTACCAAGAATAACATGGCCACCAACGAGACTGCTTGTACAGGTAACGGGACTGTAATTTAAGGAAGTGCAGCAGGAAGGATAGCCGTACTGGTCTGCCCAGAGCTGAAGCCAGGATTTACTGGCAATCTTGGGATCATTGGTACTTCCGATGACATTGGCAAAATTTTCATTTTTACTGAACGTTACTTCCCCACCCCATACGGAATAAATAGATTTTACAACAAACTCATCACCGTACTGCTCCTGTGGGTTGTAAAAACCGGCAAATACACCATTTTGATACACGATTTTAAGGTCTTCGTGTTCCTCGGAAGTCAGAAGAGGCGGTTGTGTCTTCACCTGAACAGTCAGATCTTCCTTTACAAAAGCATCGATCAAAACCTGGCTTGCATCCTTCACAGTATTTGTAAAAACCTGCTCTAATTGGGGCGTCATTGGCGTATTGTAGTTCCAGTTGGGATTATACAGTGCTTTTTCAGTACTGATTTTGATTTCTGACCCTCTCTGGTAAGCATATTCTGCAGTACCTTCGGGAAAAGTGGTGAGGCACACAGCATCTTCTGCGGTGTAGTCCGGGCCGCTGATCGTAATCATATTATTTTCTTCTTCATACGTATAGGTAAAAGAAAGCTGTGCCATGAGGTTGGTATTCTCAAGATATATTAGTTTTCCGACCGGTACAGGAGTGGTTTCCACACGATGTGTTCCGTTTTGAAGGTCAAAAGTTAAGGTATACTCTGTTTTTTGCAGCTCTGCAGATTCATTGTGATAATCCGGAGATACAGGCAAGGTAATGGTGATTGTTTTCATGATATCGGGTTTTAGTTTTCAATCCTTGAATACCCCAAAGTAACAAAGAAACCAAAAGAAATTCTAGCGTATAAATAACCAAATGGTGAATTGAGTAGAAACACGGAAACGATGAAATGTTTTTGAAGTACATACAATAATTGCTCTTTACGGAAACCCATAATACCTATAAAATCATCAATAGTACATTTGCGAAAGGAAATCTAATCTATGAAAATATTACACAGCCTATCAATCATTCTTTTAATAATATCTTGCAGTGGTAACACTCAAAAAAACAGCCTAACATTTAAAAAACAAGACTACATGGGTATCTGGCCGTTTGCAGTTGATGAAATTGAAGTGTATTGCACAGGCTACAAAGGAGTTTACTGCAAAGCCAATAATGGAAAAACCTATGCATTAAATGGCACAGCAAAAGGTATTTCACAAAATGACCCATCGATCAGTAAAATTGAAGAAATATGGCTTGATGATCCTGAACATGCCGGGCTGAAACTTTACTATACTGATTTTATAACTGAGGGGCTGCAACTTTGTGAGGATAAATAAGAAATACTTGAAAGGTAACAGGAGAAAGTGAGTAAGAAGGTCCTGCGAAGATTTGTCTATTAATTTGAACTAAAATACCTACCTTCGAAAATAGGAAGAAAAGTCCTCTGCTCAATCATAACAAGGAGCTTAAAACCATACAAACAGCCTATCCTAGTGGAGGGCTGTTTGTATGTAATTATAATTTGTAATCGATTATTTACTTAAAAATGTGTTCACTTTCGCTACAAACGCCTCATGGTTCTGAAAGAAAGAAGCATGTCCGGAATCCGGAAATATCACAAGCTCCGAATGTTCTAAATTCTGATTCATATTTTTAGCATTTTGCACCGATATGGGAAGGTCATTTTCACCGTGAGCAATCAATACAGGTTGCTTGATGTTTTTTATTTCATTCAGTGCATTGGCGTCAGGTTGTGCCCAATTTAAAACAGCGGCAAACTGAGAATTGGATGTGGCATCACTTAAAGGAAGATCCCTGTCAATCATACGACGCTGAACCCTTGCAAAAGCAGCTTTCCCGGCTGCAATACTCTGCGCAGATTCTGTGAATCCGAATTTCAGGAACGATTCTTCAGCACTTAATCCTGCTGTTCCGGCGATAATATTCGGTAAATTGGCTAGTCCTATAGCACCTTTTGGGCCGGTACCTGTTAAAATTACCTTATTGATAAGCGAAGGTTCAGTTAAAACAATTCTCTGTGCCACAAATCCCCCCATTGAAAAGCCCATGATATTTACTTTAGCCAAATTCAGAGCTTTCATAAAATCGATAGCATCATCTGCCATTCCCTGAATTGTATTCGGGGTAACTCCCTTTGAAGCCGCGACTCCTTTATTATCAAACAAAATGACTTTGTACTCTTTGGCCAGGCCGTCTGTTACGGCAGGATCCCAGTCGTCCATGGATCCTCCCAGCCCCGGTAATAAAACGATGGGAATTCCCTGATCTTTCCCCAGAATACGGTAGGCAAATGCATTTCCCTTTACCTCTACATATCTGGTTTTGGCGGTTTGATGGCTGTCACCCTGTACCTCCTGAATCGTGGGAGGTTCATTTTCTTCCCTGCAGGACATTGTCACTACCGTGAAAAGAGTTAAACATAACATGCTTGCGACGGAGATTTTTCTGATTGCTTTCATTGTTGTTTATTTTTAATTGATGGTGCAAACATAGTCTCTGCCAACAGGCAAAACATCTACAAACAGGTTAAACAGGACATATCCGGGATTTAATCAGACATTAGGAAAGCTGAAAATTATTTTGAAAAAATTAAATGCCGAGTGGATACAATTTCCAATCTTATGATTTGAATTTTCTGTAGCAACGTTGAATAACATTATGGTTTGCTCAGCTTATGTAAAGCCTCCATCGCCTTTTCAGCATCTGCTTTCGCAACAAAAATATGATCATGGAAATACGCTGCCACAACATTACAACTAATGTTTTGATGTTTCAGAGCGTTGGCAAAAGCTGCCGTTAGCCCTACAGCTTCTAGCGAAGAATGAATACTTAAAGTTATCCATGAGGAAATATAGCTATATTGAAGATTCCATTGGTCGGCAGTTTCTTTTTTCAACACAACTGTAACCGCCTCCTTTTCCCGAAAGAAAAATAATATCTCATCCATACCGGGAATTCTGTCCAGGTTCTCCATGTTGCAGAACACATACTCTCCCGGATTCAATACGGGTTCCATATGTTGAAGCAATACCGCCAAATCTGTTTCTCCAGCCATTTTTTTGTTGCAAAGCTAAAGAGATATGTTTCAATATTGTTTATCATTTGATAAAAAAGAGAATCGGATGAGCAAAAATATAGACACAAAAAAGGAGGCCTCTCCCGCCTCCTTTTTTAGGAACTTGACTTATAAGGCCTGTTTTTTTAACTTCTTTTTGTGTTTTATATGTTTTTTGTGTTTTTTTTGTGTTTTTCAAGAAGTCAATAAGGCCGTATACGCTTTTATTTATTTTTTTTCATCATTTGTAGTCGTATATTACTATAGTTTATTATTTGTATAGTCATAATGATTTACCTGATTGCAAATAAGTAAAATATACTTTTAATTTTGCGTTTTTCTCATTTGGTAAATTTTATAATACAAAGTAACGACATTAGAGCATATGATCCCCTATAATACCACTCGATACATGTCGGACACCTTATAGATATTTATCGATGCTGAAATTTTGACGAAAAAAAAAGTCTGATAAAAGACGTGGAAATTTATATTTTATGATGTGTTTTAATGAGGTCTATGAGCTCCACCAGGTTTTCTATTTTTAATTTCTCAAATATATTTTTCTTAATGGTACTTACGGTATTCTGCTTTATATTCAGTTGATTGGCGATCTCAAGGTTTCCGTATCCATCGGCATACATTTCTGCAATTTCCAGTTCCCGTTTGGTTAAAGGACTCAGCGGACTTATCAGATCAGGATTGTAGATAAATTGTACCAACAATTTTCGGACTGTGTCAGAGAAATATTCTCCTTTTTTGATAAACTGTGTGAGACCTTCCCTCACCTCTTCTTCTTCGCTTAATTTACTGAGATACCCATTAGCTCCGGCTTTGATAAATTTTAAGGCATACAGATCCTCTTCAAGTCCGGTAAAAATCAAAATTTTAATAGCCGGATTTACTTTTTTGATTTCAGGAATAATATGCAGGCTGTTCCCATCCGGAAAATGGGCATCAATGACAGCCATTTCAATATCTTTAGACTCCACCAGTTCTGTGATCTGCTGTAACGATGATGTATGGTACACCTTCGCATTGGGAGCTATATCGCTGATTACAATCTCCATTCCCTGTCGCACAATACTATGATCATCTGCTAAAAGAAAAATTATTTCTCTATTTTCAATTGGTAACTCCATTATTATTAGTATTTAAAATTAACTTGAATGTTATCTTCGTTCCTTTGTGCAGCTTACTGGAGATGGATATATCACCATCGAAAAGCTCTACAATTTCCTTGCAAAGATTAAGTCCCAGACCTGCCCCGAGATTATCTACCTCATCAGATACTGTTCCCTGATAATAGGGTTCAAAGATTTTCTTCAGATCAGACTCCGATATCCCGATTCCCGTGTCGGCCACTGTTGTTGTAAAAGCAATCTTGTGCTCGCCAATGGTTTCTGTAATCATGGTAAGATCAATCTGTCCGTTTTCTGTAAACTTATTAGCATTTCCCAGAATATTCATAAAGATCTGATTCATCCTGATACTGTCGGAATTGACCATAGTTCCTTCCGGAATTCTGTCTGTCACAACAAATTTATTATTCCTTGTTTCTATATACGGCGTAATTACCTTTACAATAGAACTGATTTCATCTTTAAGATTAAAAACTGTATTAATAAGTTTTTTTTCTGCATCCTGGTTCTTTGTATACTCCAGAATCTGATTAGACTGCAGAAGTAACGTACTGTTGGTAAATTTGATCGACTTCAGGTAGTCTTTTATGGTCTCATCATCTGTAGTCCGGTAAATTTTGTCAATAAAGATATTGATGATTTTCAACGGAGACCTTAGATCATGGCTCAGCATTCCCAGTATTCTGTTTTTAAAACTCAGGTTATTTTTAATCTCTTCGTTCGCAGCATTAAGCTTACGTTCATAGATAAAGGCAACTCTGGTGAAGTACATGATCAGAATAGAGACGATAAACATTAAGACCATAAGCCCGAATACGAGATACGTTCTTATTTTATTATTGGCAGAGCTCTGCTTGCTGTATTCCTTTTCCAGTTCCGATTTGAAATCCCTGATTGCATTTTCGTATACATCAATAAGCCCGTTACTGTAGACCAGCAATTTGCTGAAATTACTATAAAACTGAATATTATTTCTCTGGTTCCTGGCCGCGTATAGCTGTACTTTCTTCACTTCGGCAGCATAATGCTTGTCCATAGATTTCATCACATTGCTCACTTCCGATTTAAGATTAGACAGGTCAACCGTTTTATTATTCGTTAAAGTAACCACAGTACTTTCCTTCTGAACATTTACTTTACCGGTGATAGCATCTTTCAAACGCCCCATGAATCCTTTCTTTTTTATCGTATCTGCATACGTACGGGTCTGGATATTGAGGTTTTCAAAATTATTTTTGTATTTTTCAGGTTCATAAGGCTTTTCATCCATCTTTACCGGCGGCTTCAGAGAAGTTTTGTACACAGAATCCATGAGACTTTTAAGTCTGGTCACTTTCAGGGTATCTATTTTCTGCTTAGCCAGAGTATTTTTTAGCCTTGGACTTGCCTTTTCATATTCCCCGATTTTGTCAAAATTATTCTTAAGTTTTCTGAGTGATTGAAAATACAGATCAAGCTCTTTATTATCCTGATTGATCATGTATTTTTGGAGGTGATCCTGCGCATCCATGAAATCTTTCCTCGAATTGTCTGTCAATCCGCCTAACGCACGGCTTTCCTCCAGCTGGGTCTTAATAAACTTCAGTTTCTTTTCATTGACAAACTCGTTATAAAAAAATATTGCAATAATCCCCTGTATCAATAAAATACAGAAAATTAATGAGTAATGAACAATCTTTCTCAATTTAAAATTTAAGAATTTGTAGGCCATATTTACTTATATGCTAAATTAATTTCTTAATTACTTCAGTTCGTTTATTATTAATTCCAAATAATATAATATCATTAATTAAATTGCATTAATCAATGTATATCATTTAATTAGCAAAGTTAAAGTAATTTTTGTCTTGTCATAATAGTAAATATGAGATAAAACTTACAAATTTTAATTCTTTTTTACATTAAAATTCAATTAAAGTTTTAAAATTTCCTAGTGTATAGGTATATTTTTAGATTGATGGCAAAAGTTGGGGCTTATCAAATATTTGACAATGTCACTATTTTTTATCAGGAACTTTATCCTGCTGCACGCTTATCCCCGTCATTTTACAACGACCTACTTCCTCAAAACTAACAACTTTTTTATCCATATTGTAAGTATCATTTTCATCAGATCAAAGTCAATGCGATAACAAAAAAAAACAATAACAATGAGACAATCAGATGTTTAAACCCTGCATTCTCAGCAAATATTTTTTGAAAAGGTTCTACCGATGAACCAATCTTTTTCTGAACAGAAACAGCAATGTACTGAAGAAAATCGTGTAAGCGATATTGAAAATCGCTCCTCCCACCCATCCTGAGTAAGGAAGTGGTAACAGTCCTTTTAACGGAATAATCATTAAAGTCAGAATAAAAGGAGTCAGTAATGCCATCCATCTCGGAAGCAGGGTTTTATTCAGTAAAATACACACTGCAAATGAAATCCAGCCGATAGCAAGGACACCAATCGCAGCTCCCCAGGCTATGTTCAGCATTTTCATAAAGTTTCTTCCCGTTTCCAAAAGATAAGAATGCGCCACGGGATCGGTATGGTATACTGCTTTATAGATTTCTCCCACATAAAAGAATCCTGCATGCCCTAAAGGAGATAAAACCGCTCCTACCAATAAAACCCAATAGACAAAGACGGCATACCATTTTTTAGTGTCCTTAAAAAACTGATATACCAGCCAGGTTGCCGGCAACAGTAACGGACCTGTAAGCGCTCCGATCAGAGCTCCAAACATCAGCCGTGATGCCGAACCCTCCAACATTAAAGTGGCAAATTCTACATCCGCCTGATCGGCATACGTTTTTGAAAATAAGGGATAATCAGCAGGATCAGGATCAAATCCTGCTACAAATATATCGCCTATCAGCCAGCAAAGAGATACGATAATGGCAGCGGCAAAAGACCAGTTTATTTTTTGTGAATATTTCATATTATGTATTTTATGTATTAATTATTTGTTTTGATAGTCATTGATACTTTAATTTCCAAGCATGATACGATAACGTTTGTTACAAACAATGATCATCCGTATCTGGTATTACACTTATTTTTTATCTCAATATTCTTTTCACGTTATATGAATTTTCATAAAAAGCAATTCTATTATTAAGAATAATTCTAAATAAAATTATCTTTGTGCAAAAGTATCAGGTAAATCCGGATATGAGAGGATGTGAAACGGAATAAAAAGTCCGCGAAACGGAAACTTTAACCCAACACCAGAACAATGACATTAAGATTATACGATGCAAAGACGGAACAGACATTGATTGAAAAGGAATACCCGGACGCGTTCTTCCAAAATGACGGGCAGATCCGGGAATCAGTTATTCATATAAAACCTCCTATCGGAAATGGTTTTTATCATGAGATTTGTTTTGAGAATGTTCATATTGGTTTTGGAAACGTTTCTCTGGCCCGCCGGCTTATGCTGTATGTAGAAAGTGATTTTGACAGCGTTGAAATGCATTTTACGATCAGTGGTAAGAGCGAAGCGCAGTCGGAAAATTTCCAGAAAATCATTTGTTTTGAAAACGATCAGCACAATATTATCTATGCTCATCAGATGTGTGGCAAGATGGAGTTCGACGGACATGATATGCAAATCCTGGAAATTAACCTGGCTCCCGGTTTTTTCAAAAAATTTCTTCCTGAAAACTCTGGTTTGTTTGAGGCATTCAGAACTGCTATTGAAGACCGGAATTCGTGCCTGATTGCTCCTGAACACCGACGGATAAGTATAGAAATGTACCAGATCCTTACTGACATTATGCATTGTAACAGGAAAGGGACTTTCAAACGCATCTATCTCGAAGCCAAAATAACAGAACTGCTCCTTTTGCAGCTTGAACAGTTTTTCAGCACTAAAGATTCAATATCAACTGTTTCCAAACGGAATGAAGAAAAAATACATGCAGTCCGCGATTATATCATGGCTAATCTCAGTAAAAATTGTACGCTCACGGATCTTGCCCATCAGGTAGGAACCAATGAATTTACCCTAAAAAAGGGCTTCAAAGAATTATTTGGAACAACCGTCTTTAATTTCTGGAATGATCTCAAAATGGAAGAAGCGAAAAAACTACTTATCAGTGGAGAATTAAATGTCAATGAGATTTCTGACAGAATGGGTTATAAAAATCCGAGACATTTTTCCACCGCTTTCAAGAGAAAATATAATATTATTCCCAGTAAAATCAGAAATTAATGAAAGCAGGATAACCCCTTATATATTCATTTCGTATCGCAGTCATTAGTATTTTCTATTTATCATCCGGGATCTTGATATGATTATTTCCTAACTTGTATCATTTAAAAAAGTAAAAAATTCTGAATACTTTGATGAATGTGATCAGAAAACTTCTGATGGAAGGATGACCAGGTATTCAAAATCAGATAACAGCAAACAGCTTCATTTTTTATGAAAAATAAAAATCTTAATTTTCAGAATGGCTTTACATTCAGTAAACATATTCCGGAAGAATTATCAAATTTTGACAGGGTTTTTGATATTTTCAGAGATTTACTTACCCATACCTCCGGAGATCTTGAAGAGGCCTTCGAATGGCTTGACATGCTGGATAAGGAATATGATATTTTTGATGATGAATATACCATTCACGACTTTGAAGAGGATCTGAAGAAAAGAGGATATATCAAGGAAGAAGACCCTGAAGATGGTAATTCCGGAGCAGGAAAAGGTAAAAATATACTGACTCCTAAACTGGAAGCCGCATTACGCGAATACGCCTTGGAACAGATTTTCGGAAAACTGAAAAAAAGCGGTATAGGAAATCATCGTACAACCAAAACGGGTATTGGTGATGAACGTGAGGGTGAAAACCGGTCTTTCCAATATGGAGATGATATCTCAACAGTCAATATGACGGAAAGTCTAAAGAACGCTCAGGTCAACAACGGTATCTCAGATTTACGACTGACAGAGGATGACCTTATCATAGAGGAAACCAGACACAAGGCCCAGATGAGTACTGTACTGATGATAGACATCAGCCATTCCATGATTTTATATGGTGAAGACCGCATTACTCCGGCTAAAAAAGTTGCGATGGCTTTAGTGGAATTAATTAAGAGAAAATATCCAAAAGATTCCATCGATATTATTGTTTTCGGAAATGAGGCATGGCCCATTAAAATCAAAGACCTTCCTTATCTGAAAGTAGGGCCCTACCATACCAACACGGTTGCAGGCCTGGAACTTGCCATGGATATTCTCCGCAGAAAAAGGAATACCAATAAGCAGATTTTTATGATTACCGATGGAAAACCGAGCTGCATCCAGCTGCCAACAGGTGAATTTTACATGAACAGCTATGGTCTGGATGAGATGATTGTCAACCAATGTCTCAACAGAGCCGCACAGGCCCGGAAGCTAAAGATTCCGATTACTACGTTTATGATCGCACAGGATCCTTATCTGCGTCAGTTTGTGGAAGCATTTACCGCACAGAATAAAGGAAAAGCCTTTCTGACAGGCCTTTCAGGTCTAGGACAAATGATTTTTGAAGATTACGAAAAAAACAGAATAAAGAGAATATAGTGAGATTTGCCCTAAAGCATCTCTCTAAAAACATCTCATCCAGATAATTAGTATTTAAAAGAAAATGAAAAACGATATTACATATAAAGAATTAAAAGACTCAGGCTATACTGATAAAACGATCAGCGAGGAAATTCAGGCCAATTTAATTTCAAGAATTAAGGCTAAAGAACCCGTATTTGAAGGTCTCTGGGGCTACGAAGACACTGTTATTCCTCAGTTGAAAAAAGCAATTCTTGCCGGTCACCACATCAATTTATTGGGTCTTCGCGGACAGGCAAAAACCAGAATTGCCAGAAGCATGGTTGACCTGCTTGATGAATATATGCCCGTGGTAAAAGGATCTGAGATCAACGACAGCCCATTTCATCCTATTTCAAAATATGCCAGAGATCTCATTGCCGAATTGGGTGATGAAACTCCGATCTCCTGGGTACATCGTTCCAACCGCTTCTTTGAAAAACTGGCGACTCCTGATGTCAATGTTGCCGATCTTATCGGTGATATAGACCCTATCAAAGCGGCTACGCTTAAATTACCCTATTCTGATGAACGGGTTCTGCATTACGGAATGATTCCCCGCGCGAATCGTTCTATATTTGTACTGAATGAATTACCCGATCTGCAGGCCAGAATTCAGGTTTCATTGTTTAATATTTTACAGGAAGGAGACGTTCAGATCCGCGGGTTCCAATTGAGAATGCCGCTGGATATTCAATTTATCTTTACTGCAAATCCTGAAGACTATACCAACCGTGGCAGTATTGTAACTCCTTTGAAAGACAGAATCGGATCTCAGATTTTCACACACTACCCTAAAACCATTGCTTTGGCCCGCCAGATTACTGAGCAGGAAGCCATGATTTCAGCGGAAGACAGATCTCAGATTCAAATCCCTGACCTGGCTAAAGATCTTCTGGAAGAAGTGGCTTTCGTGGCCCGTGACAGCGAATACGTGGATGCCAAAAGCGGGGTGAGTGCCCGTTTAACGATCAGCGCCATGGAAAACCTGGTTGCAGCAGCAAAATTACGGCTTATCGAATCCGGCTCGGAAAAAACTACCGTTCGCTTGCTAGATTTTATGTCAATTATCCCTTCTATTACAGGAAAAATTGAACTGGTATATGAAGGTGAACAGGAAGGTGCCGACTATGTAGCAAAAATTTTAATTGATAAGGCTGTGATGATACAGTTTGAAAGCCTGTTTCCCCGCATTCCTAAACTGGAAAAAGAAGATATTAAGACACCCTATACCGATCTGATCAGATGGTTTAATAAAAACCACCTTCAACTCAACTACAATGACACGGATGAGGAATTTTACGCGAAACTGAATAAAATTTCTCCTTTAGTGACTCTCGTTCAAGAAAATGCATCTGAACTGGGCACAGAAGATCAAAACTTCTGCAAAGAACTGGTATTATGGGCATTAACCATCAGCAGCAAAATCGATAAATCTGAGAATCAATCGGCATTTACCTTTGATGCAACAGGAATAGGACAGTTTTTAAGAAACTAAATGCTATTCTAATTTAACAGAAAACAAAAGGTCTACCCAAAATAAGTAGACCTTTTTATTTACATTTGCAGTCTACTCCGGATCGTTTGTCTCTGAAAGTAACCCGTTTATGGAAGATAACCTGAACTGCATTTATAAAGTCATTCATTTTATAGAGAAAAATTATGATCAAAAGATCTCAGTAAAGGATCTGGAAGACGTTTCACATTATTCATACAGGAATATCCAGCGTATTTTTAAATACAGTTGCGGTGAGACCATTGGTGCTTTCCAGCAAAGGCTGAAGTTGGAAAACGCTTATAAACGGATCCTCTATACCACAGAAAATCTTACAAGCATCGGTATTGAAGTAGGATTTGCCAATATCGCATCTTTTTCCAAGGCTTTCAAACAGCATTTTGGAATTTCTCCCAAGGAAGCCAAGCTCAGTAAAGAAAGATTACTTTGCGGCCCAGAGCTGGTTCCGATAACCTCAGGTGTCCTTCTGGAGCCCGAAATTATATACCTGAAACCGGTCCAGGTCTTTTATCAAAGCGTGCATACCCATTATAATAATGCAGAAATTGAACTGCTATGGGAAAATTTTCTGGAAAATAAATTTGAGGCTTCTGATGCGGATTACTTTGGAATTATTGCAGATGAACCCCTGATCAAGACTGAAATCAGCTGCCGGTATGATGCCTGTGTGAGTGTGCAGGCAAGTAATAAAAAACTGCCTTCCAAAACGATTTTAGGAGGCAAATACGCCCGGTTTATCCATACGGGAAGCTATGACACGATTGATGAGACCTATACCAAAATTTATTCCCGCTGGATTTTCAACTCCGGTCTTGAATTTTCGCATTCCCCTATTATAGAAAAATATGAAAGACATGCAGCCATTGCCGGTAATGAAGAAGAACAACTCACGTATATTTTATTACCCTTAAAGTAGATTGTCAATTTGGGACAACTTTCAATGTACAAATGAATCTAATTTTGCCCTTATCAAAATAGATCATTATGCAAAAAAAGAAAATCTTATTTTCACTATTACCAGCTATTCTGCTCTCCTGTAGTCAGGGAGATATATCAGATCCATCAGGTAACCCGAATCCTACACCGGGATCTGTGGTGTATACCATGCCCGAAGAATCCGCTCCGCACGAAGGAACCTGGCTTCAATGGCCTCACGAATATCAGTATGGCACAACGTACCGCAATCGGCTTGACCCTACATGGGTGGCGATGACCAAAGAACTTGTACAAAGTGAAAAAGTTCACATCATCGCTTACGACCGCTACGAAAAAGATCGTATAACCGATCTACTGAACAACGCAGGTGTTTCTTTGAATAATATTGATTTTAAGCTTTATGAGACTGATGACTTTTGGGTAAGAGATAACGGACCTATTTATGTAAAGGATCAAAGTGGAAAATTGTTTATTCAGGATTGGGGATTTAATGGCTGGGGAAATAAGGCAGCTTTTAATCATTGTAACGCCGTACCTTCCAAAATTGCCACGGCTACTAATACGCCCAAAATCGATCTCAATTCTGTAATGATCAACGAAGGTGGCAGTGTGGAAATTGACGGAGACGGAGTTTTGATGGCCTGTAAAAGTTCTGTCCTGAACAACAACAGAAACCCCGGAATGACGCAACAGCAGGCAGAAGCAATATTTACCAAAAATCTGGGCGTTACCAAATTTATCTGGCTTGACGGAAAAGCCGGACTGGATATTACCGACATGCACATTGACGGTTTTGCAAGATTTGCCAATTCATCAACAATTATTACGATGAATCCTGATAACCTTGCCTACTGGCAGGTACCGGATGCTGATATTGACCGGTTGTACAGTGCCACCAGAAAAAATGGTGCTCCATATCAGTTGGTAAAGATTCCTTTAACTCAAAAAGACGTTATTACTACCTATGGAAAAAATGTAGGCAAGGCCTCATACATCAATTATTATATTGCTAATAATCGTGTATTGGTTCCCAACTACAATGATCCTAATGATGCAATGGCCAACCAGATGATCCAAAACCTGTATCCGGATAAAAAGGTCGTAGGAATTGATTGCCGAAATTTATTTGCCAACGGCGGAATGGTACATTGTGTAACACAACAGCAACCAAAATAAGATAATGCCCGGCAAACCCTGCCTATTCTGGCAGGGTTTGCCGTTTACAGAAAAATTCCGGTAACTTAAGCTTTAGTTAGTTTCCGATAATAAGGCATCAATCTCATGATAAAATGATTCTTTACTGTAATCGGCCAGCCCCTGATGATGAAGCTGAACCCTTCCTTTTTTATCAAGTACAACGGTAGTGGGAAGAGATCCACTGAAATATGGGGTTGGAATATGACCTGCGGGAATTACAAAAGGAAGTGTAAAATTCTTCTGTTTCATATACACTTTGCCCAATTCCGGATCATCATCAAGATTTACCGTCAGAAATACCATGTCCGGATTGGATTTATATTGGTCGTAAAATTCCTGTATCGAAGGAAATTCAGCCCGACATGGAGGGCACCAGGAAGCCCAGAAATTGATAAAGACTACCTTCCCTTTCAAACCGGCAGTATTGATCACAGAACCATTGTCTTTTTTAAGAGATAAATTCATGTTTTCGACAGAGGTAATCTTCCGATTTTTATCTTTAGAACCTGAAAATGAAGAATTGAGAAGTCCTGTAGAGGCTACCTGTCTCATCAGCCACGCTTTTGCATCTTTATTGACCAGAAGAATAATAAACACTCCCATTAAAAGAGCGGTAGACCAGTTTGCTCTTAACCATTTTTTCATATTTTCCATACCGTTTATTTTTCTGATAATTCTTTTAAAACTTCACAAACCTGAAAGTCATTGAAGTCCTCCATTCCCTGAATGTTAAATTTAAATTTTTAGCAGGCAGTTTAATGCTGTACATTCTTTTTCTATTACCCTGATTAACGTCTCTGCACCACTGGCCAAAAACCACTGATTGACAATACCTAACACTGTATGAATGTGAATGTAAAAACTGAAGCGCTACCTCTGCTATTATATTTTCCGAACACCTGCAACTCAAACATACCGATGGATGATCTCTCTACATTTTCGGAACACCAAATTACAAATTTCCTTATAACTCTGATACATTGACCAAATTGTCTGATGATTTAAAAAAAGCCTGCAATTAAAAACTGCAGGCTTTAGGAACTTTTGGGAAGTGATACTATATTTACTCGGTTAATTCAACAATAAATTGCTGCAATAATACAGCTATTTCTGTTGCGAAATTTTTGTACAGCATAGTAAAATGTCCTCCGTCAATCTCTTCCACCTGTAACGATCTGGTGTGATTTTCCCATCCCAATGCCGGAAACTCATGAGGAACGCGCTCCTGCATTGCTTTTATTAAGATGAAAGGAGCATCAACACGGCCTTCGATGGTATAATGAAGCATCATATTAGCAATATTCAAATCGATAATGCGGAGTATTAATCCTTTAGTTTCAAGGTTTTCAAGTGTTCGGCTCTGCATCATTTCTGAAATATTCGGGATTTTTTTTTGAGCTATCAAGGTTGACAATTCATGCTGAAAGTCATCTTTCCATTCCGGCTCTGAAGTGGTTAACAATCTATATTTAATCAATGAGCCGATTACAAAATTCATGACATACGCCGCATCATAAAAAGATTCTGGTAAAGTTGTCGAAATATCAAGTATTGCGGCCATTTCTACTTTTTCTCCGGCTTGCTCCAGTTGTTTAATCATTTCAAACAATGCATGTCCTCCAAAAGAGTGAGCAATAAACTGATAAGGTCCGGTGGGCTGTATTTCCTTGATCCAATTCAGTTGAATTTCTGCAATTTCCCTCATATTATCCAGTGGTCTTTCACCCTCCAGTACCCCCATCATCTGAATGCCATATACCGCTCCTATAGGAGACAAAGCATCAGCCAGCTCGTCATATCCATCACAATTTCCATTAGATCCCGGCAATAAGAATATTTTTTGTGATTGACTGCTCCTGTTAAGCAACCTGATATGCTCATTATGTACTATTTTTTCAGGTTTTATAAGATCTTTATGGTCATTCATAAGAAAAGTTGCCTGTCCGGCAATTGTGGTATGAGAAAGGATCTCCTTCAACTGCACCTCATATCCTTCCGAGCGGATACGGCTTAGCAGTTGTAACGTAGTGAGAGAGTGGCCTCCCAACGCAAAAAAGTCATCGTCGGTACTTATTTCATTGGTACCGAGCAGCTCTACCCATATATCTTTAAGCATTTTTTCCATGGCATTCACAGGAAGAATAATCCTGTGAGATTCTGACTCTTTGGGAGAATCAATACTCAAGGCATTTCGGTCTACTTTGCCTGAAATAGTAAGGGGAATTTGTGGCAACACCTGCACATAAGCCGGTATCATATAATAAGGCAGCTGCGTTCTGAGATAAGAAATAATTTGTTCTTCCGGCAACTCGTCGGTTACTGAGACATAAGCGATCAGACGATTATCATGATGCTTGTCTTTTTGCACCAGGACTGCAGCCTGTTTTATGTCGGGATGTTGAAGCAAAACAGATTCAATTTCACCCGGCTCTATGCGGTAACCACGCACTTTTACCTGGTTATCTGCTCGGTGTTCGTATTCCAGATTACCATCCGGAAGCCATCTTCCTATATCTCCGGTTCTATACATAACAGAACCTGAAACAGTATTGAATTCGTTTGGTATAAATCTGTGTGCCGTCAGGTCCGGGCGGTGCAGATATCCATCCGTCACTCCTTCTCCACTAATGCAAATTTCACCCTGTACTCCTGCAGGAAGTAATTGCTGTAGTTCATCTAAAACAAATATAGAAACATTCTGTATTGGTTTTCCTATTGGCGTCTTCTTTAAAGGTTGGGTATACTTATACCTTGTGGCTGTAACTGTAGTTTCGGTAGGGCCATATTCATTATAAAAATCCACATACTGAGACCAGTAAGAGGCCAAAGCAGGTGGACACTCTTCCCCACCAACAACAATCCTTTTCAGGGAAGAAGACAATCTGATATGCCCAAGACTCTGCAGGAAGCCCGGAGTGAGAACCAGATGACTGATCTGTTCCGTCTTTATAAGCCGGGAGAAAAGATCCGGATCATGCAATACTTCATCTTCCGGCAATACCAAAGTTGATCCGTTCAATAGGGATAAAAACATGACTTCTACTGACGCGTCAAAAGTAAAATTGGTAAACTGTAATGCTCGCTCATCTGCTGTGAAACCAAGCTGTTGACTGCACCCTTCAATAAGATTAAGAACGGACCTGTGTTTTACAGGCACTCCTTTTGGCACTCCTGTAGAGCCGGAAGTATAGATTACATAAGCACAGGAAGAAGAAGACCACACAGGAAATTCCTCAATTACCGTAACATGGGAAGCTTCAGTGGTATTGACAAATATAATTTCAGAAGAAAACTCAAACACGGGCAATTGATGACCAACAACGATCGTCGCACCAGTATCATTCAAAATCATGGCAACCCTGTTTTCAGGCATCTTAGGATCAATAGGAACGTAAGCGGCCCCTAGTTTCATAATCGCTAAAATACTTGCAACCGTATTTGCCGTACGATCCGCCATCAGCGGAACATACATCCCCGGACTGACACCGGCATTACTTAATAAGGTTGCTATCCGGTCTACCCATCTTTGTAATGTATAATAAGAATACTCCTTATCCAGTGCTACCAAAGCAATTTTATCAGGATATGCTTCTGCGGTTTTATCAAAACAAGAGGTAAGGGTAGCTTCTTTTGAAAAGCAAGCATCAGTATCATTGAGCTTTTTGATCAGGTATTCTTGTTCTGTAGCCGGTAAAAGTAATTGTTTATCTACTTCTTGCTCTGCCCGATAGCGGAAACAATTTAATATATAATCGAAATAATATTGCAGATCTTTAGTTGTCTTCCCACTTTGAAGCATTCTGGAAAGAGAAAAGACAACTTTCATATCATCTCCGGTAAGGCTGATGGAAAAGTTTAGAAAAGTATTGGCAACTCCAAAGCTTGTATCGGTAAGCGATTCTTTTCCGAGCTGTACATTGACAAGATCTTTTTCGAGTTCGTCATAAATATGGAAATTGATAAAATTAAACAAAACATCAAAAAAAGGATTTTCCTTAGGTGAAGATTCTCCGTTGATCCGGGCAATCTCCGCCAAAGGTGTACGGTCATGAATTTCCAGCTGCTTTAATTTTTCGTCTATTTTTTTAAAATAATTGATCCAGGATTCACCCGGCTCTGGCATATCGAATACAAACGGAATAGTGTTGAGAAAACATCCCAGCAACTTATCTCCGTCTTCTACAATTGGCCGGTTATTAGCAACCAGCCCGATGGTAATCTTGCGTCGGTAGCTGAGCATACTTGTAACATACAGGCTAATACCGAGAAATACAGACTTTAATGACAATCCATAATCTTTAGCCACATCTTTCAGATGATGAAGGACCTCGACATTATATCCTACCACAGTATTTTCATAGATTTCTTCGGATGTAAAAATATCAAGCCTCTGATGATCTTCCATTTCAGCCTTCCAGAAAGCATGATCCGATCCCTGTTTTTTTCTTGTCAATTCTTCTTTTACAAAGTCACGATAGTGCCTATTTAATCGTGGAAGCAACTGATAATCTGCTTTTTTTTCCAATTGAAGATAAAGGTTAAATAATTCCGTATTAAAAGCAGCTACACTCCAGCCATCCAGGATAGCATGATGAAATTGCAAAATAAAAACAGTACCCTCATTCCAGTGTAGGAGAGCAGCCCGCCACAACGGCCCCTCCTGAATATCAAAAGAAATGATACGCTCTTTTTCCAGATAGGCCTTTAGGTATTGCTTTACCCCATTTATATCCTGATCAGACAAATCAAATTCTTCAACCATCACGGGTATATGACGTGATACAGCCTGTAATCCTGTTTCATGTAGTCCAAGATGGAAAGTAGTCCTGAAGGTCTCATGTTTATCAACCATTAGCTTTAAAGCTTTTTCAAAAACCAGCTTATCTATCTTTCGGTTAACCGGATAAAGGAATTGGTCATGATACACTGCAGAATCCGGATCACGCAATGACGCATAGATCATCCCGTTCTGAATGCTGGTCATAGGATAAACAGATTCCAGCTGATTATGGGTATTCAGCAATGGTAAGTATTTTTGTTCCAGCTCAACGAGCTCTCTGATAATTTCAGAATGTATTTCATTTCCGTTATCCCGGGTGCTGTTTTCTAATAATGATGCTAAATCACGCACTGTACGAGCTCCGTAAATATCAGCTACCCCAATTTCTACTCCTAGCCTATTCTTGATACGGGCAGCTACTTTTACGACACGGATAGAATCCCCGCCAATTTCAAAGAAATTATCCATAACACCGATGCGTTCTATACCAAGTAATTCCTGCCATATACCGGTAATTGCAACTTCCATTTCAGAAACGGGTGCTTCATATCCGGTGCTTCTTTTTCTTTCCTGGTCTTCAAGCTTTGAAAGAAGTCCACGGTCTGTTTTTCCGTTTGAGGTCACAGGCATTTGTTCCAGAGCAATGATATCCGTAGGTATCATATATTCGGGAATAATATTGGCCAGCGCCTTACGGATCTGTTTTTCCATCATCACCATAACCTCATCATTCCGGTTATTAAGGTGATTCACCTGATCAGCATAAAGAGACTTTTCAAGATGTTGTACCGAACTTGTTTCAGGAACATAATAACACACGAGTTTTTTATCTGACTGATCTTTTGAATTTTTTACAACCACACAATTTTCTGCTACCTCGGCTAATGTATTTACTGCGTGTTCAATCTCACCAAGCTCAATGCGATACCCTCTTATTTTCACCTGGTGATCAATACGGCCAAGATATTCAATTGTTCCGTCTTCCAGCCATTTACCCAGGTCACCGGCCCTGTACAGCTTTTCGTATTCGTTTTTACTGAACGGATCTTTTACAAACCGTTCTGCTGTGAGTTCTTCTCTATTTAAATACCCGGTAGCGACCCCTTCCCCTGCAATACACAATTCTCCGGGTACCCCGACCGGGACCGGCTGTAAATCTTTATCTAAAATGTAAGCACGTAACGTAGGAATGGGTTTACCGATAATACTCCCACTGCCATTCATTTCTTTTTCTGTAATTTCCTGATAAGTTACATGTACCGTGGTTTCTGTGATTCCGTACATATTGATCAGCTTGCAGGATGGGAATATTTTATGCCATGCTTTCAGACGCATCGGATGCAATGCCTCTCCTCCAAAAATTATATAACGAACCTGTAGCGAAACCGGATTTAATGAAATATACTCCTGTAAAACATAAAATGCTGAAGGCGTCTGATTCAGAACAGTGACTCCCTCATTCACCAATAATGTTGTAAAAGCAATAGTATCGCGTGCTATTGAACGTGGAACGATCACCACACGTCCTCCGTAAAAAAGAGCACCATACATTTCCCAAACAGAAAAATCAAAACAATAGGAATGGAACATTGTCCATACATCATTTTCATTAAAATCAAATAACGGATCGGAAGTTATAAACAAGCGGACGACATTACGATGAGGAATAATTACTCCTTTCGGGCGGCCGGTAGAACCGGAAGTGTAAATAATATAAGCAGGCTGCTCAGGATCACAGGCAGGAAGTTCAACGGATTCTCCTGTCATCGTCCAGTCACCGTCCAGGGTTATTAGTTTTGATTCATATATTTTCTTTACAACCGGAAACGTATTTTCCATGACTAACACAATCGGAGCATTGATATCTGTCAGGATAAAGTGAATACGGTCTTCGGGATATTCCGGATCTACAGGAATATATACTCCGCCGGCTTTTAAAATCCCTAAAATTCCCACCATCATTTCCAGGCAATGTCCTGTACATATCGGCACTAAACTCCCTTTTTCAACCCCTTCCTTTTTAAGGCGAATAGCTAACGCTGTGGATTGCTCGTCAAGGGATCTGTAGGATAGATGTTCTCCCTCAAAACTGACTGCGATATTATCCGGGGTACGAATCGCCTGTTCTCTAAACAAGCCCACAATCGTTTGTTCCGTAGGATAAGTAGCCGGGGTTCCACTGAATGAATATAATAATTCCTCTGTTTCAGCTGTACTCAACATGGTCATTCTGTTGATCGGTACATCTGCAGCAGACACTACGGAATGTAAGAGAGTTTCAAAATGCCCAACCAATCTTTCAATGGTAGACGTTTTGAAAAGGTCAGTACAATATACTACATCTGCCTGCAAACCATCAGGTGTTTCGTTGATTGAAAAATGCAGATCAAACTGGCTCGTGCGGTAGTGGTGAGGTATAGGTTCAATCTTTACCTCCCCAAGGACACTCACCTCAACATCCGGTGCATTCTGTAATACAAATACAATCTGGAAAAGAGGATTTTTGCTTGTATCGCGATCTCCCTGCACCTGCCCTACAATTCTCTCAAAAGGAACCTCCTGGTGATCATACGCTTCCAGAAGTGTTGCTTTGACCCGGTGTAATGCTTCACGGAAATCCGGCTGCCCTCCCAAGTCCGTGCGCAAAGCAAGGGTATTCACAAAAAATCCGATTAAAGGTTCAAACTCCTGCTGCAAACGTCCGGAAATAGCACCTCCGACGCAAATATCATCCTGAGAGCTATATCGATGCAGCAGTACTTTAAACGCTGTCAGTAAAGTCATATACAGTGTCACATCTTCCTTTAAAGAGAATGCCTTCAATTGTTCTGTCAATATCTTATTCACTTTGAATTTCATGGAATCTCCCTGTACACTCTGTTTAGGCGAACGGGCATAATCTGCAGGCATATTCAATGAAGCTATCCCATTCAGCTTATGTTTCCAATAATCAAGTTTTTTACTAATAAGTGATTCACTTTGGCGTTGCCAGACAGAGTAATCTTTATATTGTATTGTCAACATCGGCAATGCCGGTTCTTTACCGTTAAGAAAAGCTTCATAACAGGTTTCAAGTTCTCTGGATAAAACGGACAAAGACCATCCATCAGCTGCTATATGATGAATATTGACCACTAATATATGTTCATGAGAAGATAATGGAATAAGATGTGCACGAAGCATATGCTCAGCAGACAAATCAAAAGGCATTATGGCCAACTCATCGATGGCCGACTGAATACTTTCATCATCAAGTGCCAAAGAATCTTCTCCATACGTATCCATTTTCCAGGTGCCCGCCTCCAGTAGATGTTGATAAGGAACTCCGTCTTCCTGCCTTATTACGGTATGTAACGGCTCGTGGCGGTCAACAATATAAGCCAATGCTTTTTCCAGAGATACTACATCCAGCTCACCGGTGAGCCTGAAAGCTGAAATAATGTGGTACTGCACTGATCCATGCAGACGATCAAGGAACCACATTCTTTCCTGCCCGAATGATAGTGGCAGATTACCTGTATGATGGTCATCAGAGATGATCTCAGGATCTGAAATATTCTGTCTCTGCAATTCTATGATACGGGCAGCAAGGCGTTCAATGGTTTTACAGGTAAACAATACGGTAGGAGCTACACGAAGTTTCCATTCATTTTTAATAAAAGCACTTACCCGCATTGCCATCAGGGAATGCCCTCCCAAATGAAAGAAATTATCTCTGATACCCACTTCAGGTATCCGCAGAAGATCCTTCCATGCTTCTGCCAATTTATTTTCTATTTCGTTACGGGGATTCTCAATCTTCCCACACACTGTATTTTCCGGATCCGGTAGTGCATTTCGGTCTACTTTACCATTGGCATTAAGAGGAAGCTCATTCAGCAACATGATATGAGCAGGAATCATATACCCCGGTAATTTGGTTTCAAGCCATTGCAGAAGAATATCTTTATCATAAGCATTTTCCGAATCGACAACGTACGCAATCAACTGAAGAACTCCGGTAGGATCAGGCCGGGCGATAACCATAGCCTGTTGTATCATCGGAGACTGTAGCAATACGGTCGTTATTTCTGCGGGCTCTATACGGAAACCCCTTATTTTCACCTGATCATCAGCACGGCCCACAAAAACAATATTTCCATCAGGCAGCCAACGGACCAGGTCACCTGTTTTGTAAAGCTTTTCTATATCATTTTCTTTGAATAAATGTGAAATAAAGGAAGTAGCAGTAAGCTCCTGTTGTTTATAATAGCCGTCACTCAATCCTGCTCCTCCTACATATAATTCTCCTGTAATACCTATAGGGACCTGTTTCTGATCTTTGTTGAGGATATATGCACTTCGATAATTAAGTGGCACTCCCACCGGAATCTCATCAGACAAAGAATTATTAGTTAAATAAGCTAAAGAGAACGTTGTATTTTCAGTTGGCCCGTAGCCATTTACAATGTGTATATCAGGATAATGCTTCCTCACCTTTTTACCATGCTGAGCCGAAAAACGTTCACCTCCCACAATTACTGCACTTAATGTTTCAAATACGGAAACATCTGTATCAGCCAGCAGGTTAAACCATCCTGTTGTAAAAAACATTTTGGTAACTTTCTGTGTCCGGATAATGGATTTCAGTTTTGCCGTATCCATTAATTCTGCTTTGGTAGCCATCACCAAAGTTCCTCCGTTCAATAGAGCTCCCCAATATTCGAAAGTACTGGCATCAAAGGCAAAAGAACCTGCAGCCAATATCTTATCATCGGATGTAATCGGAAAATAATCTCCCGCTTTTACCAGGCTTACCACATTACGATGAGTTACCATTACTCCTTTAGGCTTACCCGTAGACCCTGATGTAAACATTACATATGCACAATCTGTACTTTTAACAGAAACATCGGTTACCTGTTCCGAAAAAAGCTCTAAAGTATCTAAACATACAACTTCTGCATCAGTAAACCTGGAAGCATGTACACTGGTCGTTACTACAATCTCAGCATCAACTTCCTCCATTAATACTGCCAACCGGTCAGTAGGAAGATCCGGTTCGACAGGTACATAAGCGGCTCCTGCTTTAAGGATCCCTAGAATAGAAATCATCAGCTGAGGGGTACGTTCCATACTCAGCAGTACAGGCATACCCTGAATCACTCCTTTTTTCTGAAGCTGAAAAGCCAGAGCATCAGAAAGCATTGCCAGTTTCGAGTAGGTTATTTTTTCATCATCAGAGATAAGGGCAACTGAATCAGGGCTTTCCTTAACCTGTCTGGCAAACATGGAAATAATGGTGTCATCTGAAGAATATATTTCCTTGCTATTGGAAAATTGTTCCAGCAATGATAATTCCTCCGGCGGCAATATTTCGAAATTCTTCAGTTGAGTCTCAGGCTTCAATGAACATTGTACCAGAATATGTAAAAAACGATCGGCAAAAAGCTGCATTTCTTCGGGAGAAAAATAGGCTTTATGATAAATAAATTCTATTTGTAACGGTTGATTTTCACCAAATTCCTGCCAGAATATTTCCAACGGAAATGATTGATGATTATTTCTTACCAGCTTCAGGTCTGAAAATATATTTTGCCCAAAATCAAGCCTAAAATCAAGCCGGCCGTGATTCACAATAATCCCAAAAGGTGGTGCCCCATCTTCTTTACCGGGAAACAGAGCATTAAAGTCGGAAACCAAGTACTTATAATACGGGTAGCTTTCTTTCTGAGCTGCTCTGATCTCAGCCATCAATTCCCGAACGGTCTTCTCCGGATCATATTGACCCGGAAATGGTAAAACACCGGAAAACATTCCTGCAGAGGAACGTTCCCAATTACTTCTGCGTTTATGAACTGTTACTCCCAGTGCAAACTGAGATTCTCCGGTTATATGTCCAAAATAAATATTGAGTACAGCAAGGGAAAGTGCAGATAAACCGGCACCGGTATTCTTTTGTAAAGAAGCTAAACAATCAATCTGCTTCTTATTTAGTGCTACGGTATATAATTCGCTGGTACCCTCACCCGTTATCGGATATTTCTTTTCAAGAAGTGACGGCAGGGGTTTTGTGAATTTTTGTTTCCAGTAGTTCATAGTCTGTTCATAAACAGAAGAATTGTACTCTTCGTCTGCTGTTTTCATTATCGAAACATAGGATGGCTTTTCCTGGCGTGAGTACACATCATTGGCAAGCGCCTGATAGCATTCAGCCACGTCTTTAAACCAATTGGATAAGCCTAAACCATCTAAAATAATGTGATGATAGTGCATAAAATAACAATACGTGTCATCACTCAACTTCAGGAAATAATGTTGGTGGGGAAAATTTCCCGGCTTGAGTAGTATTGGTGTGTTTAGCTGCTCATGCATCCATATCAAAGCTTCTTCCTCTGACTTATCACTAAAGTCTTTTTCCAGAAAAATCGTTGATGGAAGCTCAGATACAAGCACTGCCGGGAAATCCGGCTCATCAGCATCAAACTGTAAGCGGAAAACATCATGGGCAAACAGCATTTGCTTAACAGATGACAAAAAAAGACTTTTATTCACGGTGTCTTTTAATAGTACGTAACAACCCTGGCTGTAGCGTAGGCTGGCCGGGTTCATGACCTGATCAATAAAAATATCTCGCTGTGCGGGATGTAATGGATAATGGATGGTACTCATTTTAGATATTAGTTTAAGAGATTTCAGATTTGATTCGTTTACTACGGTCTTTAATACCAATATTGAAGTATGCTTTATTGAAAAAGCGGCTACAGTCATTCTCAATATATTCCGTAAGTGAAAAGACAGCTATGATCAAAGACAGAAGGACAATAAAGAATGCAGCACTTGAAAAAATGCACTCTATATTTACTTTTATTCTTGTACAGGAAATTGGAAGATCGTAAGAAGTTTATTCAACATCAGCTTTTATCTTTTCCCAGGGAAAGTTTTACTCTGTCTTTTTAAAAAACAAAGTACGGGCAGATATTGATTCTTTATTCCGAGCCTCCCTTTCGATTCGTTTTTTATCCTGCCAATGAATGAGTAAAAATAAAAACCCTACCATGATTACTGTATAGGAGATCAACTTTCCAATGCCTTCTATAAACATAATGACCGTGGCATGTTCATAGGTAGTAAAGCCTTCCAATCCTGCAGCATTACGTCTGTTGAATCTTCTTCTGTTGATCCAGTACCGTAATGCGATACCAGTCATCAATAAGAAAATGCCCATAATAAGAAAGGTATAATCCATGATTTCAGTTTTTTGATGTGGGCTAAAATTAAATAAAATAATTCTTATCTGAGTGACATTTTATAAAAAAAATTACTTCAACGTGTTCATTTAATTAATTATATTCTAAAAAGTAAGATTAAAATTGATAAATATTTCCTTTTTCTGAGATTTAACTCCACTTTAAGAAGTACAATATGACATTCGAAAAAGCACTGTTAATATTGTTTATGAAGCGACTAAAACATGATAAGAAACAGCTCCATATTCAGCAGCCATAAAAAAAGCAGAAACCGGTTGATTTCTGCTTTTTTTTCCTCGTATTTTCTTTATTTTTTTTCTTGTAGATTAAACACTGTGCCCGCAGGATCGGTAATCCAGTGCATATTTTCGGGAAGTTCTTCAATTTCGTCACAGGTTTCCACGCCATTTGATTCAAGGTATTTTGTAGCTTCTTCCACATGGGGTACTGTAAGCTGCAGCCAGGTTTCAGAATGGGTATAATTATCTACACAGTCGAGCCAGATAATATTATGTCCGAATTTCACTTCATGAGTTCTGGAAACGGTAGGATTAGTAATAGGTTTTTCTTCCACCTGCAACTTTAAAATATCTCTGTAAAAAGCGACCGTCTTTTCATATTTGTTTTTGGGAATTTTTAGGGCAATATTAATCCCGGCCTCAAATTTCACCTCCATATCATTGTTTTTAAATTTCAATTTCTCCGGTTACAACTTCACCTGCACGCTGATAACGCGCTATGATCACGCCTTTGGAAGTAATATGATTTTCCTTTAAAACAAAGGCTCCGGGAACAGCATTCTGATCGAATAATTTTTTCCCTTCACCGAGGATGAGTGGAAAAATTTTGAGCCGGATCTCATCCACAAGATCATGTAGTAGCAACAAGTGAATGAGCTCACTACTTCCCCAGACCTGAATCTCGGGACCTTCTGATTCTTTGAGGGCCTTGATATCCTCTATGTCTTTCAGGAAAACACTATGCTTCCAGTCTGATATTTCTATAGTTTGAGACAAAACATATTTTGTTCCTTCATTGATGGAGGGCCAAAAATCAGCATGAGAGGGCCAGTAAGCTGCAAAAATGTCGAATGTTTTTCTTCCCAACAGATAATCAGAAGATTTCAGCTCTTCCCGCGTGATCTTTCCCAGAAGATCATCACTATAGGAAAACGTCCAGCCTCCGTATTTAAAACCTCCTGATCTATCCTCGTCCGGACCACCGGGTGCCTGCATGACACCATCCATTGTAATCATTGATAAAACTGTTATCTTTCTCATGACAGGTAGTATTATTTTGATGAGTTATTTTAAAAAATTATTCAGGTATGTAAGAATGGTTACCGTCTGCATCATAAGGCTTACATGGCTTTGTCCGGGAACAATAGCCAGCTGGGATTTCGGCATAGGAGAAAGATCTGCAGAGACATCCCCACCCAGCAGTTTATAGGTTTTTGCCAGCTCGGTTTTGTCAAGGCCATCGTTGTCACCGGATATGATTAATACGGGTGAGGAGATTTTAGCAATATTAGAATCACCCAGATCAGATGGTGTTTTAACAGTAGCCATCATCTGTTCCAAAAATTTTGTCCATTTCGTCTTATCCGGCGCAACAGCATTATAGGCATCATGCAGTGGACTCTTATCGAACATCTCGGGCTTCATTGATTTAAAAGTATTGTTCACCTCAGGAAGCCATCCGGTATTTTTATACGTGGCAGAGATGATAACGAGATTTTTCAGCCGTTTCGGACTTTGAACTGCAAACTGATAAGCTATAGCACCACCAAAACTATATCCTACAAGATCAGCTGTTTCAATTTTCAGTTGATCCATAACTGCTTCCACATCACCTGCCAGGGTTGGGTATGAAAGTTTTCTCTCTGAAAATGGTGAATGACCGTGCCCCTGTAGTTCCAGCGCAATGACTTTTCTGTTTTTTGAGAGTTTCGGGATTAATTGTCCCCAGTTCATATCAATGGTCATAAAGGCTCCGTGCAGCAAAATAACCGGCCGGCCTTGTCCATAGACCTCATAATAGGTTTTGGTTCCGTTTACAGCGGCATATCCGCTTTCAGAAGGTTTCAGTTTTTGTGCGTAGAATGCTGATCCTGTAAAAAAGACAATCAAGATCAGCAATGCTGTTGTCAGAATATTTTTCATAATGGGTGTAGATTTGGTTTATTAAAACTTTTATTCAAAATTACCTGGTTTTCAGAAAAATAAACTTGTCACAGGACAAGATTTACAGAAAGAAAAGAAAGTGTTATAGCTTTCATTACAACAGTATTCAAAGATGAGATCATATTTATTACATTCTGCTTTATTTCAGGTATTTAAAGAGGAATACAAAATAATAAAATCATTTCACAATAAATATTTTATAATAATTATACTTTAGTTAGGAAAAATTGATTAATTTCGAAAAGTACTAAACCTAAATATTATGAAAAATTTAAAGAAAATCGAAAGACAAGAGTTAAAATCAATCAAAGGAGGAATCAACTGTCCTGGTGGCCAGATTTGTATGATCGGCGGCAAATGGCAATGTATGCCATTCGACGGATGTGGTGGTGGAAACCAGCCTTAATCTACATGCTGCCTTATGAAAAATTACAAGAAAATTTCCAGGGACCAGCTGAAGAAGGTCAATGGTGGAGCACCGGCAGGCTGCTCCGAAGCATGTTGCCCTCCTCCGGGAATCAAAAGATGTCCGTGGGTGTTGTGTATAGCACCGTGTGATATATTGAGTTAAAAATTTTAGGGCCTTATGATCTCTGATTATAAGGCTTTTTTGTATCTGTGATCACGATACATCTACCCCTTACCTGCATAAACTATCCGATGCCATGAGTACACAAAATAAAGAAATTCTTGAAAGCGCAAATTCTGCCATTACAAAAGGAGATTACGAAGGTTTTTTATCTTTTTGTTCGGATGATGTGACATGGATTTTTGTAGGAGACCAGACCCTCACCGGAAAGGAAGCCGTACGAGAATATATGGCCCGGACTTATTTGGAGCCCCCCAAGTTTTTTGTAAACAAAATAGTTGCTGAAAAGCATTATGTAATCGCTACAGGCCAGATAAGTATGAAAGATACTGGAGGAAAAATGAGGGACTATTCTTATTGTGATATATGGCGATTCAGGGATCATAAAATGGTGGAACTGGAAGCTTTTGTCATCGAAAAATAAGAGACCTGCCTGAAGTATTTTTTCTATTGTACACAAAAGACAATCCCTTTGGTCTTGTTTTGTAAGTGTTTATTCGGCATTTTTCTTTACCACATCAATCATATGGTCTATATCAAAAGGTTTTTGAATAAAATCGTCGGCCAGACAGTCTTTTGCAGTTTTCTCAATATTATGGGCCGTAGAGGTGAGAACGGAAGAAACATCTTCTGTATCCGGATCAGATTTAAGCTCCCTGATGACTTCTGATCCTT
Source organism: Chryseobacterium sp. UNC8MFCol (assembly GCF_000482305.1). Lineage (NCBI taxonomy): Bacteria > Pseudomonadati > Bacteroidota > Flavobacteriia > Flavobacteriales > Weeksellaceae > Chryseobacterium > Chryseobacterium sp. UNC8MFCol. Next base: position 92,757 of record NZ_AXUZ01000012.1, read on the forward strand.
TTTTATCTCCTTTGATGTGATCGTCTACGATGACTACATCGGGATCAATGTCTTCGATATTTTCAATGGGTTCAGTCGTCAAAGACGGCGTTACATCAAAACCCCCATCCTCAAGCACTTCATCCATTATATCCAGGATCACTTCATTCTCCTGAATGAGCACCACCTTTTTTTCATGTTGTGTAATTTTGAACAAATATAGGAAGGATTATTGAATAACCTTACAGAATAGATTTTTTCAAATGAGAAGTAAAAAGGATTGGCCCTAGGAGCATGTTGGAATCATAAAATTCATTATTCTGAAAAAAAATAAATAATAAATAGCTGTATATTTTGATTTGGTTTTCCAGATTTTGTACAGTATGATGGATTCTAATGCTCTTTTGCAGACTGAAAGGGATTACTGCCGGGCATTTTAAAAAATCAACTAAAAAAGCCAGGTGGATTGTGATTGATACTACGGGTTTTTGTTAGAATTCATATTTAAAACAAATTTTAGTTTTGCAAAGTCCGTATCAGCTTCAACCAAAGTGCAAATTCCGCTGTTGTAGGTATAAGTAGTAGTATTTCCGTTCGGCAGATCGATTCTGTATTTTCTGGAATCAATCTTCTGAAGAGGGATCATTTTCTGGAATCTTTCCGAAAAAACAGATTTTACATTTCCCGGCTCGTTAAAATAGAGACTTGCAGTAGTGCAGAAAACAGACTGTTTTAGAAGGCCATTGGCGCCATTTTTATCCGAAAGATCATAAAAATGCCCATTCCGGGTGGCGGTATTGTTCACTTTTAGCCTCCCGTTCATTGTGCGGTAAAGCTTTGCCTGTTGTAGAATATTTTGTTTAAAAGTGACACCCATTTTGTCGTAAATCTCAATATTGTAGAGAATTCTTACTTTAGCCCGCGATTCGAAAACATATTCAGTGATACCGTTTTTCAAAGAACGTTCCACATGGATATTACCGATGGTTTTATCATCTTTTATAATAGAATAATGCAGATATTCTTTATCGGTGGGTGTTGCAATATGGGGTTGAAAATAGCCAGGCAGCGTCAGTAACAAAATCATACATGTTTTCATTGAACTTATTTTTTTAAAAAATTAACAACTTCCTTTATAAGTTTTCCTTTCGATGTACAACGAAGGCCCGAAATGGATTTTGATACATCAAGAGTTTTTTTTGCATTCGTCATGGAAATACTTATAATACAAAATTATACTTGGAGAAGGCCTGAAATGTTCCACATGATAAATGTGAACCTATTAAACAAAAACACCACAACGACATGAAAACAAGTCATTTAAAAACAAAACTGCGTTCCAATTTATAATTCTGAACCGTTTTTAGACTCTTGATGTGTTACAGGTATGGATCAGTGTCGAAAACTGGGAAATGTAGAATATTTATAACTATATTATTTAAAATAGATATTTTGAGCAAGCAAAGATTGGAACCAACTTCATAGATCCTTTCCAAGCGCATGCACATCCATAAAGCCTCATCAGCGACTTTGTCGCTTTCATAGCTCCCTTCTCAATAAGGAATCGCATCTTGCTTTTGCGTTTTGTGAAGCTTCAGAATGTAACTTATAGGAGTAAAGGATAGAACTTTTTCCTCTTAGAGGATAAAAGATAGAACATTTTTTATTTCCAGATTAACCAAGCTTTTTGCGTAGCCTCCAAGTTGGCATCTGATCCGAAAAGGATTTCTTATATACGAAAAAAAAGAGGGTCTTCTTGATGAAGACCCTCTCAGCGGAGAGTGAGGGATTCGAACCCCCGGACCTGTTACAGTCAACAGTTTTCAAGACTGCCGCAATCGACCACTCTGCCAACTCTCCTTAAACTCCGATTGTATCGTTGTTTTCAGTGGTGCAAATATAGAACGATTTTTAATTTCTGCAAAACTTTTGCGGAACAAATTTTAACAAAACTTAATAATAGACTAGAAATCAAGGGAATTATTTTTCATTTAAAAAGGCTAAACCCCGTATTGGCCGTAGGCTAAAGCAGTACTGCCAATGATATGAATGATAAAAAATACTCCACGACTTCCATATACTTCCTACAAGATCGATTAAAATTTTAAATCAATACCCATCGTTTTACTTACAGATATCTACAATATTTCTACATAAACACTAAGGTTTACGGTAATGCAAAACCTTTCCGGCTGTATTTACAAACACACATATTTTTCACTACATTTGTAAAAACACAGGTATCCTATGACAATGGAAAAGCTAAGAACTATAAGAAAGCAGAAAGGCCTTACACAGCAGCAGATTGCTGATATTATTGCAACTGATGTCTCCAACTACGGCAGAAAAGAAAGTGGTGACGTGAGAATATACGATGACGAGTGGGAAAAACTGGCTCATGCATTAGATGTTTCTGTAGAAGATATTAAAGAAGAAAGAGCAGCAACAGTTGTACAGAATCTGACTTTCAATGATAGCAGCTCTAACACCAGTAATCAGTCTGGTAATTATAATCAATATTGCAATATACCTGAATATTTGCTGGAAAGCCAGCAAGAGTATATTAAGCTTCTGAAAGAACAAATTGAGATTTTAAAAGCAGAAAATGCTAAGCTTAAAAAGAAATAATCTTTTCAAGAATATCAAGAATATACAGAAACGGCTTCCGTTGGAAGCCGTTTTCTATTATATACCCATCCAAAGCCCCTTTAAGGAATCCTAAAGCCTCTACAGCCACTTTCACAACGGTCGGGAGGCCGTACTATAAGCCCCGATACCCCCTTACCCAAGGGAATAAAGCGTCTTCACCAAGGGCATACTACCTGCTCCGAAGTGCCTGTAGACCGTCCATAAACCCATTAGAGACGGTATTGCAAGTATCTGGCGACCGTTCATAACAGGCCGGAGTGATTTTGGACAAGAATTTCGTGGGAAAATACCCATCAGAAATTCCATGAATTGTTGCTGTCCAGAAAAGAGAAGTATTGTTGAGGGTCCTATCCTATTCGCGGTCTACTATTTTAATGAAGCTGTTTTTTAAAAGATCAGACGGATACACAAACTGATCCCCATTATCTCCCTTTACAACAATAGCACCCTGCTCATCGTTCAGGCATTTGTCCAGTTGGGTTTTCAGGTCGTTTAGTTTCCCCTGGGGAGCTTCAATGATGTAGGTTCCGGTAACGTGTGTTATTTTGATGATTTTTGTTTCCATATTATTTTAGATTAGGGTGCTAAATTTAGAGATTTTCCTTTAGGTATAAAGATAAAAAGGGGATAATCTTGCCGTGATACACATAAAAAACAGTTTCAATGGAAGCTGTTTTTGCTTTTGCTTATTAAAGGTATAATTTTAAAAGGCCACGAATGCACGAATCCTTTTAATTATTCGTGCATTCGTGGCAAAAAAAGCGGTCTCCACGTTTCTTTATTGTGAGTACAGGAAAACAAAAAAGCGTACCCTATGGTACGCTTTGTATGATTAGAAGCTGAATATTAGTGTAATTCAGCCAGATATTTTTCTGCATCCATTGCAGCCATACACCCGCTTCCTGCAGCGGTAATAGCCTGTCTGTAGATATGATCCTGAACATCTCCTGCCGCGAAAACTCCCGGAAGATTCGTTCTTGAAGAACCTTTTTCAGTCAAGATATATCCGTTTTCGTCAAGATCTACCTGGCCTGCGAAGATATCTGTATTCGGTTTGTGACCGATAGCAATGAAAATCCCTTCAACATCGATCTTAGAAGTTTCCTGAGTTTGGTTGTTGATCACTACGGCTCTTTCTACCAAGCTGTTTTCTCCTTCAATAGCAATTAACTCGTGGTGGAATTTCACTTCAATATTCGGAGTATTTTCTACCCTGTGTACCATCGCTTTTGAAGCTCTGAACACATCTTTTCTTACTAATAACGTTACCTTTCTGCATAATTTTGCAAGATAAGTAGCCTCTTCAGCTGCCGTATCTCCTGCCCCTACAACGACAACATCTTTTCCTCTGTAGAAAAACCCGTCGCATGTCGCACAGGCTGAAACGCCTCCTCCTGCATATTTCTTTTCGTCATCAAGCCCAAGATACTTTGCTGTAGCTCCCGTAGAAATAATGACAGATTTTGCTAAAATTTCTTTGTTTCCTGCATATAGTTTATGAACACCGCCGACTTCTTTGGAAAACTCGGCTTTAGTGATCATCTCGTAATGAACTTTGGTATCAAATCTTTCTGCTTGTTTTTGCAGATCCATCATCATTTCTGGACCTGTAATTCCTGCCGGATATCCTGGGAAGTTATCTACTTCAGTAGTGGTAGTTAATTGTCCGCCCGGCTCCAAACCTGTATATAGCTCAGGTTTTAAGTCTGCTCTTGCTGCATAGATGGCAGCTGTGAAACCAGAAGGCCCAGATCCAACGATCACACAATCTAAAATGTTTTGCTCCATAATGTACTTGTTCGAAAAAAGATTTAATTAAATTAAGACTGCTAATTTCGTAATTTTTAATTGCTTTTTAAAGTTATTTTAATGATACTTGTCAATAAGAGATATGCGAATTCTCAATTGAGTTTTATATGCGAAAATTAAAAGCCTAGCGCTCAAAGTATAAGAGATCAAAATGTTGTTTACACAGCCCTATACTCTATCCCATCTCCTAGTCATTTTCAACTTTCAATTCTCCATTTTCCACTTCAATTAAACTTTCATTTTAATCTTGTCCACATTAATGATCTTATATACCAGCTCTTTAATCAATTCTGCTTCGCTCATATTCACTGCGCCAAGTCCTTTTCCTTTCATATCAAACTCCCGTAAGATAGAAATGACCCTTGTCGCATGTTTTAAAGGATATAATCTGGCACTTTCTGCATAATCCTTTATAAAATAAGGATTCAAGCCCATTTGGGAAGCAATAACCTGTGGCGGCTGCCCGGCCATGGTCTGATAAATAATAACATTTGAAAAGTAATTGTAAAGGCTTGCCAACATCATCACAAACGGATTGTTTTTGGGGTTCTTACCCATAAAATGGGCAATTTTAAAGGCGGCATTGGCATTTTTTGTTCCCAATGCTTTTTGAAGTTCAAAAACATTGTATTCTTTACTGATTCCTATATGATTTTCTACAATGGCACCGTCAAGAACCTCCCCTTCTTTAAGAATAATTTTCAGCTTATTCAGTTCATTAGCAATTCTGGAAAGATCATTGCCAAGGTATTCTGCTAAAAGATGGGAAATATTAGGTGCCGTTTTGATGCCAAGTTTAGTACATTCATCAGCAATCCATTTCGGCAGGTTATTATCCTTTACAGATTCGCTAAGAAATAATGCTTTGGCTTTATCCAGAGATTTGGCGGCTTTTTTTCTGCTGTCCAGTTTTTTATGTTTATGGGCAAAAACAAGTACCGTGGAAGGTACAGGGTTTTCTACATAAGATTCCAGAATCCTGTTTTCCTCTTCATTGAACTTAAGATCCTGTGCTTCTTTCACAATGATCACCTGCTTATCCCCCATCATCGGAAACTGCCTTGCCAGTGAAAGAACCTCCTGGTATGAGGTATCTTTTCCATAGGTAACGGTCTGGTTGAAGGCTTTTTCATCTTCTTCCAGAAAGTTGTGCTCAAGGGCTTTTACAGCGATATCAATAAAGTAAGGTTCATCTCCGTGAAAAAAATAAATCGGTAAAACTTCTTTATTTTTAATATTTTTGAGGATTAAATCTAATTCTTTCATCTTATTAATGGAACTTCCAAAACTGAATTTTCAGGAAACTTTTGATTTTAAATTCAAGAAAGACAAAGATAAGTTTTTTATTTATGATTTGGTTCGTAAAACTTATCTTCTGCTCACGCCTGAAGAATGGGTAAGACAACACTGGATACACTATTATCTTACGGTAAAATCCTACTCTGCATCGGCACTGATCACCGAAAAAAAAATTGTTTTAAACGGACTGACAAAGAGAGTTGACCTTCTGATCACGGAGAAAGCCGAACCTGTCATTCTGATTGAATGCAAAGCTCCCCATATCAAACTGACAGAGAAAACATTTGAACAGACCGCCCGGTACAACTCCATCATCGGAGCAAAGGAAATTATTCTTACCAATGGACTTCAGCATATCAATGCTTATTATGAAGACGGACAGTATCAGTTTTACAGACCGGAATAAATAAAAAATAAAATCACTTCCGTTTTCACAACGATTACAACTGAAGACGTGATCATTCCCCTCCTCTGGAGGGGTGGCGAAAATTTACAAAATTTTTGACGGGGTGGTTCATAAAAAATAGCAGTAACTCACAACAATATTAATTATTATGAATATAAAAAACATCATTTTCGATTTCGGAGGCGTTCTGATGGATTGGAACCCCAGATATTTCTTTAAAGACTACTTTAATGATGATGAAAAAATGGAATATTTCCTGGAAAATATTGCCCAGGACGAATGGAATATCGAACAGGACCGGGGAAGAAGCCTAGCGGAAGGAACCGAAATCCAGGTAAAGAAATTTCCTGAGTGGGAAAAAGAGATCAGAGCTTTCTATGACAACTGGACCGTGATGCTAAAAAGTGATATCCCTCAAAATGTGGAAGTCCTGAGGAAACTCAGAAAAACAGATTATCACTTATTCGGATTAACCAACTGGTCTGAAGAAACGTTTCCCTATGCTCTGGAAAATTATGATTTTTTTCAATTGTTTGACGGAAAGATAGTGGTTTCAGGAACAGAAAAACTCATTAAACCTGATCCGAAAATCTGGCATGTCTTATTGGAAAGATACCAGATAAAAGCTGAAGAATCGGTATTTATAGACGACAATCAAAAAAATATCGAGATGGCAGAGTCATTAGGTTTTAATACCATTCATGTTCTGCCCGATACTGATCTGGAAAAGGAACTGACAGATCTTGGGATAAAAATTTAATGTATTTTTCGCAAAATAGTAAGATCCTCAATTACATTATTTTTCATTAATTTAGTTGAGGATTTTTTGTTGATCAGATATTTTTTTTCCGTTACTGTGAAGTCAATTAATAAGCTCCGCAATAAAAAAACAATACCGCTCAACTTGATCCAGATACTAAAGAAAGTTGCAAAACCCAACACAAAATAAAAAATATGATACGTTCAATTTTATTAACCGCAATTCTTATGGCCTCAGGAACAGTTTTCGGTCAAAAACTTAAGACCGTTTCCTATCAGGACGGCGCACAAAAATTAAATGGTTTAATCACTTCCAATGCAGGCAAAAAGCTTCCGGGAGTGTTGATTCTTCCGGCCTGGAAAGGAATTGATGAGGAAGCAAAAACGGCAGCTGTAGAGCTCGAAAAACAAGGATACATTGCCTTTATTGCTGACATTTACGGGGAAGGAAAAATCCCTGCCGACAATGATTCTGCCGCGAAAACTTCAGGGTATTACAAGCAAAATTATCAGGAATACCAGAAAAGGATCTCCCTGGCATTGGAGCAGCTAAAGAAAAACGGAGCAATAGCTGACAAGACAGCAGTCATCGGATATTGTTTTGGTGGTACAGGAGCTCTGGAATCTGCCAGAGGCGGACTTCCCGTTGTAGGCGTTGTTTCCATCCACGGTAGCCTGGGGAAAGACCAGACAAGGAAAAACGAGAAACTGAACGCTAAAATTTTAGTGGAAAATCCAGCCGATGACAAAAGTGTCTCATAGCAGGATTACGACAACCTCATCAAAGAAATGAATGAAGGTAATGCCGACTGGCAGATCATTACGTATGCCCATTCAAAACATACTTTTACAGATCCTAAATCTCCCGACTATAATGAAGTTATGGCTAAAAGAGCATGGAATCATACTTTATTATTTTTAAAGGAAATCCTGAAATAAGCAATGATGCCTCGAAGGTAAACACCCTGAAATAACCGCACTCAAAATGTAAAAAGGCAAATTCAGCACCCAGCGAATTTGCCTTCTTTTATTTTTACTGAATAGATGCCGGCTGAGCCTCCATCTCAACATTATATTTTTTAGGTGAATATTTGGTAAGCGAGCCTGTGGCTGCATCAATTCCGACTCCTATTGCCCCACCAAAAAGAATATTTAATAGCGTTACCGGATTAAAGGTCTTTGTAAGCTTTACCTCTTTGGTAACAAAGCCTTCTTTTTCAAAGGTGACCGTTTGCCTGCTCAATGATCTGGAGATATCAGCAGTACATGGTGTCACACACTTTTCGATTCCCTTATGAATCACTTTTGCGCCTTCGGGAGCAGAAGAAAAAGATATAGCATCTTTAGAGCCTGTAAAAATGGTTGCGCATGAAGTTGCAGAAAGCGAAATCCCAAGTAATAACACAATTGATAGATTGTTTTTCATAAATTTTTTTAAGCTAAATTTTAAGTGCGCGAACTTACAAAATAATTATATACCACATGCACTAATTTTGCTAAAAAACATAGTATTTATCGGCATTCAAATAAAAAAGCAACCTCAGCTTTGAGATTGCTTTTTATCATTCCATCATTTCACTGCTGATGGCTATTTTTTATAAAAGACGGGTTTTACCGGTTTTCAGATCCGATCTTTTGTATTCTTTTAGTTAATCTACTCCTTCCACTTCCCTGTTAACCAACTCCATAGAAAAGGCAGGAAGACAGATGGCAAGGTATTCACAGGGTTCTGCAAACGGGTTACTGTACCTTATTCTTGTTCCTTTTTCAATCCATATACTTTGGCCTTTTTCAAGAACAACTATTTCTCCGTCTATTTCAAATTGCTTTTTTCCTGAAATAATATAAGTGAATTCATCAAACTCAGGAGTCTGGTGAGGCTCGCTCCAATCGGGAGGTGCTACCATATGGGCAATAGAAACATTAGCATTTCCGGTGGAATTCCCCCAGTGCTCTTCAATCAGTTTTCCATCGGTGGTGGGAACTATAAATGGAGATTGCTGAATTTTATATTTTTTCATTCCAATCTTCCTTTTTTATTTCGTAGACAAAATTAGTCCGGGTAGGTTCTGCAAAATAAGCGACTTCTTCTTCGGCAATTTTTTTTCCTCCCAACCTTTCCAGGGCTGTTTGCGAGCGGAAATTTTCTTTCCCGATGTGAAAATGAACTTTATCGACAAACTGAAAGATATAATCCAGCATCAGTTTTTTCACCTGCGGATTGATTCCTTTTCCCCAGGATTTTGTTCCATAAAAAGTATATCCTATAAAAATATGGCTGTCATTTTCATCGAAGTTATAGTAGCGACTGCTTCCCAATACGTCTCCGGTTGCTTTATCAATAATCTTAAAAGCCCCTTTACTTTCCATCGCTCCCTGAAAAAAACTTTCAAAGACCTCTCTTTTATACCGATCTTTATTGGGATGCTGTTCCCAGACTTTCGGATCGGAAGCTACTTCGTATAATGATTCAAAATCCCCTTGCTGTAAGGGGATTAATTGAAATTTATCATTCTCTAAAACAGGCTGAATAGAAAAATTCATTATTTAGCTTTTTTTAGTAGAATCTGATTCTATTTTCTTGATTTCTTTCAGTTTATCAGAAATCTTAATAACGGTATCCAATTTATTTGGCTTCAATGGAACTTCTGCCTGTGCCATATCCCATTTGATCACTAGGTTTCCGGAATTTTCGTCTGTAGGATTCAGGGTAATTTCAAACCATTCCTGTTTGTCGGCTAATTTGCTCACCGGTACGGTAACATCTACAACATCCTGTTTAGGGTCATAGGTATACGCTCCCCATTGCTGGAAATCTTTATTCAAGATCACTTTCCATTCTTTTTCTGTAGGAACGATGAATAATCCGTAAGTTCCTGCCGGAACTGTCTTTCCGCCAAAATTCACGGCCTGGCCAAATGTGATTTTTGTGGAAGAGTTAGCTCCTGCTCTCCAAACCTGACCATAAGGAACAAGGTCTCCAAATATTTTACGTCCTTTCACTCCGGGTCTACCGTAGTCGATAGAGATTTTAGACATCGAAAACTGCTGTTCCACTTTCTGGCGTGGACTTGCTGCAGGTACGGAGTAATCCTGTGCAAAGCTGAATGCTGAAACTGATATGCAAATTGCTGCTAATAACTTTTTCACGTGTAAATTTTTGCTTAAAATTACAAAAATCAAAATAAAATAGCTTTCTCTAGTTCCAATAATTTTTGCTTTCTCCAGATTCCTCCTGCATATCCTATCAGCTCGCCATTAGACCCTATCACGCGGTGACATGGGATCAAAATAGCAATTTTATTGATTCCGTTGGCCGTTCCGACAGCACGGATTGCTTTTGGGTTACCCAAAAACTCAGATTGCTGTTTATAGGTTCTTATCTCTCCCATAGGAATTTCCCGGAGCAGCTGCCAGACTTTCTCCTGAAATTCGGTTCCGGTAGTATGTAGAGGAACTTCAAAACGATTCCTTTTCCCATCGAAATATTCTTTCAGTTCTTCTTCCAGCTGTACAAAATGAGGGTGATCTTTTTCTGTAATGTCGGCCTGTAAAGTTTTTGAAAGAGATTTTAACTGCTTTTCAATATTCTTCCTGTCCGTAAACTCAAGCAGGCATATTCCCTCATCAACTGCACAGGCAATCATATCTCCCAGCGGAGTTTGTATCGTTTTTTGATGGATGATTTTCATTAGTTTAAAAGTAGTCAATTTTTGAAAATCATTTTCCGCTTTAAACAGTTTTTATAACTTTTTTGCCTGTACAGTATACCATTTATTATGATAGACCAGCAATCCGAAGCATCAGCTACGATTTTTATAAAAATAGTTTCCGAAGTAATTTTCAACGTTTTTTTCAACCATTTTGTTATATTATTTGCTTTTCCAAAGATAATGGGTAATTTTAAGGTTTTAATACACTAATCACCCAATAATGCTCAAAAAAACAAGTCTCCTAGTTTTACTTTCGGCCGCATTTCTCGGTATAAATGCCCAGCAGACGATCCCCTTCAGGATCACAAAAAGTAACAATATCATTCTAAAAACCCTGGTCAATAAAAAGGATTCACTGGATCTGATGTTTCAGATTGCCATGAAAGATGGAGCAATCTCTCCTGAAAAACAACGAAAAACGGATCACATCATTTTCAACAAAGATGAAATCAGTGATGGAAATACGGTTGAACTTGGAAAATTATCTGTACAAAACATTCGTTTTACTGATAATCAATTGGCAGGACAAGGGGCAGACGGAAAGATAGGAACAGCCCTTTTTGAGGGAAAATCTTTTAAAATTGATTACGATAATAACCAATTTGTGGTTTATGATACGTTACCTGATGTGAAAGGATATCAGCCGGTTCCTGTTTTTTATGATCATGATGCGTTCTATATCGTGGCAGATAATGTTGTTGACGGGCATCAACAACAGGAAGGATATTTTGCACTGCAATCAGGATATTCAGGAGGAATACTCTACAGCAATGATTTTGCAGAGGAAAAAGAGCTTGACAAAAAACTGAAAGTGATCGGGGAAAAAACTTTGAAAAACTCTGCCGGACAAAGTATTATTACCAAACAGGCCATTCTTCCCTTCTTTAAGCTGGGAGATTTTGTCTTCAAAAATATATCGGTCGGTTTTTTTGCGGGAGAACTCAAAACCCAAAATGTAAGCTACTTCGGGGCCGACATGCTTCGTCGATTCGTCTGGATCTTTGATGCAGAGAGAAAAACGGCTTATATTAAACCCAGCAGATACTATTCAGAACCATATTACAAAATAAATTAAACATTAGGAATACAACTTATGAAGAAGAAAATTACGATTGGTTTTGCGCTTTTATTTTCGCAACTAGCGGTTATCAGCTGCAAAAAGGATGAGAAAAAAACGGCGGAAACAGTAGTTACCACTTCAAATGATTCGGTAAAGACTACAAAAGCTGCGGAAGAAAAATTTGATTATAAAGATTTTACTATTTATAATATCACAATCAGTTCTTCGGGGCAAAAGGATGTATTATTAGATGTATTTGTTTCCGTATCAGACATCTACAAAGATCCACAGCCGATACAGGAAGAAGCCTTTAAAAACAAAAAAAATGTTTCTCCTGATGAGATGCGTTATATTGAACTTGATCCTCAGCACAGGAAAAAAATGTTAGACGGTCTCAAGCTTACTGAGAACGACTCTCTATATCTTTATAATTATCAGTTCAATACATTGCAGAAGGTCCCATTAAACAAACTGAAGGCGGTTGCCTATTTAGATTTTTATTCGATGGAGGGAGAAGAAGCGGATCCGAGCTCGTACATGGTCGGATTTCAGATTGAAGCTCAAAAACCACAGGACATCGGAAGCAAATATGAGAATGCAATAGCTTATTTCGGGAATAAAAACCCTTTCATCGAAAATAAGATGCAAGCCATCAAATGGAAAAAAACAGATGCGGCTGCTTCCGAAAAATACTTTAGCCATTCGAAACTTAAGGTAGCCCAAAGCTACCAGGCAACCTATGAGAATTTCACCTATTATCTGCGAAACTATCTGATAGATGGTATGGTCGGTGAACGCCAACTGGTAGTTGTGAATGATCGTAACGAAAAAATATTTGAAAAAACCATTACAACAGCAGGCATGGATGCAGAACTAGCTCCTCTTAACGGAATCGATACCGATGGTGCCAATACCCTTCAATGGACAGGTTATCTCTTTAAGGGAAAACCACCTGTATTCTTTGGTTTTATTGCTCCTTATTTCGGCTGCCCCAGCATCAGTTTTTTAAATAGGAATGAGAAAGATTTCACAGTTAATTGTGATAACAGGCACTAAGATAGAAAGAAGGGTACATTAAAAGAACATCTTTGTGCATCACTCAAATAATATCAATTGGAACGGGCTTTAGCCCGTTTTTTAATTTGTAAACATTCATCGGCTTTAGCCCAAACTTAAGCAAGTTCTTTTCCGGAATTTATATGATTGAGGTCTATTTTAGTTTCTGCTGACCAACATGATTAAATAACCGCAGGCATCATCATCGACATATAATAATTGGCACAATGCAAAGCGTTGATCAATACGATTTCTTTATCCGGAAAGGTTTCAAAAGCATCGGAAGTTGTGAAGTTATACTCATAATTCATAATATTCCATTGAAGATGAGGCTTGATGACCATCAATTCAATTCCTTCCTGATCGGTAAGAACAAAGGAGTCTTTAAAAATACCACGGTGTTTAAAAAGATAGCCCTGCTTTATTCCGTTAAAATAAGTCTGGACCACAATTTCCCCGTTCCAGTTCATCCTGAACTTTAAAAGAACTTTTTCTCCTTCCTTTAATTCAATTGTTGTTCCCCAAAATCCCTTCGGCTCAACCTGATACTGTGAATTTGCAATTTCTATAACAGCATTGAATGTAAACCAGCTTTCGTAAGACAATTTGCCGACTAATTGCTCGCTGCGCGTGACTTCAAAAGATAAAGTGTTTTTTGATTTTGCATAATATTCTGCCATGGTTGTTTTTAATTTGGTGAAATTTTATCAGTTTTTAAGTAGTTTTACCGGGCTGGTTTATAACGCTCTAATTTATAAATAATTCAGCAAAAAAATAATACTGTTTTTAATCAAATAAAAAATCCCATAAATCTTACTTACGGGACTTCTTATCAAAACTTAGTTTGGATAATCTCTTAGCATGTTTACTACTCAACAGTTTATATAGCTACTTCTCCGACAATCATTCGGGTTAGCCGTATTGTAGGAGTTGAGCCAGGAACTTGATCACAACCAAGTTTAATTCGGCTCCATGGATCAACAATATAGACATCGTCTTTGGGTACTACACTTCCATAGTTACCAACTGTTCGTACCAAAACTCTATATTTTTGTGTTCCACTGGAATTTACGAGATAATCTACACTACCAAAACCATAATCCCCGCATTTACCTTCTTTATTTATGATACAATTGGTAAATAATGGTTTATATTCATCAGTTAAGTTACTTAAATCTTCCGAGTATTTTTTTAATCCTTCAGACTCAACATCAGAAATCCTTTCAGTAACCTGCTCTGCAGAAACTTCATTGGTACAAAGATCCCGAGCAATCTGTAAAGCTTCTATTTTATTAGATGCCTGAACCGAATAAAACCGGTTTCCATTGGGGCCTTGACAATTCACATTAAAATAATTGCCACTTTGAGATACAACTTCGCAACTACACATAAAATTATTTTTTGGATGCCTACTTTTTGATACGGTGTTCGGCTCTTCCGATTGTAATTAGGACACTGTTTATTAAAATATATTGCAACTTTAACTGTTCAAAAATACTAGATAAAAGATTACCGGTCAATCACCCTTTTGTGGTATTTATTGACTTAAACCTAACAGATTTTCGAAACCCGTTAGGTTTAAGTTGGAAATTTATTTAGAAACGGCATTTTCCAAAATGTCCATTTAGATCGTCTCCATTTTGAAGTTCATATTACTTTACTTTAAAGAAGTAATTGAGAATTACACCAACAATTATTCGATAGGTGAGCAATCAACTCGACTTTCAGTTTGGCTGAAAGCATATTTTGTTTTCAAAGGTTTTAACCTGGATATGGTATTGTTAAATCTGAAAATCAATCTACACACTAAATTCAACATTCGTTAACCTGAATGAATTTCCCTGACTAATTTAAAAACTTTTAAGCAAAACAAAATCTTTAGATCTCAATTATTTACATAAAAAAATCCCGCAAGAAAAACTTACGGGATTTGGAATTTTTATTTTTCGAAATTACATCGTCTCCATTTTGAAGCTCATGCTTTCGATTACTTTCAGGATGGCTTCTACTGTATCCATTGATGTTAAACAAGGAACACCGTTTTCCACACTCATTCTTCTGATCTGGAATCCGTCTCTTTCAGCTTGTTTACCTTTTGTGGTAGTATTTACAACGTACTGAACTTTCCCTTTCTGGATCAGGTCGATAAGATTTACATCTTCTTCTCCGATTTTGTATCCTATTTTGCAAGGAATTCCTTTTTCTTCGAAGAATTTTGCTGTTCCTTCCGTTGCCCAGATTCTGAATCCTACTTCATGGAATCTTGCTGCCAGATCAGCTGCTTCTTCTTTATGTTTGTCTGCCACTGTGAACAAGATCGATCCGTGCATCGGAACTTTTCTTCCTGCTGCTACCAATCCTTTGTAAAGGGCCTTTTCAAGTGTTGTATCTTTCCCCATAACCTCTCCTGTAGATTTCATTTCTGGGCCTAAAGAGATGTCAACCTTCGTTAGTTTAGAGAAAGAGAACACAGGAACTTTCACAAATACGCCTTCTTTGTTGGGTACCAGTCCGTGTTCGTATCCAAGATCTTTCAGCTTTTGTCCTAAAATTGCTTTTGTAGCAAGGTTAGCCATAGGAACTTCAGTGATTTTAGATAAGAAAGGAACTGTTCTTGAAGAACGTGGGTTTACTTCGATGACATATACATTTCCTTCGAAAAGAACGTACTGGATGTTCATCAATCCGATTACATTCAGCCCTTTTGCCAATCTCTTTGTATAGTCTACCAAAGTGTCGATTTCGCTTTGGGAGATATTCTGTGGCGGATATACCGCGATAGAGTCTCCGGAGTGAACTCCCGCTCTTTCGATATGTTCCATAATTCCTGGAATTACCACTGTTTCACCGTCGCATATCGCATCTACTTCGATTTCTTTTCCTACCATGTATTTGTCAACCAAAACAGGGTGTTCAGGGCTTGCGTCTACTGCATGCTCCATATAGTAAGCCAGTTCTGCTTCTGCATATACAATTTCCATTGCTCTACCTCCCAGAACGTAACTCGGACGTACCAATACCGGGTATCCGATTTCGTTGGCAATTTTAATGGCTTCTTCTTTTGAAGTGGATGTTCTTCCTTTTGGTTGAGGAATTCCCATTTCCTGAAGTGCTTTTTCAAATTTATCTCTGTTTTCAGCTCTGTCAAGGTCTTCTAATGAAGTTCCTAAGATCTGTACTCCGTGAGAGGCTAATTTATCTGCAAGGTTGATCGCAGTCTGTCCTCCAAACTGTACGACTACTCCTTTTGGTTTTTCAAGCTCGATAATGTTCATTACATCTTCTTCTGTCAAAGGCTCGAAGTATAGTTTATCAGAGATTGAGAAGTCTGTAGAAACTGTTTCAGGGTTGTTGTTGATGATGATCGCTTCGTACCCCATTTCTTTAATTGCCCAAACAGAGTGAACAGTAGCGTAGTCGAATTCCACCCCTTGTCCGATTCTGATAGGTCCTGAACCCAATACGATGATCTTTTCTTTATCAGAAACCACACTTTCATTTTCTTCTTCGTAAGTACCGTAGAAGTATGGAGTTTCACTTTCAAATTCTGCGGCGCAGGTGTCTACCATTTTGTAAACAGGCATTACTCCGTTTTCTTTTCTGAAATTGAACACCTCACGTTCTTTTACATCCCAAAGAACTGCGATATTGATATCTGCGAAACCTAGTCTCTTCGCTTCAATTAATGTTTCTTTATCAAATTTATTTTCAGCGATTACTTTTTCGAAATCAACCAGTTTTTTAAGTTTCCAGATAAAAAATTTGTCGATTTTACTCCATTCTACAATCTGTTCCCAGTCGTATCCTCTTCTTAAAGCATCTCCGATGATGAATAATCTCTCATCATCACATACTCTGATTCTTCTTTCGATTTCTTCAGCAGTAAGAGCCTGAGCTTGCTTGGTTTTTAATCCTAAATGCTTGATTCCTGTTTCTAATGAACGGATCGCTTTCTGTAGAGATTCTTCAAGGTTTCTTCCGATCGCCATTACTTCTCCTGTCGCCTTCATCTGAGTAGAAAGTCTTCTGTCTGCCGTTTCAAATTTATCGAATGGGAATCTTGGGAATTTTGTTACCACGTAATCAAGGGCCGGCTCAAAACATGCATATGTTTTTCCTGTTACCGGGTTCATGATTTCATCAAGCGTTAATCCTACCGCAATTTTTGCAGCGATCTTTGCAATCGGATATCCTGTTGCTTTACTCGCTAGTGCCGATGAACGGGAAACTCTTGGGTTTACCTCAATGATATAATAGTCGAATGAGTGTGGATCCAAAGCCAACTGTACGTTACATCCTCCCTCAATACCTAAGGCTCTGATGATTTTTAAAGAAGCATTTCTCAACAACTGATACTCTCTGTCTGAAAGGGTCTGAGAAGGTGCTACTACGATAGAGTCTCCGGTGTGAACTCCTACCGGGTCTATATTTTCCATGTTACAAACTACAATGGCGTTGTCGTTTGCATCACGCATTACTTCGTATTCAATTTCTTTGAAACCTGCAATTGATTTTTCGATAAGACACTGTGTCACCGGGCTATGCTTAAGACCCAATTCTGCAATTTCTTTCAATTCAGCTTCAGTAGAGGCAATACCTCCTCCTGTACCTCCCATGGTAAAGGCAGGACGAACAATCACCGGATATCCGATATTATCTGCAAACGCAAGAGCTCCTTCTACTGTGTTTACGATATCAGATTCAGGAACCGGTTCGTTCAGTTCTCTCATCAACTCACGGAAAAGATCTCTGTCTTCTGCTCTGTTGATGGCAGAAAGCTTGGTTCCCAATACTTCTACTTTGCATTCTTCAAGGATTCCTGATTTTTCCAACTCAACTGCCATATTCAGACCCGTCTGCCCTCCAAGCGTTGGAAGTAATGCATCCGGACGTTCTTTTCTGATGATGTGGCTTACAAACTGTAATGAAATCGGCTCGATATATACTTTATCAGCGATTTCCACATCTGTCATGATTGTTGCAGGGTTTGAGTTGATCAAAATTACCTTGTAGCCTTCTTCTTTCAAAGACAGACAAGCCTGCGTTCCTGCGTAATCAAATTCAGCTGCCTGACCGATGATGATTGGTCCTGAACCGATTACTAAAATTGTTTTTATATCTGTACGTTTTGCCATTTTTCTTTTTTTATTAGAGTCAAGATTCTAGAGCCAGGAGCCAAGATTATCGGACTTTATTTTAATTTATTTTTGAATGAATAAATCATTCTTTGAATTTCGGAAACTTCCTTTAGTAAGATGTTTACTTTTTCTTCTGGTAAAAGATTTAACTCTTTAACCAAAATCAATTGAGTTTGTAGTTCAAATGCAGAACCTAAAGCAATAGCAAGAAAATGATTAAACTCTTTACTGCTATTTCTTCCAGAACCTTCAGCAATATTAGACGGAATAGAAACAGTACACCTTTTAATCTGTGAGATTAAACCATACTTTTCATCACTACTGATCTCCTGACAAATAATGTATATATTTTTTGCCAATGCAATAGATTTCTGCCAGAAAAGTAGATTTTCAAAGTTGTGCATATATTTTTATCTTAAGTCTTGACTCTTGATTCTTGGTTCTCCACTCTTGAATCTTACTTTTTAAAATCCTCCATCAATTGAATGAACTCATCAAACAGGTAGTTTGCATCTTCAGGACCAGGGCTCGCTTCCGGGTGATACTGAACAGAGAAGCAAGGGTGAATTTTGTGTTTTAATCCTTCGTTGGTTCTGTCGTTCAAAGCGATGTGCGTTTCGATAAGGTCTGTTCCTTTCAGACTTTCCTGATCTACTGCATATCCGTGGTTTTGGGAAGTGATGGCTACTGTATTTTTCTCTAAATCCAGTACAGGATGGTTTCCTCCTCTGTGTCCGAATTTCAGTTTAAATGTTTTTGCTCCACAAGCAAGACCGATTAACTGGTGCCCTAAACAGATTCCGAAGATGGGAACTTTTCCTAATAATCCTCTGATCATGTCTAAAGCGTGTGGTACATCTTCCGGGTCACCAGGACCGTTTGACAGCATGATTCCGTCCGGGTTCATCAATAAGATTTCTTCAGCTGTAGTATCCTGAGAAACCACGATGATATCACAGTTTCTTTGAGATAATTCTCTGATAATTCCCAGTTTTGCCCCGAAGTCTACCAACACTACTTTGAAACCTCTGTTTGGGTTGGCATAAGGTGTTTTTGTAGAAACTTCTTCCACCTGATTGGTCGGGAAGCTTGTTCCTTTCAGTTCTGTGGCAACTGCTGCTTCATCAGCGTCAGCATTCACGATTTTTCCTTTCACAACTCCATGGTTACGAAGAACTCTCGTCAGTCTTCTTGTGTCTATTCCTGAAATTCCTGAAAGGTTTTTCTTTTTAAACAATTCATCTAAAGTGATCTGAGTACGGAAATTGGAAGGAAGATCGCACAATTCTTTTACGATAAGCCCTTTGATTGCCGGCTCGATACTTTCATAATCATCACGGTTAATACCATAATTTCCGATCAGCGGATAGGTCATACAAACTATCTGACCACAGTAAGACGGGTCAGAAATCAATTCCTGATACCCTGTCATTCCGGTATTGAAAACTACTTCTCCTGCAGTTTCCAAATCTGCTCCGAAACCTTCTCCATGAAACACTTCACCGGACTCCAGTATTAATTTTTTCTTCATTTTTTCTATTTAGATTTTCTATTTTTTTATTAACAGGTCGATTCTACAAGGCTTTTCTTTTTCCCAAGGGTTTCACCCATGGTTATTAATAGGTCGCCCTTACAAGGCTTACACAACTATTGTCATTATTATCTTCCAGGGGGTTTACCCTGTGGCTATTAACAGGTCGCCTCTACGAGGCTCTTTGCTTTTTTACTTTTAACTTGGATCTTATTTAAAAGTATAACCTTTGCTTTCTAACGCCTCCTTTAAAATGGCCATTCTTGCGAAGACTCCGTTTTGCATTTGTTTAAATACTCTTGATCTTTCACATTCTACAAGGTCTGAATCTATTTCCACTCCTCTGTTGATCGGTGCCGGGTGCATAATGATGGCTTCTTTTTTCATTACGTGTTCCCTTTCTTTAGTCAGGCCATATCTTTTATGATATTCTGAAGCGGTAAAGCTCATGGCAGCATCATGTCTTTCATGCTGGATTCTTAACAGCATCAGAACATCTACTTCACCGATCAATTCATCTACTGACATATAAGTTCCGTTGATCAGGGCCCCTTCATCAAACCATTGTTCCGGTCCTGAGAAGTATACTTTAGCGCCCAGTCTTCTTAAGGCTTCAGCATTAGAGTTGGCTACGCGGCTATGTTTTACGTCTCCTACAATTCCTACCTTTAATCCTTCAAATGTTCCGAATTCCTGATAGATGGTCAGCAAATCCAGCATACATTGTGAAGGGTGATTTCCCGTTCCATCTCCTCCGTTGATTACGGGAATATTAATATTTTTTAATTCTTCAAAGTATCTGTCTTTCTTATCGCGGATCACGACTAAGTTGACTCCGATACTTTCAATCGTTTTCACCGTGTCATAAAGGCTTTCTCCTTTGTTTACCGAACTGTGAGAGGCATCAAAAGGAACAACCTGTAGTCCCAGTTTTCTTTCTGCAAGATCAAAACTTGTTTTCGTTCTTGTGCTGTCTTCGAAGAAAAGGTTTGAGCAAAAAACTTCTCCTTCAATTTTGGCAGTTTTACCATTTGCAAAAGCCAGCGCTTCTGTCAGTATACTGTTGATTCTCTCGGTGCTTAGTTCTGTAATCGTAAACATAATTCTTATTTTTGGGCATAAAAAAAGCGAAGACAACTATCTTCGCTTAATAACAATAAATATCGTAAAGGGCGCTTTCGCCCGGTAAATCTAATGATATAAATGCTTTTTTATTCATTAGGTGCAAAGATACAACAAATTTATGAACCTGCAAAAATTAAGTTTAAAATAAATTAAAAACTTCGGGATTTCCTTATTCTCATTTAAAATTAATATTTTTGTTACAACTCAAATCAGTTCTATGGATTTAAAAGACAAAATGATTCTCAGCATTATTCAGGAAGACTCTACCTTATCAGTAAAGGAAATATCAGAAAAGATAGGTCTTACCTTTACTCCAACGTATGAAAGGATCAAACAACTGGAGAAGCAGGGGATCATTGAAAAATACGTAGGTCTTTTAAACCGTGAAAAACTGGGTCTGAATATTGTCGTCTATTGTAATGTGCGTCTTAAGGAGCAATCCAAGAAAGTATTGGAGACTTTTGAGAAGCACATCGGAAAGTATGACGAGGTACAGGAAATCATCAGTCTTTCCGGAGAGTACGATTATATGTTGAAGATTATTGCCAAAGACATTAATTCTTACAATGAATTTGCGGTGAACGTTATTTCAAACCTTCCCAATATCGGGCAATACCACAGTTCAATCGTGCTTCATGAGGTTAAAAAATCTACTAAATTCAAAATTGATCTGGAGTAATTTTTTCATTTTAGACCATTTGTTCTTATACATGAAGGTGCAAAAGGATTTATCTCCGATAAATTTTAGCAGTATTTAATCTCAATTTTCAACCTTAGTCAGTATTAAAAATCAACCATTGAAGTCAAAGAGCGGAATAAAATCCAACCATTAAGATACCTTAAGCCGTTAAGATTTATTAAGATTAAGGATTTATTTCACAACGAAAAAGACAGCGGGCTAAAAAAAACTTTTTAAGCTTCTACTGATCCGGCTCAAGTATGTCTATAATCTTAATGGTTTAGATTCTAACCCAATAATTTATTTTTCAGTTTATTAAACTGATATTCTATTTTATCCAGGCAAAGGTTCCCTAAACTTCCCTGGTGGGTGTGATCAAGATTTCCGGGTTCGAATTCAAATTCATTGTTTTCGATCTCCTGCCCTACTTTTACATAAGCGTCACGGAACGAACTTCCATTTTTCACTTCCTGATTAATCTTCTCTACACTGAAAAGATATTTATATTTTTCGTCCTCAAGAATTCCGTCTTTAACCTGGATATTCGGTAAAGTATAGCTTACAATTTCCAGACATTCTTTTAAGGAGTCGATGGCAGGGAAAAGAATTTCTTTGGTCAACTGTACGTCTCTGTGATATCCTGAAGGAAGATTATTGGTCAGCAAAATAAGCTCATTCGGTAGAGCCTGGATTCTGTTGCACCGTGCACGAACCAGCTCAAAAATATCAGGATTTTTCTTATGAGGCATGATGCTGCTTCCCGTGGTAAATTCTTTAGGGAAACTGATGAAGTCAAAATTCTGATTTAAATACAGACAAACATCATATGCAAATTTGCCCAGAGTTCCTGCCAATGTTGCCATTGCCATTGAAAGTAATTTCTCTGATTTTCCACGCGTCATCTGTGCATATACCGAATTATAATTCATCGACTGGAAACCTAAGTTGTATGTCGTACTTTCACGGTTAATCGGGAAAGAAGAACCATACCCTGCCGCTGAACCTAATGGATTTTTGTTGATAATATTCTTTGTGGAAAACAACATTTCAACATCGTCTAACAAAGCTTCTGCATACGCTCCAAACCACAATCCGAAAGACGAAGGCATGGCAATCTGCAAATGCGTATATCCCGGAAGCAGAACATTTTTATGCTGATCTGCCAATTTGATTAAAATCTGGAAAAACTCATCTGTCAATGCTGTTATTTCACGAATCTCATCCAGAAGATACAATTTAATATCCAATAAAACCTGGTCATTTCTTGATCTTGCGGTATGAATTTTCTTTCCTGTATCTCCCAGTTCTTCAATGAGAATCGCTTCTATCTGAGAATGGATATCCTCAGCTTCTTTATCAATTTCAAAACTACCGTCTTCAATTGTATCAAGGATTGTACTTAAAACGTATAACATTTGTTCGGATTCTTCCTGAGAAATAATCCCTGTTTCTGCCAACATTTTACAATGGGCCATAGAACCTTTAACATCATATTTTGCTAAACGTTCGTCAAAGTCAAGATCTTTTCCTACGGTAAAGTTATTGACTAATATATTGGTGGCAAGGTCATCCTTCTGCCATATTTTTTTCATAACATATGATTTATTAATTGGTTTTGACATGCTCAGCAAAGCATCCTTATTATTAACTATAAAAAAACATTTCCTTATTCAAAGTCTCATTTCTAATGGTAATTCTTGCATAAATCTTTATTAAAAACATCAACTTTGCTGCCTGCTGAGCGTAGTCAAAACATATATTGTTGACTCCAGAATCCAGATATCAGACATCAGACTTTTTATTCTCATCTGATACCTGATGTCCGGTTTCTGATATCTTTATAACACTTTTTCTAAAATCCGGATATAGATTTCTATCCCTTCTTCTATTTCATTGATATAGATGAATTCATCCGCCGTGTGAGAGCGCCTACTGTCTCCGGGGCCTATTTTCACCGATGTACATGGAATAATGGCCTGATCTGAGGAGGTAGGCGAACCATAGGTTGTCCTTCCGATTTCAAGACCTGCTTTTACAAACGGGTGATCCATTTCAATTTTTGAGGAATTCAACCTGAAAGACCTCGCCGTAAGGGTAGATTTCATTTGAGACTGAATGATTGCAAAGGCTTCCTGATTGGAATACTCATCCGTTACCCTTACATCCAATGTGAAATTACATGACTCGGGAACAACGTTGTGCTGGACTCCTGCGTGAATTCCTGATAAAGTAATTTTAACCTCACCCAGATATTCCGAAACTTTTGGAAATTTAAAGTTTAAAATATTCTGCAAATCCTGCATGCATTTCACAATCGAATTGTCATCATTAGGATGAGCGGCATGAGAAGGAGTACCTTTCATTTCTCCATCAATCACCAAAAGACCTTTTTCTGCAATCGCCAGATTCATCTGCGTGGGTTCTCCTACAATAGCGAGTTCTACATTGGGTAGCTGCGGAAATAAAGCTTCGATTCCATCAAATCCTGAGATCTCCTCCTCTGCCGTCAAAGCAATAACTAAATTATATTGTAAATCTTCTTTATGATAAAAATGTAAAAAAACCTGCGCCATAGAAACCAGAGAAGCTCCTGCATCATTACTTCCCAGTCCATACAACTTTCCATCTTTTTCTACGGGTACAAACGGATCAAGGGTGTACGCTTTATTTGGCTTTACCGTATCATGATGGGTGTTTAATAAGACAGACGGCTTGAACACGTCAAAGTTCTTATTCACCGCCCAGATGTTATTTTTAAAACGCTTCGTCGGAATCTGATGCTTTTTAAAAAAGTTCTCTATTTCTACCGAAGTATTGAATTCATCTTTACTGAATGAAGGAATCTCAATCAAATTTTTAAGCAATCCGACCGCATTATTCAATAATTCTTCTTTATTATAAACAGATTTCAGTTCCTGCATGATGATTCTCTATATGGTTTTTTAATTCTGTTTCTTTAATCAGAAACACCTTATCTACATTATTTTTTATCGCTCCTAGAGCATTTTCAAGTTTGGGTAAAATCCCTTTGTGAAGTTTTCCTTCTTCCTTTAATACGGTAAATTCTTCTTCAGAAACCGTTTTGATTAATGATTCAGGGTCATTCACATCTTCCAGCACCCCTTCTTTATCAAAGCAGTATAATAATTCCACTTCATACTTTTCAGATAATGCCTGCGCCATTACAGAGGCAATTGTATCAGCATTGGTATTGAAAAGATTACCCTTTTTATCATGTGTTATGGCCGAAAATACCGGCACAAGATCCAGCTTGATAAGTTTTGAAACCAGTTTCCTGTTCACACTTTTTTTATTGATATCCCCTACAAATCCGAAATCAATTTCAGGATGTTCTCTTTTTTTAGCTTTGATCAGGTTTCCGTCTGCACCGGAAAAGCCAATGGCATTGCATTTTTTCTGCTGAAGCTTTTCTACGATATTTTTATTGATTCCCCCGGCATAAACCATTGTTACAATATCCAATGTTTCCTTATCGGTTATCCTCCTTCCATTGATCATTTTCTGCTCGATTCCCAGCTTATCAGCTAAGGTCGTAGCCAGCTTCCCTCCGCCGTGCACAAGGATCTTTCTTTCTTTGATATCGGAAAACTGATCTAAAAACTGATCCAGTAATCGTTCATCATCAATGAGCGCTCCGCCTATTTTTATGATGTATATTTTCTGTTTCATTTTTACTTTACATTAGAACTAATTAGGAATGGATTCCTATCTTGGGGTTAAATCGTCCCTTCGGGACTTTATATACTGTCTAAAATTTCACTGAAGACGGCTTGGGCTGAGAAAATACGATTCTTTGCCTGTTGGTAAATAATTGAATTTTCGCCATCCATTACTTCATCGCTTAATTCAACATTACGACGAACCGGCAGGCAGTGCATTACTTTGGCATTGTTGGTACTCTCCAGCTTTTCGTTGGTCAGCATCCAGTCTCCTTTTACTTCAGGCATCGCAGCATAGTCGTCAAAGGATGACCAGTTTTTAACATAAATAAAATCCGCATCTTTCAATGCTTCATCCTGATCATGAATTACTTTTGTATCTTTTGTAAAAACAGGATCCAGGTCATATCCTTCCGGATTGGCAATCAGCAGCTCAACATCCATTTCCTGCATCCATTCTGCAAAAGAATTTCCTACAGCATGGGCGATCGGCTTGATATGCGGTGCCCAGGTAAGAACTACTTTTGGCTTGTGATCTTTTTTCCAGTTTTCCGTAATGGTAATACAGTCTGCTAAACTCTGAAGCGGGTGGCGAGTTGCAGATTCCAGGGAAATAACAGGTACTTTTGCATGTTTTTCAAACTGGCTCAGAATACTTTCATTCACATCATCTTCTTTGCTCTTCATTCCTGCGAAACAACGTACGGCAATAATATCACAATATTGATTCAAAACTTCAATGGCATCTTTGATATGTTCTACCGTATCACCGTTCATTACTGCTCCGTCCGCAAATTCAAGATTCCACGCTTCCTGGGCTGCATTTAACGTTAAAACATTTAACCCTAGGTTTTGAGCTGCAATCTGACTGCTTAAACGGGTTCTTAAACTTGAGTTTAAAAATACAAGTCCGATGGTCTTTCCCTTTCCTTTTTCTGTTTCAGAAAGTGGATTTGCTTTGATTTCTAAAGCTTTTTTTATGATTTCCTGTAAGTTTTCAACATCGCTTACAGCTGTAAATTTTTTCATTTTAAAATTGATTTTAAAGATTGTCGCGTACTCTTTTATTGAGATTTCGCTTAGTCGTTGGAAAGAGTTTGTCATTCTGATGAAAGGGAAATATTATTTTGTACAGTTTCATATCCTTCATTTCAGTTTGCTTTCAGAATGACAAACAAGCATTTTGATTATAGCGCTCCTGCTCTTTTTTGCTATTTTACTCTTTCTCGTTACATATTTGCCAACACCTCTTTCAAAGCGTTGATGAATAGATCCGTCTCCTCTTTTTTGATATTCAGTGCAGGAAGAATCCTTAAAACACTTTTATCATTGGAGTTTCCGGTGAAGATATGATGATCAAACAGCAAGCTTTTCCTTACTTCTGAACAGTCTCTATCGAGTTCTATTCCGATCATCAATCCTTTCCTTCGGATCGATTTAATATGTGGTAAATCTTTAATTTCGTTTTCAATATACCCGCCCATTTTCTGAGCATTTTCGATGAGGTTTTCATCTTTCATCACATCCAGCACAGCAATTGAAGCGATACATGCCAGATGATTTCCCCCGAATGTCGTTCCCAGTAAGCCATTGCTTGCTTCAAATTTCGGATGAATTAAAACTCCGCCGACAGGGAAACCATTTCCCATTCCTTTTGCCGTTGTAATGATATCCGGTTCAATTCCGAATTCCTGATGTGCAAAGAAATATCCGCTTCTTCCGTACCCTGACTGTACCTCATCCAGAATCAAAACCGTGTTATATTTTTCACACAGGTCTTTGATTTTCGATAAAAATTCCGGTGTTGGAATCATAATTCCACCTACACCCTGAATTCCTTCGATAATTACGGAAGAAATTTCGTTTCCATGCTGTTCGAAAGTTTTTTCAAGCTGTTCAATATCATTCCATTCTGATTTGATAAATCTTTCAGAGAAATTGACAGGTGCCACGATTTTGGGATTATCTGTTACCGAGACCGCTGCAGAAGTTCTCCCATGAAATGAACCTGAGAAATACAAAACTTTGTTCTTTCCGTTATGAAAAGAAGCCAGTTTCAATGCATTTTCATTAGCTTCGGCTCCTGAATTACACAGAAAAAGATTGTAATCTTCATATCCTGACAGTTTTCCAAGCTTTTCTGCGAGTTCCGTCTGCAATTCATTCTGAACGGAGTTGGAGTAGAAAGAAATTTTTTCCAATTGTTCTTTCAGCTTCGTCTGATAATGCGGGTGGTTATGTCCGATAGAGATTACCGCATGACCTCCGTAAAAGTCAAGATACTGTTTTCCTTTATCGTCCCAAAGGAAAGATCCCTGAGCTTTAACCGGGTTTATATTGAATAATGGATATACGTTGAATAAATTCATGTCTTTTTAGTTGAAAATTGAAAGTTGAAAGTTGACCATTAATAGATAATCATTTCTCTTAATACCTGTAATCTATGATCCGTAACCTCCGACTTTATTAATACTTTTTACATTAACAGGTTTAAAATGCTATAGGTTTTAAGTGTAATCCGGCATTTTCTTCCCAGCCCATTGCGATATTCATATTCTGTACTGCCTGTCCTGAAGCACCTTTTAACAAATTGTCAATCGCTGAATGAATAACGGCAACATTTCCACTTTTTTCGATCTGAATCACACAGCGATTCGTATTGACAACCTGCTTTAAATCAACCGCCCTCAGACTTACCGTCACGAAAGGCTCTCCTGCATAAAATTCCTGATACAATTGTTCTATTTCCTCCAATTTCATTTCCGTCTTCATGGTGGAACTTGTAAAAATCCCTCTTGCAAAATCTCCCCTCCATGGAACGAAGTTCAGGTTTACTTCTTTATTATTATATGCAATCAACTGTTGTAAAATCTCATCCACATGCTGGTGGGTCAAGGTTTTATACGCTGATATATTATCATTTCTCCAGGTAAAATGCGTCGTGGCCTGTAAAGACTGTCCGGCACCTGTAGAACCTGTAATTCCTGTGGTATAAACCTCGTTCAACAGTCCTTTTTCCGCTAACGGCAGTAATGCCAACTGAATTGCCGTTGCAAAACATCCGGGGTTGGCGATACTCTTCGACCCCACCAGTTGTTTTTTATGTATTTCCGGCAATCCGTAGATAAAATTTCTGTTTTCAAAATTTCCATCGAGACGGAAATCATTTCCAAGGTCAATGACCAAAGTTTCATCCTTAACCGGATTTTGTGTTAACCAGTTTTGGCTTTCCTTATGCGGAAGACAAAGGAAAAGAACATCAACCTCTTCTGTCTGATGGGTTAATACCTGATCACAAACCGTCGTTAAATCCGGGTACAAATCCGATATTCTTGTTCCCGAATTCGAACGACTATATAAAAAACTCAATGTCACATAAGGATGGAAAGCCAGTATACGAATCAACTCGCTTCCTGTATAACCATTGGCACCAACTATTCCTACTGTTTTTTTCATGCTTTAATCTGATAGGATTGCTTCCTACCCTGGGTTAAATCGTTCCTTCGGAACTCTAGTTGATATTTTGGTTGATCTGATGATATATATTCAAAGAATTGCTTACAATCTTGGTATATCCTTTTACATCTTCTCCCGTCCATACTCTGTTCGCCTCTCCATAGCTTCCGAATTGATCAGACATCAAATCGTGATCAGACTCAATTCCGTTTAAAACAAACCGATATGGATGAAGTGTTATGAATACTTTTCCGCTTACTGTTTTCTGAGAATCGGTTAAGAAAGACTCGATATTTCTCATCACAGGATCCAGGAAAAGCGCTTCATGCAGCCAGTTTCCATACCAGTCAGACAATTGGGATTTCATCATTTGCTGATATTTTGAAAGCGTGTGCTTTTCCAGTAAATGGTGTGCTTTGATAATAACCGAAGCGGCCGCAGCTTCAAATCCTACTCTTCCTTTGATTCCCACAATGGTATCTCCCACATGGATATCACGCCCGATTCCGTAAACAGAAGCTAACTCTTCAATTTTTTGGATGGCATATACTGAATGTTCAAAACGCTCGCCGTTCACAGCAATCACTTCTCCGTTTTTAAATTCAACTTCAAGCTCTGAAGGCTGAGTTTCTTTTACCTGAGACGGAAAAGCTTCTTCCGGAAGATAATTTCTTGACGTTAACGTTTCTTTTCCTCCTACAGAAGTTCCCCAAAGACCTTTATTGACTGAATACTGGGCTTTATGGAACTCCATGTCATAGCCATGGTTTTTCAAAAACTCAATCTCCTCTTCACGGGACAAAGCCATATCACGGATTGGCGTAATAATTTCTACATCAGGGCACATCACCTGAAAGATCAGATCAAAACGAACCTGGTCATTTCCGGCCCCTGTACTTCCGTGGGCAATAGCGTCCGCATTCACTTCCATTGCATATTTTGCAATTTCCTGGGCCTGAATCGTACGCTCAGCACTTACAGAAAGAGGATAGGTATTATTTTTCAATACATTTCCGAAAATCAAATATTTCACACATGAATTGTAATAATCCTCCTGAGCGTCCACGCACCTGTATTCCTTTACCCCAAGATGTAAAGCTTTTCTCTCCAACTCTTTTTCTTCTTCTTTCGAAAAACCTCCGGTATTTACAGTAACTGCGTACACATCATACCCTAGTGTTTCACTAAGATATTTAGCACAATAGGAAGTATCCAAACCTCCGCTAAACGCTAAGATGACTTTCTTGTTCATTGTTATATTTAATTTCTGGTTGCTTATGGACAACACCGTTTACTTTATTATTATCAGGAACGAAAAGCATTGCTGTACAAAGACAGTTTTTACGTTCCTTCATCATTAAAATTTCATAATTCACACAGTTCTTACAACCGTTCCAAAACTCTTCATCCTGAGTCAGTTCAGAATAAATGACCGGCTTATATCCTAAATCACTGTTGATTTTCATTACCGCAAGTCCTGTTGTTAACCCGAATACTTTTGCTTCCGGGTATTTTTCTCTAGATAACTGGAAAACCTTATGTTTGATCTGAGTCGCTACTCCCCCGTTCCTGAATTTGGGCGATACAATCAGTCCCGAATTGGCTACAAACTTCCCATGTGACCAGGTCTCTATATAACAGAAACCTACCCACTCTCCGTTTTCAGTGGCCACCACAGCATTGCCCTCTGAAATCTTCTTACTCAAATATTCGATAGAACGTTTTGCGATTCCCGTTCCTCTACGCTGTGCAGAATCATACATTTCCTGCTGTATTTCACTCACATACATTAGATGTTCGCATGAGGAAATTTCTATTTCCATTTATTTATCTAAATTTTTTGGCAAATTTAAAATATATTTTCTTTCAAATGCAAATAAAAAAGATATTTTTTTTGTTTTAAAAAATTACACAGGTAAAATTATCTTTAATCAAAAATCAATATTTGCTAATTTATTATATATTTGCTAAAATACTATAGTTATGGAAAACACATGTCCAAAATGCAACAGCAGCAAAGTGGTAAAAAGCGGGATCATTAATGAAAAACAACGTTTTCACTGCAAGAACTGCAACTATTATTTTACGGTAAAAAAGCTCGGAAAACAGATTGACGATTATTATGTCACCAAAGCACTGCAGCTTTATCTGGAAGGCTTAAGTTATCGTGAAATTGAACGAATTATCGGTGTTTCTCATGTCACCATCAGCTCGTGGATTAAAAAATACAACATCACAAGACCTCCCCATTCTGAATTTCATCCTGTCTATAAAATCCTCAAGCAAAACGAGCTTATTGAGTATATTGCCCAGGAAGAAAATATTAAAAATTCAGGAATTATCATTACTCAATTTGCGGACAAGTACATGCTGATCAAATGGGAAAGATTCAAAAAATAGCGGAAAATAACAATAGAAAATTAAAAACAAATATCTGATAAACAATTATATATAGAATAATTTTTAACTTTCAATTTTCAATTCTCAATTTTTACCTATAGTATTAGCAGTAATATATATTAAATTTTCATAAATAAATTATTAATTACAATTTGGCTTTCACAAAAAACAACGCCAAAAATTGATAATTTATGAAGAAATTACTTACATTCATTGGAGTAGCACTAATCAGTGGATCCTTATATTCGCAGGGCTCTCCTGATTATGGCAATGGATTAAAAGTCAACCTTAATCCTGCCGGCGATAAATTTATCAGATTTATTCTCTGGGATCAGCTTTGGTTGCGCAACACCTCTATGAATCCGGGAAGTATGGTTGGAGGGGAGCCCACAGACAATTCCTGGAGCATCGGAAACAGACGATTACGCGCCCTGACCTATGCCCAGATCTCCAAAAGATATATGATTCTCCTTCATTTTGGAATCAACAACCAGACTTTTATCAATGGCGGAGCAACAGGAACTACAGGTACAGGAGGATACGGAAACGGAAAGAAGACTCAATTGTTTTTTCATGATGCCTGGAACGAATACGCAGTTATTTTACCTGGAGAAGCCGGAAAATTCAGTTTATCTTTAGGGGCGGGACTTCATTACTATATGGGGCTTTCCCGTATGACTATGGCGTCAACACTGAACTTCCTTACGATTGACTCGCCTGTTTTCTCATGGCCCCTTATCGATAATTCCGACCAGTTTGCCAGACAGCTTGGAATGTTTGCTAAAGGAAAATACGGAAAACTTGAATATCGTTTTAGTTTAAACAAGCCATTTGCTACAGACCTCACCCCAGTCAATGTTACAGACCCGTCAAAAGCTGTTGCGGTAGACAACAACGGAAACCCGAGCTTCTCAAAGGCAGGATATGTTGAATATCAATTTCTTGATGAAGAATCTAACACCCTACCTTTCAAAGTGGGATCTTATCTGGGAACGAAGAAAGTTTTCAATGTGGGAGCGGGATTCTATCATCAGGCGGATGGTACAAGAACATCCGTGAATTCAACCATCGAAAAACATGACATCACTCTTTTCGCTGTAGATGCGTTTGCAGACATTCCACTGGGAGAAGCAAAAAACAAAATGGCCGTTTCTGCATATGCCGGATATTATAACTACAATTTCGGCCCGAATTACGTAAGAAACCTGGGAACAATGAATATTGCAGCGCCCGATCCTAATTTTATAGGCAACAAAGCCATCGCAGGACCCGGAAATCTACAACCAACGATCGGAACAGGTAATATTATCTACGCACAGGCCGGTTTGCTATTACCCAGTCAGGCAGAAAAGCCAAAAATCAGAATACAGCCTTTTGCGGCGTACACCCATAAGAGCTTTGAGGCTTTTGACAAATCTTCTTCCCAATTCGATGTGGGAGCCAACTGGTTTATCGACGGGCATCATGCAAAAATCACGACCCAATATTCAACAAGGCCGGTTTACACAAGCCCTACAGAAAAACCTTCTTCAAAAGGAGAATTTATTGTACAGTTTCAAATCTACTTGTAAAATAATTTTAATCATTAAGAAAAGTGAAAGTTTTAAGGCGGCTAAGATTTAAATATGAAAAATAAGCATGCAGTTTCAAAACTGAAGCCATTATCTCAATGATCAATAATCATTTAAAGAGCATTAATGGTTTAAAAATCAATTTCAATTTCCTACAATTTCGGATGAATTAAATAGTATTTTCCACTAACATCAAAATCAATCAATATGAGTGAAAATCACCACGAAAGCTACGAAAACATGACCGACCGGCAGAAAAACCGCACTATATGGGGCGTTATTACTGCTTCCTCACTCGGCACCCTGATCGAATGGTACGACTTCTATATTTTCGGAAGTCTGGCTGTTGTTCTGGCCACCAAGTTTTTCCCCGCAGATAATCCCACGGCAGCATTTTTATCAACCTTAGCCACTTTTGCGGCAGGATTTGTGGTAAGACCATTCGGGGCTTTATTTTTTGGAAGACTCGGAGATATAATCGGGAGAAAATATACCTTCCTCGTTACTTTATTAATTATGGGATTTTCTACATTCCTGATCGGATGTATTCCCAGCTATGAAACCATAGGCTTTATGGCTCCGGTTTTAGTTCTTATTTTAAGACTTTTACAGGGATTAGCACTTGGAGGTGAATATGGAGGCGCAGCCACTTATGTTGCAGAATATGCACAACCTCACCGAAGAGGATACTGGACGTCGTGGATTCAGACTACAGCAACTGCAGGGCTTTTCATTTCACTGATCGTTATTTTAATTACCAAAACCACCCTTTCTGCTGAAGAATTTGATACCTGGGGATGGAGAGTTCCTTTCTGGATTTCCATTTTAATGGTTGCGGTTTCTTACATTATCAGAAAAAACATGAAAGAATCTCCTCTTTTTGCGAAAGCTAAAAGCGAGGGAAAAACTTCAAAAAATCCTTTAAAAGAAAGCTTCGGAAATAAATATAACTTTAAATTCGTTCTACTGGCTCTCTTTGGAGCAGCGATGGGACAAGGAGTCATATGGTACACGGGACAGTTCTATGCAATGAGTTTCCTTCAGAAAGTAATGAATGTAGAATCCGCGCAGGTAGATTCCCTCATGGCCACTGCTCTATTTCTAGGAACACCATTCTTCGTGTTTTTCGGTTGGCTGTCTGATAAAATTGGTAGAAAAGCAGTGATGATGACCGGTATGCTGGTCGC
Source organism: Chryseobacterium sp. UNC8MFCol (assembly GCF_000482305.1). Taxonomy (NCBI): domain Bacteria; kingdom Pseudomonadati; phylum Bacteroidota; class Flavobacteriia; order Flavobacteriales; family Weeksellaceae; genus Chryseobacterium; species Chryseobacterium sp. UNC8MFCol. The sequence goes on from NZ_AXUZ01000012.1 coordinate 126,254, forward strand.
GATCCTCGCCTACAGACCGATTTATGACAGCATGTTTAAAAGCGTCAATCTGGAAAGCAAAACGATAGCCGCTAACGGAATTACCGAAAAAAGGACAGCAAAAATTCATAAAGATATTGCGACCGACAGCCTGATCACCTTTCATAAAGAGACGTTGTATACCGATGGAACATTAATCAAGAAAGACAGCATTACCCACTGGTCTCCGACCGGACCGGTTATGAAAGACGGAAAGGCGGAAGAAGCAAAGGTTTCGCAAAGTTTAAAATTAAGTGATGACACTAAATGGTACCTGATCTTTTTAGTATTTATCCAGGTGATTTTTGTAACCATGGTATATGGACCTATTGCAGCGTTTCTTGTAGAAATGTTCCCGGTGAGAATCCGCTACACCTCAATGTCTTTACCGTACCATATTGGAAACGGAGTGTTTGGAGGACTTCTTCCGGCAGTAGCCACTTATCTGGTTACCACAGGAAAAGACGCGGGCCACGCCACCTGGTATCTCGAGGGACTCTGGTATCCGATCGGAGTGGCTACAGTATGTTTAATCATCGGATTGTTTTATCTTAAAAATAAGAACAATAATCTTCACGATTAACCACTGAATCAATCAAATTTTTATTAATTTTAAAACTACTAAAATGAACGGACTAAAAAAAATATTAGGTATTCTCTGGATCGCCATTGCTGTGGTGGTAGGATATTTTGGAATTACAGTGCTGGGAATCCCAAAGATTTCCTCAGGAAAACAAGAAGATCTGGTTTTCGGAATTATCATTCTGTTTGTACTGATGCCCATTATCTCAGGCGGACTGGCTGTTTTTGGCTATTACGCCTTAACAGGGGAATACTCTGACGACAAAATATAATTAACAGAGATGAATGATAATTGATGAACGATACCACAACCCATTTGTTCATCAATTATCTTTTTTCGATTATCACTTATGAAAAAGAGACACGAACAAAAACTGATTATCCTGAGCATCGGATTAATGATTGCTTTCAGTATTCCCATCTCACTTCTTTTCAACAGCGAAAAGGAAGTTTTCGGGTACCCGATGATTTTAATCTACCTGTTCGCAGTCTGGATGATTTCCATTCTCATCTCATTGACCATCGTAAAAAAGTATGATGAATAGTTTTGCATTATTTTTCGTGGTTCTTTTTTACCTGGCTCTTCTGTTCTTAGTTGCTCATCTGGCAGAGAAGAAAAGAAGCAAGCTCTGGATCAATAATCCATACATCTACGCTTTATCATTAGCTGTATACTGTACAGCATGGACCTACTACGGAAGTATCGGCGTAGCTGCGACAAGCGGACTTAATTACCTTCCTATTTACATTGGCCCCATCATGATCATTCCTGCATGGATTTATATTAATACAAGGATCGTAAGAATTTCCAGGGTTAATAAAATAAGCAGTCTGGCAGATTTCATTTCGTTACGGTACGGAAACAGCAGAAGCCTGAGTGCCATCATCACTATTGTATGCCTTTTAGCGATTGTTCCCTATATTGGCCTGCAGATTAAAGCAATTTCTGAAACTTTTCACCTCGTAACAGAAACAGCGATGTCTCAGGATATCCTCACTGACAACGCCACATTCGTAGTTATACTGATTGCTTTATTTTCATCGTATTACGGAACACGATATGTAGATGCGTCTGAAAAACGATTAGGGATCATCTCAGCAATTGCTTTGGAAAGTTTTTTAAAACTATTCTTCATTATCATCCTTGGTTTTTTTGTTATTTATTATGTATTCGACGGGTTTTCGGATATTTACCAAAAGGCCAGTCGGTTTGAAGATTTTAAAGAAAAAAATACCTTCAACGGGATTGAGGGCGCAATGAACTGGATGGTTTTATGCATGATTTCTGCAACGGCAATCTGCATCCTTCCCAGACAGTTTCATACGGCGATCGTAGAAAACAGACAGGAAAAACATATCAAAACAGCGATCTGGTTTTTCCCTCTTTATCTCCTGATATTTACGGTATTCATTTTTCCGATTGCTTGGGGAGGAAGGCTGATCTTTGACGGCCAGAAAGTCAATCCGGAGTTCTATTCTATTTTAATTCCGCAGCATTTTGACAATACTTTAATTACCGTTTTAGTTTTCCTCGGAGGATTAAGCTCGTGTATTTCGATGATTATCATTTCGGCAATCACTTTATCCATCATGCTTTCCAACAACCTGATTATTCCTTACGGTTTACTTGGTAAGTTTAAATCTGAAAATGAGGAACAAAATACAAGAAACATTACCAATATCCGGAAATTCAGCATTTTCGCCCTGATCATTATGGCGTTTGTGTTCTATAAATATTTTATTTTAAAGACATCACTGGATTCAGTGGGCCTTATCTCTTTTGTGATCATCGGACAGCTGGCCCCTGCTTTTTTTGGCGCGTTATTCTGGAGACGCGGAAGTTATAAAGGAGCTGTTGTCGGGTTGGCTGCCGGCTTGGTTATTTGTTATTTCGGATTAATTATTCCACAGTATTATTTTTCTTACAACCAGGAACTCAAGGGAATTCTAAGAGACATGTATGATGGTTTCGGTTTTTTCGCCATTCCTTATCTCGGCAGGATTCCCCAGATTTTCTTCTGGTCTCTTTTGGTAAATACCGGTTTATTCACCATTATTTCAGTGAGTACAAAAGGAAATTACAGGGAACGGAATTTTGCCGAGCTTTATGTAGATATAGATAAGTATATTCAAAATCATGAAAATGCATTTATCTGGCGCGGAACGGCTTATGTTTCGGATATTAAAAATATTCTTGAACGATTTTTGGGTAAAAATAAAACAGAACAGGCACTGCGGATTTTCAATTTAAAATATAATATTGATTCCCAAACCGAAACCGCAGATTCGCGGTTTATTAAATTCTCAGAAAACCTTCTGGCAGGACGAATCGGTACTGCTTCAGCCAAAATCTTAATTGAAGGCGTTACGAAAGAAGATAAAATATCTTTGAAGGAAGTATTGAATATCCTTGAAGAGTCTCAGGAAAATATCAGCTTAAATAAAAAACTTACCGAACAATCTGAAGAATTACAAAAGCTTTCCGACGATTTGCGAACCGCCAACGAAAGCCTGATCATTAAAGACCGCCAGAAAGACGACTTCCTGGATTCTGTAGCTCACGAATTAAGAACTCCTATCACTGCCATCCGTTCTGCAGGAGAAATCTTGGCAGATGACGATGACATTCCTTTTGAAATCAAACAGGAATTTTTAAATAATATTATTACAGAATCTGACCGCTTAAGTGAAATCATCAACGATATCCTGTATCTGGATAAGCTGCAACACGGGGAAATATCTTTGCATATCCGGGAAAACAACATTATTGAAACGTATAAAAAAGCTGTAAACCCTCTTCTTCACCTGATACAGCAGAAAAACATTCATTTAAGTGAAGTTAATCTTTTAAATCAGTTTATATTTGAATATGATGAAGCGAGGATGATTCAATTGTTTCAGAATATTTTGGGAAACGCCTTAAAATTCACGGATGAACAAGGCACCATTCAAACCAAATTATCAGAAAAAGACGAAAAATTAATCATCAGCTTCTTCAATACCGGGAAACACATTCCTGAAGAAGATCTGGAAATGATTTTTGCCAAGTTTTATCAATCCAGAAATCAGAATATTTTAAAACCTACAGGAAGCGGACTGGGGCTTGCCATTTCAAAAAAAATTGTGCAAGCGCACGGTGGAAACATCAAAGCTGAAAACAGTGGACTGGGTGTGACCTTCACCATAAGCATTCCTGAAAAAACTATAAAAGAGATAAAAAATGAAGTTGAACACCATTAAAACCTATGTATGAAAAAGATAATCATTGCCGATGACGAACACAAAATATTAATGTCCCTCGAATACAGTTTTAAGAAAAACGGCTATGATGTTTATATTGCACGGGACGGAACTGAAGTGCTCGACTTTCTGAAAACCATGGTTCCGGATGTCATTCTTCTCGATATCATGATGCCTAATCTTGACGGTTACAGTACTTTGGACATCATTAAGCAGGATGAAAAACTAAAAGACACAAAGGTTATTTTCCTGAGCGCTAAAAACAATCCTCGGGATATTGAAAAAGGAATGGAAATGGGAGCCGATGCGTACGTAACGAAGCCCTACTCAATTAAGAAGCTGATGCAGCAGATTGAGGAGATGTTTGGGTAAACAGAAGATTACTTTGTTGCTTTACAACCTGCAATGACAGAAACCACCAAATACACGAATATTGATATGGATACAGATATTTTATTTAAACAAAGTATAGAAGATAAGGAAGCTTTCTGGAAGGAACAAGCTGAAGCAATACCATGGTTTCAGTTTCCACAACAGATTCTTTCAACTGATCAGAATAATTACCCTGAGTGGTTTACGGACGGGCAGCTTAATATGTGCTATTTATGCATAGATAAACACATTGAAGATGGTTTTGGGGATCAGACAGCGATTGTTTACGACTCTCCTGTAACTCATCAGAAGAAAACATACACCTTCAAACAAGCTCAGGAAGAAATTTCAAAACTTGCAGGAGGCCTTTCTTCATTAGGATTACAAAAAGGAGACACTGCTGTTATCTATATGCCGATGATTCCGCAGACGCTTTTTGCCATGCTGGCCTGTGCAAGGATTGGTGTCATTCACAATGTCGTTTTCGGAGGTTTCGCACCTCACGAATTAGTTGTAAGAATTGACGATTGCAAACCTAAAGTCTTAATTACAGCAACAGCAGGAATAGAAATCGCCAAAAGAATCCCTTATTTACCTCTCGTGGAAAAAGCAATCGAGCTTGCACAGGACAAAGTCGATAATATTATTGTTTACAACAGAAAATTAGTTGACAATCAAGACGAAATGTTTGACGGCTTGATTGATTACGAAGAATTGGTTCAAAAATCAGAGCCGGTTGACTGTGTATCGGTTGAGTCTACGCATCCTCTTTATTTGCTTTACACTTCAGGAACAACAGGAAAACCTAAGGGAATTGTCCGGGATACCGGAGGCTATGCTACAGCCCTGAAATTTTCTATGAAATACGTTTATGGTGTTGAACCCGGAGAAACGTATTGGGCAGCCTCCGATTTTGGCTGGGCAGTCGGACACAGCTTCTCTGTTTACGGACCATTAATTAATAGAAATACAACGATTATTTTTGAAGGAAAACCGATCATGACTCCTGACGCAGGAACGTTCTGGAGAATTATTTCAGAATACAAAGTCTCTGTGATGTTTACTGCGCCTACTGCTATCAGAGCCATTAAAAAAGAAGACCCGAACGGGGAACTTGTAAAAAAATATGATCTTAGCCACTTCAGGAAGCAATTTCTTGCCGGTGAAAGATGTGATGTGGCGACCTTAGACTGGTTTGCAGAGCACATCGGAGTTCCTGCTATTGATCACTGGTGGCAGACCGAATCTGGCTGGCCTATGCTGGGATTACTGACTTCCGGTGAAGATTATCATATCAAGAGAGCTTCTGCAGGAAGACCTATTCCCGGATATGATATTAAAATATTTGACGAAAACGGCTTAGAGCTCGATCCGCACCATGAAGGATATCTGGTTATAAAACTTCCGCTTCCTCCTGGTGCTATGCTGGGAATCTGGAAAGATGATGAGCGTTTCCAAAGCAGCTATCTTTCTCAGTATACAGGGTATTATTTTTCAGGAGACGGCGCCATACGGGACGAAGACGGATATATTTTCATTACGGGAAGAGTTGATGATGTCATTAATGTGGCCGGACACAGACTTTCTACTTCCGAAATGGAAGAAATTGTCTCGTCACACCCTGATGTGGCAGAATGTGCAGTAGTGGGAATTGATGACGATTTAAAAGGTCAGGTTCCTTTTGCTGCCGTGGTTTTAAAAAACGGATCGGGCATTTCTGAAAAAGAAGTTGAAAAAGACATCATCGGAATGGTTCGCGAAAAAATTGGTGCTGTTGCATTTTTAAAAAACGCTATGGTTGTCAAGCGTTTACCCAAAACCCGTTCGGGAAAGATTTTAAGAAAGCTTATCCGAACCTTATTGGATGGAAAAGATTTCCAGATTCCATCGACGATAGATGACGAAAAAATCATTGAGGAAATTCAGGAAAAAATCAGGGAATATAGGGGTAAAACCGGAAATTAAACATAAATTTAAAATATAAACAATTCAAATTTCAAAAACGAAAGGGATATGAGAAATTACTTAATAGAAGACTTACCACATTATTTTGAAGAATATAAGAAGTCTATCAAAAATCCTAAAAAATTCTGGGATAAGGTAGCCGATCAAAACTTTGTGTGGTATCAGAGATGGAGCAAGGTTGTTAAGTACGATATGAATGAAGCCAAAATCACATGGTTTAAAAATGCCAAACTTAATATTACTAAAAACTGTATTGACAGACACCTTTCTGTAAGAGGAGATAAAACTGCTATTATCTGGGAACCGAATGATCCGAAAGAAGACGCACAACATATCTCCTATAACGAACTCTACACCCGTGTCAATAAAACCGCCAATGTTCTCAGTGAAATGGGAATTCAAAAAGGCGACAGGGTATGCATCTACCTTCCTATGATTCCCGAACTGGCTATTACGATGCTGGCCTGTGCCAAACTGGGAGCAGTTCATTCCGTTATTTTTGCAGGATTCTCGGCAGCGGCCGTGGCCTCAAGAGTAAATGATTGCGAAGCTAAAATGGTCATTACCTCAGACGGAAGTTATAGAGGCAGTAAAGTTCTGGATTTAAAGACTATTGTGGATGAAGCCCTGGAAAAAACACCAACGGTTGAAAAGGTGCTTGTAGTGAAAAGGACTCATAATGAAATCAACATGAAAGAAGGCCGCGATTACTGGATGGCCGACTTATACGATAAAGCTTCCCCGGATTTCGTAACGGTTATCATGGACTCAGAAGATCCTCTTTTCATTCTGTATACTTCAGGATCTACAGGAAAGCCAAAAGGAATGCTTCATACTTCTGCCGGTTATATGGTTTATACCGCATATACTTTTAAAAATGTCTTTAATTATAAGGAAAATGATATTTATTGGTGTACCGCCGACATCGGTTGGATTACAGGCCACTCTTATATTCTTTATGGACCTTTATTGAATGGTGCCACTACAGTTATTTTCGAAGGAGTTCCTACTTATCCGGAGCCGGATCGTTTCTGGGAAGTCATTGAAAAACATAAAATCACACAATTTTATACCGCTCCTACCGCTATCCGTTCACTGGCAAAAGAAAGTACGGAATGGGTAGACAAGCATGATTTAAGCACATTAAAGGTGATCGGATCTGTGGGTGAGCCGATCAATGACGAAGCGTGGCACTGGTTTAACGATCATGTAGGTAAGAAAAAATGTCCTATTGTAGATACGTGGTGGCAAACCGAAACGGGAGGAATTATGATTTCACCACTTCCTTTTGTTACCCCTACAAAACCGACCTATGCTACCCTGCCTTTACCGGGTATCCAACCGGTGCTGATGGATGATAAACGTAACGAAATTACAGGAAACCAGGTGACCGGAAATCTATGCATCCGTTTTCCCTGGCCGGGGATCGCAAGAACCATCTGGGGAGACCACCAAAGATATAAAGAAACTTACTTCACTGCTTTTCCGGGAAAATACTTTACCGGTGACGGTGCTTTAAGGGATGAAGTGGGTTATTACAGAATTACAGGACGTGTAGACGATGTGATTATCGTTTCCGGACACAATTTGGGAACGGCTCCTATCGAAGACAGCATCAATCAGCATCCTGCCGTTGCGGAATCTGCCATCGTAGGTTACCCGCATGACATCAAAGGAAACGGTTTATATGGCTATGTAACCCTTAAAGAAACCGGAGAAAGCCGTGATAAGGAAAATCTTAAGAAAGAAATCAACCAGCTGATTGCTGATCAGATCGGACCGATTGCCAAACTGGATAAGATACAATTTGTTTCAGGGCTTCCTAAAACACGTTCAGGAAAGATTATGAGAAGAATATTGAGAAAAATCGCAGAAGGTGATTTCAGTAACTTTGGAGATATTTCTACTCTTCTAAACCCTGAAATCGTAGAAGAAATAAAGAACGAAAGAATTTAATATACACAAATAGAAAGCCCCGGAGTCACTGCCAGGGCTTTTATTTTTTATCCCACATCGAAAAATTCAGAGTTTTCAATCATCACGTTCAATAATTGAAAAAAAACGGAGTAAGTACAAAAGTTGTGGAACTTAGCAAAAAAAAATTGTTAATCTGAATAGAAAAAGGTTCCATTCTTTACACCCCTTGTTTGTATTCTAAAATTTCACAAAACGTAAAGGCCCACATTCCCCAACTGATACTGATCAAAAAAAATTACTACAATCATTATAAATCAAACGTTTGTTTAGTATAATTTTAATCAATTGTAATTTATGTTATGATCAGAATGTTAATTAACAATTTTTATTAAATAAATAGAAAAATAATCATTAACTTTAGTCATAACTTTAAACCAATTAACTATGTCAAATATACTAGCGGGGCTATTTGAGCACCACAGCGATTACAAGAAGCTTGAAAGTGATTTAGAAAATTCAGGATTTGAAGATTCAGATTACATGATATACCTTAATAATAATTCTCATAATTCTCAGTATCTGGCAAGTGTTACTGTAAAGGACAACAGTCAGATAGAAAGTGCCCGGAATATTTTTATTCAGAATACGGCTCTAAAAACCTATTTGTTTGAGGGTATGAGTATGGCAGAGACCAATTATGATACTATTAAGAAATACATTGATGCGAGAAACAGGGCTGATATCCATAATAGTCCTGATATAAAAATAAAAACGTCAAGTGACGGTATGAACTCGGAAGTAAAGTTTTAAACGACTTAAAAGCTAATAACTGCAAAAGATCCGTAGAGCCTTCTGCGGATCTTTTATGTTTGAAAAACGTAAAAATTTTCGTATTTTCGTTCAAATATAGGCAGTTGCACAAATGAGTTACGACTTAGAACAAGAGAACAAAGAGATCCTTGCCAGATATAAGGATCTGATTTCGAACACATACAGAACTTTGGATGAGGAAAACAACAAACTTATCCGAAAGGCATTTGATATTGCGTTGGATGCCCATAAAGATCAAAGGAGAAAAACCGGAGAGCCCTACATCTACCATCCCATTGCTGTAGCCAAAATTGTGGCAACAGAAATTGGTTTGGGAGCAACGTCTATTGCGTGTGCGCTCCTGCATGACGTGATCGAGGATTCTGACTACACCTATGAAGATCTGAAAAAAATCTTCGGAGAAAAAATTGCTGCTATCGTGAACGGATTAACGAAAATATCCATCATGAACCATCAGAATATCTCTGTGCAGTCTGAAAACTACAGGAAGCTTTTATTAACGCTTTCTGAAGATTTCAGGGTCATCCTCATTAAAATTGCGGACCGTCTTCACAATATGAGAACCCTGGAAAGCATGGCTCCCGATAAGCAGAAAAAAATCGCTTCAGAAACGGTTTATATTTATGCTCCGATGGCTCACCGTCTGGGATTGTATAACATCAAGTCGGAACTGGAAGATCTTTCGTTAAAATACAATAACCCGGAAATCTATAATGAAATCACGGAAAAATTGGAATTGGCCAAGGAAAACCGTGAAAGATATATTCAGGAATTCACAAAAGAAGTTTCGGAAAGGCTAAGGGAAGAAGGCTTGAATTTCAAAATCAAAGGCCGCGCCAAAGCCATCTCTTCCATTTACAGAAAAATGCTGAAGCAGGGTGTTTCATTTGAAGAGGTTTTTGATAATTATGCGATCAGAATTATTTATAAATCTGATGCTAAAAATGAAAAGTTCCTGGCATGGAAAATCTACTCTATCGTTACCGATGTATACCACAGTAATCCATCAAGGATGCGTGACTGGATCACTCAGCCACGTTCTACAGGATATGAGAGTTTACATTTAACTGTTCTGGGTCCGGATAAAAAATGGATTGAAGTACAGATTCGTTCGGAACGAATGGATGAAATCGCTGAAAAAGGGGTTGCTGCCCATTACAAATATAAAGAAGGATACAAACAAAGCTCTGATGACCGTAATTTTGAAAAATGGGTAACAGAAATCCGGGAAGTATTGGAACAGCAGCAGAATCTTTCTACTTCTGAACTTTTGGATAATATCAAACTTAACCTTTATTCCAAAGAGGTATTTGTATTTACCCCGAAAGGAGAAATTAAGATCCTTCCTACCAATGCTACGGCTCTGGATTTTGCATTTTCTGTGCATTCCGATTTGGGAATGAAATGTTTAGGAGCAAAGATCAACGGAAAACTGGTTCCGATTTCCTATATTCTCCAGAACGGAGATCAGGTAGACATTCTTTCTTCCCAAAATCAGAAACCAAAGTCTGACTGGCTGGAATTTGTCGTTACCTCCAAAGCGAAGTCAAAAATCAAAAGTTATCTGAACTCTCAGAAAAACCAGTTGGTAGAAGAAGGAAAGGAAATCCTGCAGCGAAAACTGCGACATGCGAAAATCAACTTTAATGACGAAGAAATTAATAAACTTCAGAAGTTTTTTAATCTTAAATCATCTCAGGAGTTATTCCTTAAATTCCAAAGCAACGAGCTTGACGTCAGCAGCTTAAGAAAATATATTGAAAGTAAAAACGTATTCAATAACTTACTTTCAAGATTCAGAAAATCTCCTACGAAAAACCATCATTTTGAAGAACCGAAAGAGGAAAATCTCGATATGATCGTCTTCGGAAAGGATGAAGAAAAACTGAATTACAGCTATGCCAAATGTTGTACGGTCATTCCGGGTGATAAAATTTTCGGATTTATTACCATTTCAGACGGAATTAAGGTGCACAGCGACAACTGTCCCAATGCAATCAACCTGAGGGCACAATACGATTACCGTGTCATTCCGGCCAAATGGGTCAATGCTGAAAGCTTCAAAAACAGAGTTAAGATTGAAATTGAAGGACTTGACCGAATGGGAATGATCAATGATATCACTACAGTAATCAGCGGAAGCATGGGAATGGACATGAAAAGCATGTCCATTGAGTCTAATAACGGCGTTTTCACCGGAAACATTACGCTTGAAGTTAAAAATAAAGGCCAATTGGAAGAAACCTTTAAAAAACTAAAAAATATCAACGGTGTTTCAAGAGTGAGACGACTACAATCATAAATATGAATTTATCTCTTTATTTTAAAAAATTTTTCAACAACAGCCAGGCATCAGGAATTATCCTTATTTTCTGTGTCCTGATTTCATTACTTATCGCCAACTCCTCTTTAGCAGAAGGCTTTCAACATTTCCTGGACAAAGAAGCAGGTACTCACCTGTTTGGGCTTGAATACCCTGTGAGCATCTGGATCAATGACGGGCTGATGGCAGTCTTCTTTCTTTTGGTTGGCCTTGAAATCAAGAGAGAACTGGTAGAAGGAGAACTTTCATCTTTTAGGAATGCTTCATTACCGATTTTTGCGGCCGTGGGAGGAATGCTGGTTCCGGCTGTAATCTACAGTATTTTCAACACAGGAACTGAATACAGCAACGGATGGGGAATTCCGATGGCTACAGATATTGCTTTTTCGCTTGCTATTATTTCAATGCTGGGAAAGAAAATTCCAAACTCTATCAAGATTTTTCTGGCAGCATTGGCTATCGTAGACGACCTGGGAGCGATCCTGGTGATTGCCATCTTTTACACCGAGCAGATTCACTGGAGTTATTTACTGCTTTCTTTGGGAGTGACAGCCTTATTATTCCTGTTAAACTTCCTAAAAGTTACGCGTATTATATTTTATATTATTCCAGGTCTTTTTTTATGGTATTTCCTTCATCATTCAGGAATTCATGCAACAATTGCAGGAGTTTTACTGGCATTTAGTATTCCTACGAATGCTTCTCATGTAGAAATTTCTCCTTTAGAGAAACTGGAGCATCAGCTTCACATCCCCGTAAGCTTCCTGATCATGCCTATATTTGCGCTTACCAATACCAATATTACTTTTACAAGTCATATGGTTACAGGAATTACAAGTACTTTGGGAATGGGAATTATTGGAGGGTTAATTCTCGGAAAGCTTATCGGTATCAATCTGTTTTCGATGATCGCCATCAAACTAAAGCTCAGCACCTTACCACAAAACAGCAACTGGACTCAAATGATCGGTGTAGGCCTACTGGCAGGGATAGGATTTACCATGTCTATCTTTATTGCACTGCTGTCTTTTAAAGGAGAGATTGAGATTCAGGATGAAGCTAAATTTGCTATTTTAATTGCCTCTTTTGTGGCTGCGATCGCAGGTTTTACAATCTTAAGTATAAGTTCAAAAGAAAATATGGAGCCGGAAGAAGATTAATTCTTTTTCCGGTCTTCCAGCTTTCTCCGGTGTTCTTCATTGTTGTCAAAATCAGGTTCAGCGATTCCTGTATGATACTGAATGGTTTCCCGCTGAATCTCATCAGACAGTAGCTTTTCTATTCTTAATTTTCTGATAGCCATATTCAGTTCATTTCCGAATAAAAGAAGATACACGTTCACATTTACCCATACCATCAGCAGGATCATACTTCCGATGGACCCGTAAAGAACGTTATACCTTGCTATATCCTTTACATAAATTGCAAATACATATGTGGTAAGGAAAAACAATATGGTGGTGAGAATAGCCCCGGGAATCGCCTGTCTGAATCTGGCAATCTTTACAGTTCCCAACCAATAAAATAAAGTCAGAAGAATAAAGTAAAATAACGGAAAGGATACAAACCCTATGATACTTGACAAATTATCCACCAGCCACGGAATATCATAAGCCGGAGCAAAGAGTTTCATTACAACTTCTACATAATAAACCCCAAAAAGGGTTAAAAATACAATGGTAATAAAGCCTATTGTTATAAAAAAAGACAGTATAAATTCCTTTACATCACTCAGTTTTTCATCCGAATTTTCATTAAACCCGTTGATCAGGGAAAAAGTACCGTTTGTTGCAAAAACCAGGGCCAACACGATGGTCAGATTACTGATTCCTTTCATGTTAGGGATTATGCTGTGCTCGATATAATCCCTTACATCACTTTCCATATTGGAAGGGAAAACATTATGCATCAGTACTTCAAAAATATAAAACTGCAATTTATCGTAATGGGGCATGTACGGCAAAACAGAAAGCAAAAAAAGGATAAAAGGAAACAGACTGATGGTAAAACTCCATGAAATCGCCGCTGCTTTTCGTCCTATTTTTCCTTTAAAAATTCCCGAAATATAAATCTGAAACATCTGCCAAAGCGATATCCCTAAAACAGGAATATGTATGTTGTCAAAAAATTCCTGAATCTTCAGGACAAATCGGGGAACTTTTATACTCATCTATGTTGCCATTTCACAATTAAAAAGAAAGATTAAAAAAACTCAAAACCGGAATCGCTACATGAGCTTTTAAATATTTTATCTCTCTGCTTACAAATATAAACAATTTCCCTTTGCTCTTCTCCAAGGTGAATTGTATAAACCTGGCACCGGCAGATGACAAATCATAAAAATGCCGATGTTTTATCATTTATAGATGAATGGGCTCTACAATTATCTTAAAAATATTTACAATATGTTAATTCATATCATTTCTATGCTTTGAACTGCCGTAAATGATGGTCCATATGTTTATATACAAAAATACCAATCTCTTCCATGGTCATTTTCCCAAAGAAATCATGGATAAAGCCGGGATTTGAAAAATTGCCATATGCCCTGATCTGCTCAAGCCATACTTTTTTCTGCAACTCAGTATCACCATCCGTTTCTTTAATGGTGAAAATACCTGCCGGTGCATTTTTTCCCAGAGGCTTCTCATTCCTGGTAATACCTTTTAAAACCATTTTTCCAAAAAGCTTGCCTAAGAATTCCTGCCTGTACTGATATTTTCCGTTTCCCTGGACCCAATCATTCCATGTCGTGCAATGTTTTATCATCTGGTACTGGTTCATTTTCCCCCATTCTGCTTTATTTTCCGGGGTGAGCATAGTAATCCTTCTTACCAGCTCCTCTCTTGTTGCAGGATCAAATATTGTTTTCATAATAAATCTTTTTGTAAAATTATGACCACCTGCCCTAAAGATTACTACGTAAAAATGACATTAAAGAGTGGATTTTGTGCCAGATTTTAAGTATATTTAACTACCAAATCATTATAATGAAGCATATTTCACTCGTAGTATATGAAGGCGTATTATCTACTGCGGTTTCCAACACCCTGGCATTGCTTACAAGTGCTAATGAAGCTGCTGTAAGAAAAGGAATGCCTGTGCCGTTTCAAATTGATTTAATAGGTATTGAAGCGAAAAAGGTACAATCTGCCCTTCCCATTTTATTTGAGTGCAGCAAAATCATTTCGGATCATTTCGATACGGAAGTTGTCATTATTCCCCCTATGAATACGGATCAAGAGGCTATTGATTCTTTACTGGTGCAAAATAGAAAACTTGTTGACTGGATAAAGGAAAAATATGATCAGAAAGCTGAAATCATCAGCCTGTGTACCGGTGCTTATTTTCTGGCTGAATCAGGTATATTAAATGGAATGCCGGCCACCTCCCACTGGGGAGCAATGGAAGATCTCCAAAAGAGATATCCTCTGATCGATTTTAAACCGGATCATGTCGTAACTCATTCAAAAGCTGTTATTACCGGAGGAGGAGGCTTTTCATCCCTCAATGCTCTGCTTTATTTTATAGAAAAGAATTCCTCTAAAGAAATATCAGTTGAGCTAAGTAAATATTACGCGTTAGATTACGGTCGTATTTCACAAAGTGTTTTTAGTATTTTTTCTGGCCAGCGTCTCCATGATGATCCTGAAATTCATAAAGCGCAGCGCTATATTGAAGAAAAGTTCAAGTCAGACATTTCTGTAGAGCAAATTGCAGGCGAAGTCAACATGAGTAAAAGAAATTTTATCCGGAGGTTTAAAAATGCCACTGCTCTGAATCCTATAGAATATATTCAGCGGATAAAAATAGAAGCTGCCAAAAAAGCACTGGAAACGGGAGAAGCCAATATCGCTGATGTTACTTATAGCATCGGATATAGTGATTTGAAAACATTCAGGACGTTATTTAAAAGAATAACAGGATGTACACCCGTCGATTACAGAAACAGATTCCGGGGCAGCTTGACGGAATAGATACTAAAGACAGGAATACCCTTATCCTTCATTTGTCTTTTTCCTGTTTCCACTTTAAAGCAGTATCTTTGCGGCCTGAAACTTCTTATAATGCGAATCAGTTTACTTTGTATCGGCAAAACGGACGATAAGGAAATTACCTCTTTAATTAATTATTATCTCAATCGCCTTCCCAAACACTGGAATTTTGAAATTACAGAAATTCCGGATGTAAAAAATGCCAGAAACCTGTCTTCGGATCTTCTTAAAAAGGAAGAAGCAAAGTTGTTTTTAAACCATATTGATAAAAATGATCTGGTTGTGATTCTTGATGAAAAAGGGAAACAGCTGACCAGCCGAGAGTTTTCCCAGAAAATTGATGCCTGGATGAATTCTTCCGTTAAAAAAGTACA
This sequence comes from Chryseobacterium sp. UNC8MFCol, assembly GCF_000482305.1. Classification (NCBI taxonomy): domain Bacteria; kingdom Pseudomonadati; phylum Bacteroidota; class Flavobacteriia; order Flavobacteriales; family Weeksellaceae; genus Chryseobacterium; species Chryseobacterium sp. UNC8MFCol. The sequence continues at coordinate 141,871 of NZ_AXUZ01000012.1, forward strand.
TATTCTCATAGGTGGTGCTTATGGTTTTTCAGAGGAAATGTACAGCAGAGCCAATGAAAAGATGTCTCTTTCTAAAATGACGTTTACCCACCAGATGATAAGGTTGTTTATTGTAGAACAGCTTTATCGTGCTGATCAGATCCTTCAGGGAAAGCCATATCACAACGACTAAAAATTTTTCCAATAAAAAAAGCCTCAAAATCATGAGGCTTTTTTTTATATTTACCACAATTTATCTGCTAAATTCCAGCTTTTACATTGATCTGCCTTTTGGCTTCTCCCACGACAAAAGCTACAGAATTGGCAATATTAAAACTGCGTATTAAGTTTGACATCGGAATCGTCAGATGATTTTCAAAAAGCGCCAAAACTTCCTGGCTCAATCCCACACTTTCTTTCCCGAATACCAGCCAGTCACCATCCTGAAATTCATTATCCAAATACGATTTTTCGGCATGAGAACTCATTAAGAAAACTCTTGACAAATCGGGAATTTTCTTCATCCACTCTTCAACATTGTCGTATTCGGAAACATCCAGATGTACCCAATAATCTAATCCGGAACGCTTTAGATTTTTATCGTTGATGACAAATCCAAACGGATGAATCAGGTGCAACCTGCTTTCAGTACCTACACATAATCTTCCGATATTACCGGTATTGTTGGGTATTTCGGGTTCTACAAGAACAATATTCAGCATGTATCCTTTCTCTTTAATATATATTTTAAATCCACAATAAGCTGTTTACTTGACAACAGGCTCCTGTGTATATGTTATTATAGTTTTAAGTTTTTTTACTTTTTGATGCATTTCGCATAATATTCGGCCAGAACGGCTTTCTCATAGCCTAGTGACACTGCCTTATCCAGATTCTCACAAGCTTCTTTTGGTTTAGCAGTATCAAATAATAATAAAGCTTTAGTCACATACGTCTGCAAAAATTTCGGATCAATGGAAACGGCTTTATTGACGTCTGCAAGGGCTTCTTTATATTTTTTCATTTTTAAATATACTTCTGCCCGGCTATTGTATAATAATGATTCGGGTTTCTCAGCAATAAGTTGGTTATAGTCTTTCAGGGCACCTTCAAGGTCACCGTTATTTTTTTTTAAATTTGCCAGGCCCGTTTTTGCAAAAATATTATCCGGGGCAAAACTCAAAATCTGATTAAGATCCCTGATAGCCAGATCTTTTTTTCCCTGGCTGTCATAGATTTTGGAACGCGTAAGATAGAACTCAGGGTTTTTATCATCTACCTGAAGACCTTTATCAATATATTCCAGTGCTTTTGCTTTGTTCCCTTTCTGGCTGTGCAGTGATGCAAGATCAGCATAGACCGGGGCAGACATCGGATTTGATTTCAAAGCTGATTCATAAGATTTAAAGGCAAGTGCGGTCTTTCCCAGTCTTCTCTGCGCGGTTCCCAGCTTGTCATAATATTCGGATTTGAATTTCTGGATTTGTTCTTTTTCTGCCAGCTTTGCATATTGCTCTTCAGCACATTTATAATCTGCCTTTTTAAAGCAGTCTTCTGCCAGAGTTTTATCCTGGGCATTCAGAAAAGAAACTCCAAGGCAAACAAGGAGTAAAAAAGATTTTTTCATGGTGTTATGTTTTGTTTGTTGATCACTTTTTGCGCGAGTGCACCAAAGATCACTCCCACTAAAGAACCAGCAAACGCTCCCACCAACACATCTATAGGAAAATGCACTCCTAAATAAATCCGGCTGTAAGACACAACTATTGCCCACGCCAATATAGCATAGGGGAACCATCTTACTTTCTTCTTTAATAAAATCCCTAAATAAACAGCCAGGTAAAATGTATTGGAAGCATGTGCAGAATAGAATCCGTACTGCCCGCCACATTTTACAATTCTCATATAAGGTTCTAAAGAAGGGTCATGACATGGCCTTAACCTTGCCACTCCGTACTTAAATACATTGGCCAACTGGTCAGAAACCGTTGCTCCAAGCGCCAAAAATATAAGAATGAAAACTAAAGATCTTAGTTTAAAATTTTTGTATAAAAAATAAAGAAATATAATATAAAGCGGAACCCATATCCATGTGCTGGAAATCAACATCCAGAGCTGATCAAAAGCGGGATCCCCCAGATTATTAAGGTATAAAAAAACCTTTTTATCTTCCAGAATAATTTCTTCCATACCTTATCTGCTTACAGGCCCTTCATACGTCTCATCTTCAGAAGGCTTCGGCTTCGGAGGTTCGTTGGATGCAGTAGGTTCTGTTAAAATATCTTTCTTGATATCATTCACCGGATTGAAATCTTTAGCAGCATCTTTCACTTTTTCAATTTCACGTTTAATCTCAGAAACCGGATTATCCGTTTCCTTCATGATCTCCGTTTTAATATCCTCCACTGCTCCACGCATTTTTCTCACGCCTGCACCTAAGTCACGCGCAATCTGAGGAAGTTTATCCGGTCCGAATAATACAACGATTGCAATGGCAATGAGTGCCATTTCTCCAATGCTTAATTCCATGGGGTAAAATTACAAAAGATTATACATTTATTTGTCGTAAACTAAAAATTTTAAACAAATTTTAAGATTTACTCAATGGAAAGTTGAAGGTTGAAAATGAAAGCAACGTACAAAGCAGGTATTGGCTGCTGATTTTATTATTTCCATTTCTCACCTGTACTATTTCTATCTCTGAATTTCATAGGGTAAGCTTCATCTCTATTATTCCCTGATACTTACTATTTTAAAACAATTATCAATTATTAACAAACAATTAATTCAAAACAATGAGAATAATATAACATTTTAGTATATTTACTACACACAACAAAATAATATTTTATGAAAAAACTACTTACTACTTTTAAAGTGTTAGCCGTATTTTCAGTATTGCTGCTTAACAGCTGCCGAGATGAAAATAATGAAACAGCTCAACAGGAAAGCGTTCAGGCTAAAGTTTCAACAGCTGATCTTAAAAAAGAAACAACTCCGGTTTCTGCTGTAATTCCTGAAACTGTGCAAGCTCAACTGAATGAATCACAGAAAAATATTGAAAAGTATCTGAAAAATGATTTACAGGTTACAGCAATCAATGTCATAGGTAAAATTTCTACTGTAAAAGGTATTGAGATTTCTCAAAATCTGGTCGCTGATAGAGATCAGTTTATTGCCATGGGAAATATCATGGAACCATCTTCGGTAAAAATTGGAAAAATAAGTGATTTATACTCCGGAGACGATTTAATTCTTGCTCAAAAAGGATTAAAAGAAACAGTTACCGACGAAATTAAAACCGGAACCAATGTTATGGAAGTAACCTGGAACAGCAAAGCGGGAAAATTTACAACATTATGCTTTTATAATGATTCAGGAATAATCTGGGACAATGTCTTTGGAGGCCTGGTGATGATGGATACCAGAGGGCAAACCGAAATATCAGACACCAATCAGGCTTCAAAAGTAGTTTCCAAATGGTATAAGGAATGGTGGACTGCCAACTGGCTTTGGGGATCTAAAAGAGGTGAAATCGGGTATCAGATCACCATTTATTACACAGGTTCCTCTGTTTCTAATGCTGATGTAAATGACTGGGGAAATATCAGTTTAGGAAAAGCAAAAAGTGAAAGTAAAATCCTGAGAAGGACAGGAGCTTTCGGACAATGCCAGTATGCACTGGGACTTTGTACTCCTACAGGCTCTCTGAGCTTTAATGCAAGTAAATTCTCAGTATCATTTTCAGGACTGGGAAGTAATATTGTAGCCAATGGTACCAAATCACTTTATCCATAAACTTCAGAATTCAAAATGATTAAAAAAAGGAAGCCGGTTGGCTTCCTTTTTATTTTTCAAACTATCGCTATTATTTCTCCAACTTCTGTTTTAATTGCTCAACGGCATTTTCCTGAAGCCCAAAAGTTTCTCTTATCATTTGATACAGGGTTTCGTTATTTTCTATAGAAACCGTTTCTTTTTCTCCTGTGGTTCTGCGTATATTTAACGTATGACCGGTAAAAGTATACCTTGCATTTTCGTCCACTTTAGAAAGAACAAGATTCTTTTTGAAATTGGACTCAGGATACGTAGAAAGATACCAGTTCACGATATCAAGGTCTATTGGATCTACCTGCTCGAGGGCAAACCTGTAAATAGGCAGCCATTTGTCTTTCCAGGTCCATAATGCATACATCCCGTTTTGTTGTGAAATCTTAAACAAACCGTTAGGTGTCTGCTGGGGTTCTTCTTCATCTAAAAGCAAAGGCTTGGTTAATGTTACAGTTCCAAAACCACAGTCCGCCAGATAGTCCTTTCCGTCATTATTGACGATCAGCAACAGGTGACTCTTGGCAGCCATACTATCCACTTCCCTTTTCCATACTACTCTTCCCAATTGCAGCTTTACGTTAAATCCCAAAAATTTCAGGACTTCGCTTAAGAGCAGATTTTGTTCATAGCAATAGCCTCCTCTGCCGTTCACGACCAATTTGGTGAAAATATCATCCGCATTCAGAGACGGAACTTTTCCTGTAAAAGAATCGATATTTTCAAAAGAAATGTATTTAGGATGCAGCTGATGAATTTTCTTTAGTACCGACATATCATTTCCCAGCTCACCTGAATAATAGATTCTCTCCAGGTATTTTTCAAGCTTTGACTGATTCATAATTTATGTGTTTTATTTTCTCAGCTCTGCAACTGATTTATTATTGTAAAATTATAGAATATTTTGGAAAATAACCCTTGAATGATGATCAAAAAAATAAGGTTAAAGTAATCAACACCTTAACCTTATTTTCTGACTTTTTATCTTTTCTAAAGCTCTTTAATCTTATCTTTCTTTTTATTAAACACGGAATACGTAACGATCACACTCACTGCCATTAATATAAACGCAAGGAAAAATGGCGCTCCTGAAAACTTAAACGGTGCTTCATCATGCGTAAAAAAGTAAAAGAGGTTGGTCATCATCGGAGGACCGATAATAGAGGTTGCGCTCATTAGACTGGTCAATGCTCCCTGAAGCTCTCCCTGTTCGTTAGAAGGAACACTTTTGGTAATCACGGATTGCAGGGCCGGCCCACAGATTCCTCCCAGACAATATGGAATTAAAAATACAAACATCATCCAACCCTCTGACGCAAAAGCAAACAATAACATTCCGACAGCGTAAAATGCCAATCCGTAATAAATGCTTTTCTGCTCTCCCAGCCTTGGAGTCGTCCATCTGATAAGACCTCCCTGTACGAGTCCAACCAATAAGCCCACGACCCCCAGTGAAATTCCTACCATCCTTTCCGTCCAGTTGAATTTATACATGGTAAAGAAGCTCCAGTTACTTTGTACTGCGTGGCCTGCAATATAGATTAGAATTAACGAAACAATTAATCCCGAAATCTCAGGATGCTTTCCTAAAAACTTAAATGATCCGATGGGATTGGCGCGCTTCCAGTCAAATTCTCTTCTTTTATCCTTAGCCAAACTTTCAGGAAGAATAAAGTATCCGTACAGGAAATTAAGCAGACAAAGACCTGCCGCTGCATAGAAAGGTACTCTGGCTCCATAATGTCCCAATACTCCTCCAATTACAGGCCCAATAATAAAGCCTAGTCCGAAAGCCGCCCCGATTAATCCAAAATTTTTGGCACGGTCTTCATCGTTCGAAATATCTGCAATATAGGCACTCGCAGTCGTGATACTTGCTCCGGTAATTCCTGCAATAATCCTTCCTAAAAACAGCCACCAGATCGTGGGAGCCAATGCGAGGAAGATGTAATCTACAGCAAACCCGAAAAGAGAAATCAGGATAATAGGTCTTCGCCCGTATTTATCACTAAGATTCCCCACGAGCGGAGAGAATATAAATTGAGTAAAAGCGTAGGCAAATCCTAGCCAGCCGCCATATTTTGCAGCCTCACTGATATCTGCATGAATTAATTCTTCGATGAGTTTAGGGACTACAGGAATAATGATACCCCATCCCGTAATATCAATCAATAAAGTAATAAATATAAAGCCAATGGCTGCCTTTTTCTTTGAGTTTTCCATGATGGTGCAAAATTAATCAAATAGAAAAGTATAATGATTCTAAATTATGATAAGTTAATTGGTAAAAAAAACATTGAAAATCAATATTGAAGTTCTAAATTAAAAAAAGGCCGCTTCAAAAAGAAACGGCCTTTACTAATTTATTGTAGTTTGTCTTACTTCGAAGCAAGTACTTCTTTATTGGAAGTGGTCTTCCCGTGTACTTCATCTTCTTTTCCTTTTTTAAGGAAGTCATAAGCAATTGCTGATGCAATAAAAATAGATGAGTACGTACCGAATCCAATACCGATTAACATGGCAAACATAAATCCTCTTAAGTTATCACCACCAAAGATGAAGATCGCAAGGATCACCAGAATTGTAGTGAATGAAGTGTTGAATGTTCTACCTAATGTACTTGAAATAGAGTCATCAAATAATCCAGCTAATGTTAAAGATTTCTTCTCTCTCAAATACTCTCTGATTCTGTCAAAGATAATCACCGTGTCATTAATAGAGTATCCTAATACTGTAAGGATGGCAGCGATGAAATCCTGGTTGATCTCCATATTGAACGGCATATATTTGTGAAGTAATGAATACGTTCCCAGAATAATAACCGCATCGTGGAATAATGCTGCTACAGCACCCAGAGAGAACTGCCATTTTCTAAATCTGAATAAAATATAGATAAAAATACCAGCTAATGCAGCTACTACAGCAAGAATACCGTGTGTCTGAATGTCATCAGCTACTGTAGGACCTACTTTTTCTGAAGAGATGATCCCCGCGTGATCTTTATCTGCAGATTTGAAATCCGTTAAAGTAATGTTGGCAGGAAGTTCTGCTTTCAATCCTTCATATAGTTTTTGCTCGATCGTCTGGTCAGCCTTTAAAGATTCATCTTCAATAAGGTAATCCGTAGAGATTTTCAACTGATTGGCGTTTCCGAATGTCTTAGCTTCTACAGAAGAGTTTTTACCGTCTTCAGTTTTGAATAGTTTTACTAATTTTTCTTCAACATCATTAGCATTTACAGCTTTATCAAATCTTACCACATAATTTCTACCTCCTGTAAAGTCGATCCCGTATTTGAAACCATGGGTTACCATAGAACCAATAGAAATCACCGTTAAAACAGCAGAAATAATGTATGCATATTTTCTCTTTCCGATGAAATCTATCCAGGTATTTCTGAATAAATTTTTCGTAGGCGGAGTCCATACAGAAAGGTGCTTCCCTTTGTTCAGTCTGTGGAAAATCATTACTCTTGATAACAATACAGACGTGAACAATGTCATGATAATACCGATCATCAACGTCAGTGCAAATCCTTTAATAGGACCTGTTCCGAAGAAGAATAATACCACAGCGGTCAACAACGTTGTTGAGTGACCGTCAATAATCGCACTTAATGCATGCTTGAAACCATCTTTATAAGCTTCCAGGATACTCTTCCCTGCAAATAATTCTTCTTTCGTTCTTTCGTAGATAATTACGTTCGTATCTACCGCCATCGCCATCGTCAATACGATACCTGCGATACCAGGAAGCGTAAGGGTGAAGTCTCCGGAATCCATAATTCCGAAAATATAGAATAAGTTGATAACCATTGCAATTACTGCGTACACACCGGCACCACCGTAATAGAAAATGATATAAACAATGATAATCATGAATGCAATGGCAAATGAAATCATACCCGCGTTGATAGACTCCTGTCCTAAAGACGGACCTACCTGAGTCGCCTGTACTACTTTTGCACCTGCAGGTAATTTACCAGCTCCTAAAACATCTACCAATTCTTTAGCTTCTTCCTGAGAGAAGTTACCGGAAATCTGAGTTCTACCGTTAGGAATGGCATTAACAACGTTTGGCGCCGTATATACTCTACCATCAAGCGTTACCGCAACCGGCTTCCCTACGTTTTTCTCTGTTAAAGTTTTCCATTCTTTAGCACCTTTAGAATCCATTTGCATGTCTACTACTACTCTTCCAAGCTCGTCGTAGCTAATGTTTGCAGATTCTACAGCACCGTCCACCGGAGCTTTCTGATTGATGTTACTTCTGATCGCATACAATACCAAATCATCAGGACTTGTAGCTTCAGGCTTGTAACCCCACATAAACTGTGTATATTTAATGTTTGCAGGACGTGAAGCAATACCTATTTTGCTGTTTAGAATTTTATTTACAGCAGCGGTATCAGATAATTTTACGTTAGCAACACCATTACTTCTTAATTTGTCAAGCTGTAAAAGGTTCATGAAGTTTACATTCTTTGCAACTCCCATTGAATCTCCTTTTGCAGCAACCATAGTTGTCAACGTCTGGAAATAAGGCCCGATTTCAGGAACCTGCTGTACTTCCCAAAACTGAAGTTTTGCAGAAGTCTGAAGCATTTTCTTTACTTTATCAATGTCTTTCATACCAGGCATCTCCACAGAGATTCTGGCTGTACCAGGTACTCTCTGAACGTTTGGCTGGATCGCTCCAAGCTTATCAATTCTCGTTCTGATTACCTCGAAAGCCGTTCCTACAGAAAGATCAATTCTTCTTTTAACAATACTTTTTACCTGCTCATCAGTGGTATTATACTTGATTTCAGATAAATTGGTGTTACCGAAAAGTTCCGGATCTGCAAGCTTAAGGTTCGTTCCTTTTGCTTTGTTTATTACATCGAACTGCTCAAAGAAGTTATCGATATAAGATTTTGTTGAGTTTTTCTGAACTTCATCAGTCTTGTTTAAAGCCTCAATAAGAACAGGATTGGTAGAATAATTTGTTAAATCATTTACCAGATCTCTTTGGTTGATTTCCAAAAGGACGTTGATCCCTCCTTTTAGGTCAAGACCCAATTTCATTTCCTTATCCTTAGCTTTTGAATAATAAAGCTTCGTATACCCAAGATTAAGAGTATCTTCTTTGATTCGTTTGATCTCTTTCTCGTTTCCTTTCGCAGCTTCGATCTGCGATTCAATTTTGCTGGCGTACCAGGTTGGTAATAGCTCGTTTAAGCAAATCAACCCCAGGACAATAGCAACAATTGTAATAAGTCCTTTTCCTTGCATTTTGTTATAACTACGTTAAATTAAGTCGGCAAATATAATGATTTTCTTGTATTTTATGAATTTTTAACAACAGAAATGGTTTATTTTCAGATATATTGACATCCTGACCTCTATTTTAGATTTAACAATTTTTTCATGGTATAGTAATAAATTTTTCAATTTTTAATTGGTATAAAATTTTCATTCTTACATCAACGCACTAAATATCAAAATATTATGAAAAATCTACTTTTTGCATTAAGTATTTTTTCTTCCTTAATCGTTAATGCGCAGAGCATTAATTTGGAAGAATTTGTCTCGGGATTAACCAGTCCCGTGGAGATTACGAACGCCAACGACAGCCGGCTATTTGTCGTACAACAGAACGGGATTATAAAAATTGTACAACCTAACGGAGCTGTAAATACCACAAATTTTCTCAACATCAGTTCAAAAATTGTTTTTGGAGGCGAAAGAGGACTTTTAGGACTCGCATTCCATCCGCAATACTCAACGAATGGGTATTTTTTTGTGTATTATAACAACCCGGCAGGAAATGTAGTTGTAGCCAGATATTCTGTAAGTGCAGCTGATCCGAATGTAGCTGATGCTAATTCTGAAAAAATTCTCCTGAATATTCCAAAACCTTTCGACAACCATAATGGAGGAAGCATTCATTTTGCACCGGATGGAAAATTATGGATTATTACCGGTGACGGAGGCAGTGGTGGCGACCCCAACAACAATGCGCAAAACAAGAATGCATTTCTTGGAAAAATGCTGAGAATCGACGTAGATGCTACCGGGCCTTATAATATTCCGGCAGATAATCCTTTCGCAGGGGCTGGTGTAGATGGTTTGGATGAAATCTGGGCTTATGGCCTAAGAAATGCATGGAAATTTTCTTTTGATCTTACGACCGGAAATGCATGGATCGCCGATGTAGGACAAGGTGCCATTGAGGAAATCAATAAAATGCCTATCACACAGGCAGGGCTCAATTACGGATGGCGTTGCTATGAAGGAAATAATGCGTACAACACGGCAGGATGTCCCGCACAATCAACAATGACATTCCCTGTTGCGGTATATGACCACTCCGGAGGCAAATGTTCCATCACAGGAGGATATGTTTACCGGGGTGCCCAGTATCCGTCACTTCAGGGAAAATATTTCTTTGCAGACTACTGCTCTACTCAGATCGGTATTCTGGATGAGAATAATACCATTACATGGACTTCAGCTTACACCGGAAACAATTTTTCTACCTTCGGGCAGGATTATCAGAAGGAACTTTACGTTGCAGCAGTGAATAGCGGAAAAATTTTCAAAGTGACCACGGGAACTTTGGGAACACAGGACAATAAGAGTTTAGAAAAAATACGTGTTTATCCTAATCCGGCAAGTAAAGAAATCTTTATAGAAGGAGTAGAAGATAAAAAAGCAAGTGTAGAAATCATCAACACAGAGGGCAGAAAAGTACTGGAAACAAATGCGGCAAACAAAAGTATTGATATTTCGAAAATTCCGGCCGGAGTCTATTTTATTAACCTGAAATCAGGAGATCTTAAATCATACAGTCAAAAATTGATTATTAAATAAAATGATCGATTTTTACGATGCTTTAATTCGGCCTCACAAACAGATGTTTTCGAACAAGATTTTACAATCAATAAAAAAGCGGTTCAGATGATGAACCGCTTTTGTTTTATATAGTCATAGAGAAAATTCTCGTCTCAGGTTTATTCCTCAGCATACGAAGGTCAAAAACCATCGCTACATTTCTTGTGAAAGCTCTTCCGGCTTCTGTGATTTTAATTTCTTTACCGTTGATTTCTACCAATCCGTCATTTTCCATTTCTTTCAGCATATCAAGGGCATTTTCAAGCTCAGGGAAAGACGTATTGCTGGTGAAAGTGGTTTCAAGCTGACACATAAGATTCAGAATATGTCTTCTTACAATCAGGTCTTCTTCGTTCAGAACGTGGCCTTTCACTACAGGGATTTCTCCTTCTTCAACCATTTTCTGATAATCTTCCACTGTTTTTACATTTTGAGCGAAAGCATACCATGAATCTGAAATAGCAGACATTCCCAATCCTACCATGAGCTGTGTATTGCTTGAGGTGTACCCCATAAAGTTTCTGTGAAGTTTCTTATGGATCAAAGACTGGTACAGATCATCATGCTCAAGAGAAAAGTGATCCATTCCTACTTCGATATACCCTAAATCCTGAAGAAGTTTTTTACCATCTTCGTACAGACGGCGTTTTTCTTCTCCACTAGGCAGATCATTCTCATCGAAACCTCTCTGGCCAACACCTTTTACCCATGGAACATGGGCATAAGAATAAAACGCGAGTCTGTCAGGTTTCAATTCCATCGTTTTTCTGATGGTATGTTCCATCGCTTCCCAGTTCTGGTGTGGCAATCCGAAAACCAAATCGTGGCTGATGCCTCTGTACCCGATTTCCTTAGCCCACTCGGTTACGTTTTTCACATTCTCAAAAGGCTGGATTCTGTTAATCGCCTTCTGTACTTTAGGGTCATAATCCTGCACTCCAAAGCTTACCCTTCTGAAGCCCAGATCATATAGAGTCTGAAGATGTTCTTTAGTAGTATTATTCGGATGTCCTTCGAAAGAAAATTCAGGATGCTCTGCAATATCTACTGTTGTAAAAATACCCTCCAGCAATGTTTTTAAATTCTCAGGTGAGAAGAACGTCGGAGTGCCACCTCCCAGGTGAAGCTCTTTTAATTTTGGTCTTTCATTGAAAAGTTCAAGATATAGTTTCCATTCTTTCAATACACTTTCCAGGTAAGGAATTTCAACGCTATGCTGTTTTGTAATGCGTTTATGACATGCACAAAACGTACATAGAGCTTCACAAAAAGGCAAATGGATATAAATAGAAATTCCCTCTGCTGCATTGGTCTCATGAAAAGATCTGATCACAGTCTCCTTCCACTTTTCCGGAGAAAAACTTGACTCATCCCAATACGGAACGGTAGGATAAGAGGTGTAACGCGGCCCGGGAATATTATACTTATCTATTAAAGAATTCATTTTGAAAATAAAATTTTATACGGTGGGGAAGTTTAACATCGTTCAACTTCCATCCTACAAAATTAACCATTAGTTATGAATTTCAATCTATGAATTATATTAGGTTCTATTTTATAATGAATCTAAATACGCCGTATCGGGGCATTGGTGTAATAATGATAAATTCTATTCGTTATATTTAAAATTTTAATTTCAAGAGTACTATCCTGTTATTGCCGGCAGCTACTACCCTATTTCCATCCACCCATTGCCCAACGAAAAGTCCTTTTTCATCAGAAATTTTCTTCCATGTTTTTCCAAAGTCTGAAGAATAGCTGATGTGCCGGTCTCCTAGGGCAATCATTTCTTTCCCCTTCGAGCCCGGTTTTATTTTCACACAAGTTGTATACCCTGCATTTTGTCCTGAAGCCTGTATCTGCCATGTTTTCCCGCCATCATAGGTTGTAGCGATATTATCAATATTTGCATCCTGTTTGGTGTAATCTCCTCCTACGGCAACTCCAAACTGGTCATTATAAAAGTCTATTGAATACATTCCCTGTGAAGATTCACCCTGAACAAAAGGAGTTGTGAAAATTTCGAATTTTTCATTTTTAAAATCCAGCCTTAGAATTCTTGATGCTTTTCCACCTGTCGCAATCCACATATAATTTCTGGAGGATGAGATATTGGTATTACTTGCTGCAAAAGCGGCTTCACCCGGATTTAAGACAACATCATTTTTCAACATTCCCCATTTTCCGTCTTTATATACGGCCAGTTTCAGTATATTATCCTTATCAGCATCACTGAAAGTATAAGCCAATTTATCATTGACAAAATGCAGCGCATCGTAAAACGCCGTTTTTGCCGTATCTGTATACACAATTTCAGAGGTCAGATCTTTTTTACTGATTTTAAAAAAACGAGCGGGACTTTCAATATTAATGGTATAAAAATCAGTTTTATCCTGTCCCAACGTTCTGAACTGAAGTTTATCTGGTGATAATGTAATCTGTTTCTGATTCTTAGTATCTTTTATATCTACAAATCCAAACTTAGAATCGGTTCCGCTATACCACACTTTATGGCCATACAGTTCCAGTGCACGAATGCTAATTTTATCATTTAAAAGAGTTTCAACACTTTCTATTTGTTGAGAAAATGTACAGATTCCTGCGGACAGAAATACCAGGGAAAATATTTTTTTCATAGTGATAGGGCTAAAAAAAACCGCCGAAGCGGTTTATATTATTATTTTTCGTCCTGATATTTTTCAGGATTGTTAAGTTTACTGTTTCTTTTTCCGTAAGCGAAATATACAACACCACCTAACAACAACCAAGCTCCTGAAAGCTCCTTTGCGTGATCACTTAAGTTGTATATTAAGTATAGATTGATAATCACTCCCAAAGCTACTACCAGCTTGTAAGCAGGTACTTTAAAAGGTCTGATTAAAGTAGGTTCTTTCTTTCTCATCACCCAAACGGCGATACAAACCAGGGTAAACGCAAACAAAGTTCCAAAGCTGGTCATATCGGCTAATGTTGAAATTGGAGTAAGGGCAGCAATAAGTGCTACCACTATTCCCAGAAGAATAATTCCTTTGTAAGGCGTTCTTGTTTTTGGATGAAGTTCACCGAAGAATCTTGGAATTAACCCATCTTTTGCCATTCCGATGAAGATTCTTGACTGCCCCATCATCATTACCATTACTACAGAGATCAATCCTACGGTAGCTGCAATGGTTACAATATTACTTGCCCAGTGTTTTCCGGCGATTTCAAATGCATAAGCAACCGGTGCTTTAATTGCATCAGGATATTTTCCTTCAGGATCAAAATCAGAATAATGCATCATCCCTGTCAATACAAGAGATACACAAATATATAAAGCAGTACAGATCAATAATGAAGCGATAATGGCAAAAGGCACATCTTTCTTAGGGTTGATCGCCTCTCCAGCCTGTGTAGATACAGCATCAAAACCAATATAAGCAAAGAAAATGGCTGCTGCTCCGGAAATAATTCCCTGAATACCATAGGCTGAGACCATATCACCTTCAGAGTTTTTAATTTTTATCTGATCCGGAATGAAAGGTTTCCAGTTTTTAACTCCGTCAACCGCATTATAAAGGTCATTATTAGAAAATATGATGTAAACACCTGCTATGATCACAAAAATAACAGCAGAAGTTTTCATTAAAACGATCAGGTTATTTGCTCCTGCAGCTTCTTTAGTTCCTTTTACCAACAATGCAGTAATTAATAATACAAGAATAAATGCAGGCAGGTTCATCGAAAAACCTTCCCCTGTATAACTTGCAGGATCTGAAGTGAGATAAGCAGGCAAATGAATGTTAAAGATCTTCAAAAACTTATTAAAATATCCGGACCAGCTCACCGAAACAGCCATACTGGCCATCGCATACTCGAGGATGAGACACCACCCCATGGCCCAGGCGAAAATTTCACCTACCGTACCATAAGCGTAAGCATATGCAGAACCTTCAACAGGGATAATAGATGCAAATTCCGCATAACATAATGCTGCAAAAACACAGGCAAGACCTGCTATAATAAAAGAGATTGCCAGTGCCGGCCCGGCATGATAATAGGCTCCGGTTCCGGTAAGAACAAAGATTCCACCACCAATGATAGCACCTACTCCAATTGCTGTTAAACTCCATTTTCCAAGGACTTTTTTCAGCTCACTTTTCTTCATATCTGCCTCATAGGCACTTAGTGGCTTCTTAACCCAAATTTTCGACATGTTTTTTTATTTATTAAGGATTCACGAAAATATAAAAAATTTAGGAACTCTCACGTTTATCGTTAAACTTTCATGATTTATTTTACATTAATGTCTTAAAAACCCAAACAACACATTATTTAATCTATTTTAAAAAGTCCTTATTTTTGCTTATTTTTGATCGCATGAATTTATATGAACTTTTTGTAAAGCCTTATGAAAGCTACGATTCTTTACAAATCGCACTGGAAACGGCAGGTGCTATTTTCGGAACATTGAGCGTATATTTTTCCATTAAGAAAAATATATGGGTCTACCCTACCGGCATTATTTCTACCCTGATCTATGTATATATTCTCTTCAACTTCGGATTGCTCGGAGATTGTCTGATTAATGTATACTATACAATAATGAGTATCTATGGCTGGATTTTATGGGCAAAAAATTCAGAAGATCATGTGCATGTGGACGTTACATGGGCCACCAGAAAAGAATGGGTTTTTGCAAGTTTTCTTTTTGTCTTTAGCCTGGCATTTGTCACTTTTATTTATTATTGCAAACCTTATATTGATAATATGGAAGGAGCTAGTTTCGGATTATATCATCTCGACTGGGCCAATTGGATGGATATTTTTACCACATCCATATTTTTAGTAGGAATGTGGTTTATGGCCAAACAACGCATTGAGAACTGGATTTTCTGGATTATCGGAGATCTTATTTGCATCCCTATGATGATTTTTAAGGGTCTTGGAATCACTTCGGTTCAATATTTGGTATTTACTATAATGGCTATCTTAGGATATCTAAATTGGAAAAAAAGTTTTAAAGAAAAAAGTACAATAAAGTCATGAAAAATTTATTAAAAATAGCGTTCAGTATTATAGCTATTAGTAGTTTAACATCTTGTATGGCCTATTCGGATGGCTATGGATACAATGGAGGTTATGGTGATCCATATTATAATAATGGATATTATTATGCACCTTCCGGATATTATGGAAGTGGCGGATACTGGGGAAATGACGGCTATT
Organism: Chryseobacterium sp. UNC8MFCol; assembly: GCF_000482305.1. NCBI lineage: Bacteria > Pseudomonadati > Bacteroidota > Flavobacteriia > Flavobacteriales > Weeksellaceae > Chryseobacterium > Chryseobacterium sp. UNC8MFCol. The sequence goes on from NZ_AXUZ01000012.1 coordinate 157,761, forward strand.
ATTATAGAAACAATATTAATTATTACTACGATAACGGAGCTCCGTATTACTACTACAATTATAACAACTCCAGAAGGAAGGTATATGTAGAAAGAAGATCGGGATCAGGAACTTCAAGACCTGACGGTTTCAGAGGTCAGACCAACAGTGGTAGTGGTTTTTATAATAACGGAGGCAGCAACAATGGTAGTGGCTTCTACAACAAAAATAATAACAGTAGCAGAAACAACAGCAACAGCGGAGGTTTCAGAAACCAAAACAACAGCGGTTACCAGAACAACCAGGGAAATCAAAACAGCGGAGGCTTCAGACAAGGTAGTGGTTTTCAAAACAATCAAAGAAGCACAAACTCGAACAACGGAGGTTTCAGAAATGAAAGCAGCAGTAACAGCAACAGCAGTTACCGTTCAGAATCTTCGAGCGGTAGTGGATTCAGAAGTGGATCAAGCGGATCAACGAGTTCAGGGAGCTCAGGCGGTTCAGAAAGAAATACCGGTGGTTTTAGATAAAACGATTATAAATAAGGAAACGAACAGTTAACACTGTTCGTTTTTCATTTTAAATATACTAATTTTGTTTCTTCATTTAAGACAAAAACAATATGGAATTTTATAAATATCAGGGAACGGGAAATGACTTCGTGATGGTAGATAACCGTGACCTTCAGTTTCCTAAAGACAAGAAAATCATTGAAAAATTGTGCGACAGACGTTTTGGAATAGGTGCCGACGGGCTTATTCTGCTGGAAAATGATCCTGATTATGATTTTAAGATGGTGTATTACAATTCTGACGGCGGTGAGAGTACGATGTGTGGAAACGGAGGAAGATGTCTTGTCGCATTTGCTTTCTTCCTGGATATATTCGAAGACCGATGCAAATTCATAGCAATAGACGGAGAGCATGAGGCAGAAATTCACAACGGAATTATCAAACTGAAAATGATTGATGTAGAAACTGTTTCTCATGACGGAAATGATTCCGTTCTTAATACCGGTTCTCCGCATTACGTAAAGTATGTAGATAAGCTGGCTGACTATGATGTGTATGATAATGGCTACGGGATCAGAAATTCAGAAAATTATAAAGAAAACGGGATCAATGTGAACTTTGTGGAAAAAATTTCTGAAAATGAAATTTTTGTAAGAACCTATGAACGAGGCGTTGAGGACGAAACTTACAGCTGTGGAACAGGAGTTACAGCTTCTGCTTTAACTTTTCTACAAAATGACAATCTAACCTCTGTAAAAGTTAAAACTTTAGGCGGCAACCTTAAAGTGTATGCTGAAAAAAATGGAGACTCATTTCACAACATTTGGCTTGAGGGTCCGGCGAAGCAAGTTTTTAGAGGTAAAGTAGATCTTCTTTAAAAACAAAACTTTTAATCAATAGTATAAGAATGAAAAAAGCAATTCTCATTGTTATTCTGCTTGTCTTTGTGGTGGCAGGATTTTTTGGTTTGAGATTTTATAATAAATATTACGGAAGCAATGTAGAAAAAGAAGGCTACGTGTTGATTTCTCATAAAGCAGACTTCAAACAGATCATGGATTCTATAGCTCCTTATATCAAAGACATTGAATCTTTTGAAGCAGTAGCTAAGGATAAAGGTCTTGATGCTCATTTTAAAGCGGGCCGATATCATATCCAGAGTGGTAAGGGAAATACAGATCTGATCAATATGATTAAAGCCGGTAATCAAACGCCTAATTCCTTCAGAATCGGTGATTTCGGAGATATGTACCAGATGATTGGTAAAGTGACCAGAAAAACAGAATTGGATTCTTTACATTTTGTGAAAGATTTGGACGGAATTGCACAGGAGAAAGGATATAAAAATGCTGAAGATTTAAAAAAATATTTTTTCATTGATACTTATAATTTTTTCTGGACGGTAAGCCCGAGAGAATTTTTTGCAAAGTTTGATGATCAGTACAATGAATTCTGGACCAGTGAAAGAAAAAATAAAGAGCAAGGGTCTGGATTGACAAGAGATCAGATTTACGCGCTTGCCTCTATTGTCTATAAAGAATCAGGAGGAAAAAAAGATGAAATGAAAACGATTGCGGGATTATACCTGAACCGATACAGAAAAGGAATGAAACTCCAGTCTGATCCTACGGTAATCTATGCGATCAATAAGGAGACTAATTTTAAAGAACCTATTAAAAGAGTATTATATAAGCATCTGTCTACCCCATCTCCATACAATACCTATGCAAATGCAGGAATCCCTCCGGGACCGATTTGTGTGGTGGATAAAAATTCGGTAGATGCTGTTTTAAATGCAGAAAACAATAATTATATATTTATGTGTGCCGATCCTGCCAGATTTGGATATCACAAGTTTACAGCAAGTGCGGAAGAACACGCTGTGAATGCTAAGGCCTATCAGGACTGGCTCAACTCAAAAAATATAAAATAGGCTCAGCAAGCACCTGAAATTTTATACAGTTAGAAAAATAATAAAGAATCATAATATTTTATAAATCAACTCACTGAAGATTTTTAAAATATTAGGGTTATCCCTTCACGATTTTATACAAAAAAATAACCTATGAAGAATAAGACAGAAATTGTCAATATTTTCACCAGAAAAACCTTAGGACTTACGTTAGTACTTTCTGCAGCGGCAATGGCTTTTGCGCAAGAAAAAGCAGGAATCACAGGAACTATTGTCAATAAGAAAAACCAGCCTGTACCCTATGCTTCTGTCACTTTCAGTAACAAAGCAAACAAATCTTTAAGTGATGCGGTATTAACTGACGAAAAAGGACAGTATAAACTGCAGCTTGCTCCAGGAGAATACGACATCACCGTAGAAGCTATTGATTACAAAAAAAACGTAGTCAGCAAAAATATTACGACCAACGGAAATATCGGGGCTTTATCCATAGAACCTGAGGCCACTACAACCATGGATGGTAAAACACAGGAACTGCAGGGAGTCGTGATCACTGCTTCGGCAACAAAGCCTTATAAAGTGGAGCTTGACAAAAAGACTTATGACCCATCACAGGATATTGTAAGTAAAGGAGGTAGCCTGCAGGATGTTTTAACCAATGTGCCTTCTGTTTCTGTAGATACCGACGGAACGGTTTCTATGAGAGGCAGCACCAATGTGAAGTTTTTGATCAATGGAAAACCTTCTTCCCTGCTGGGAATTGATGACGGAGCCAACGCATTGCAAAGTATTCCCGCGGATCAGATTGAAAGAATAGAAGTTATCACCAACCCATCCTCAAAGTTTGAAGCAAGCGGAACTTCAGGTATTTTGAATATCATTCTTAAAAAGAATAAAAAAATAGGGTTTAACGGTAGCGTGGTCGGCACTTTAGGATATTTTCCGAGAACTGCGCTAAATACGAATTTAAGCTGGAGAAAAAACAACTGGACATGGTTCTTGAACGGTGGCGGTGGCTATACGGAAAACAGAACAAAAAATAATTCTGAAACAACCTATCACAGTCTCGCTTATCCTGATATTATAAAAGGAGAACAACCGAACGATGTACCGGTACATCAACTTCAAAACTCCACCAATAAAACTTACAATAAAAATTACAACGTAAGCGCAGGATTTGTATATGACCTTTCCGATAAAACATCCATCAATTTAACCGGATTGGTAAGAACTTTTGAGGGAGACGGCAATGAGCTTCTGGATACTTATGACAGCTTCTACAGGTTTTACAGAGATAATCCTGCAGACCTTCAGACTACAGCCGGAAAATGGAGTCTTCTTAACCCTCACGGACTAAGGGACTCTAAGAGCTTATTCAATAATCTTGCCTTCCAGGGGGATGTGGGATTAGATCATAAATTTGATGACAAAGGACAGAATTTATCCGTTTCACTAAGTTTACAGAGAAACAGAAGTAATAACAGCGCCAATATCCTTGAAACGAATGATCTGCGTCCTGATGTACTGGATATTACCAGAAGACATTCTGTAAGCAAGACCATCATTGGAAAAGCAGATTATGAATTGCCGATAGGAGAAAATTCAAAACTTGAGGCGGGATACAGATTGGATGTAAATGATAACACTTATGATAATTTCGTAAGCAGCACTTCCAATAACAAATACATTCCTGATTATAATAACAACACGGATTACCGTGAGATTTTCAATGCCTTTTATCTTCAGTTCAGGAGTAAAATCGGCAACTTTGGTTATCAGTTAGGATTAAGGGATGAGCTTTCTAATGTGAAGATCAACTATGCCAATCAGAATCCGAATACACCGGCTATAGATAAAACGAAAAACTACAACAATTTGTTTCCGAGTGTATTCTTAAGCTATGATATATCCAAGAACAATCAGATTTTAGTTAATTATTCCCGAAGAATTGACAGGCCAAGATCATTCTTTATGGTTCCTTTCCCGAACTACAGCAACAGCCAGAATATTTTTGAAGGAAATATTGACCTGAACCCATCGTATGTGGATTCTTATGAGGTAGGCTATAACATCACCAGAAAGAAGTTTACGATCAATCCTACTTTATACTACAGACATGCTACTGATGACACCAAAATGTTGGTATACAGGCCAGACGAAAGCATGAGTGTATTCTATACCAAACCGATTAACCTTGGAAACGACGATCGATATGGTTTGGACCTCAACTTTACCTATGATCCTTTTGCATGGTTAAAAATAATGGGGAGCTTAGATATGTTCGGATATAAAACTACCGGAATCGCCTATTATGATGCAACAGATGTAAACGGTGTTAAAAAAACAGGATCTATGGACTTCACGGGAAGCGGTTTTTCTACAAGAGCACGTCTTAATACAACGTTTAAACTTGATAAAACGTTAAGTGTGCAGCTGCAAGGATTCTACAGAGGGGCACAAAAATCTGCTAACCAGAATACCCAGGACATGTATGCGTTGAATTTCGGAGCCTCAAAAACAATTTGGAATGGCGACGGAACGATATCTTTCAATATCCAGGATATCTTCAATACCAGAAGCAGAGAAGTATTTAGCTTCAACAGTGACTATACCCGTAGAAACTACATGCAATGGCAGCCAAGACAATTCTCTATTTCCCTGACATACAGATTTAAACAAGGAGAAAAAATAGAGCAGCCGAAGAAGAAAAAAGATATCAATTCCAATGAAACAGGTGACGACCAACAGGGTGGTCCCATGTAATTCAAAAAATAAAAATCCCGAAAATTGTTTTTCGGGATTTTTTTATCTGTTTACTTTACAGGTTCAGGCTTGGAGTATTTGTCCTTCTCTGCTTCATAAATTCTTCTTCTCAGATCACTGGTAGAAAACCTGTGGTCTCTTTTGTTATAAAAAATTTCTATTCCTTTTTCTTCACAGTATTTCTTTCCTGTAAAGTCTCTGTCCAGATAATCGTCTCCTATAATTCTTACGTCAATTACAAAAGATTTCAGAATGTCTAAAAGATCTTCTTCTGTGTAATAAGGAATAATTTCGTCTACCGCATTTACAGCTTTCAGCTGGATATAGCGTTCAACAATTGTCTGGCTCGGTTTGTTCTTATTCGGGCGATCGTGAGAGGGGTCAATCTGAAGTCCTACGATCAAATAATCGCAAACTGTTTTAGCTTCTTCAAGCATTTTAATATGCCCGGCGTGTAATAAATCAAATGAGGAAAATGTAATACCTATTCTTTGTGTCTTCATATTAATATTAAATTAAAATTTCGCTGAAATAAACGTTCTTTTAAAGGGATAAAAAACCGGTGATTCAGGAAAGGTGTTTTGTAATTGTTGTTTATAATCGTTTTTAAATTGCTCTTTCAAATCATCAGGAAGATTTTCAATATATGGAATCATTGCTGTTCCTGAAGCCCATGTATAGACTGCTGTGGCATCCTCAAGAACATGAGGGAATACTTTTTCAAATACCGTGATTTCTCTTCCTTTGTTGTCGAATAATATTCGGGCATAGTCCTCGACTTTTAAAACAGTATATTCTCTTTCCCAGGAGTTATAAGCTGTTTTATAAGGTTCTGTTCCAGCAATTTTTCTTAATAGCTGGTGTACGATATATTCGTGATTGGATGGGATCTGTACGGCCAATTGCCCGCCAGGTTTAATTTTACTGATAATTCTTGGAAAAAGCTCTTTGTGGTTACTACACCACTGAATGGCTGCATTGGAAATAATAAGATCATACGTATCACCCATATGAAGTTGTTCTTCGATACTTCTTTTGTCAAAATGCAGTCTGCTTGTTGCAAAGTGAGCCGCTTTTTCAAGCATTTCTTCAGAAGAGTCAATTCCCAATACTTTAGAATCTTCAAGATAGTCCAAAAGCTTTGAGGTCAGTTCGCCGGTTCCGCATCCTAAGTCGATCACAGATAAGCCGGTCTTTGACTCTACAAGCTTCAATAAATCAAAGAATGGCGCCGAACGCTCTTCTTTAAATTGGTCATATACTTCCGGATTCCAAGCCATAATTTCTGTATTTTAATTTCTGGTCTTCAGGTACTTCTGCCACTCCCAAACAGTCCTTAGAGATTCTTCCAAAGATGTTTCTGACTTCCATCCCAGTTCTTTTTCCGCTTTCGCAGGATTGGCATACGCCACAATAACATCTCCCTCTCTTCTGGGACAAATCTGATAAGGAACTTCTACATTATTTGCTTTTTCAAAAGCTTTTACCACTTCCAAAACAGAAGATCCTTTCCCTGTTCCCAGATTATAAATATCGACCACAGTATCTGCTGACTGATCTTCTATCAGTTTTTTCAAAGCAGCTACGTGAGCCTTTGCAAGGTCTACTACATAGATATAATCACGAACCGCGGTACCGTCTTCTGTAGGATAATCATCTCCCCAGATATTCAATTGCTCGCGAATTCCTGCAGCAGTTTGCATCACGTAAGGTACTAAATTATCGGGAACTCCGATCGGTAATTCTCCAATTTTTCCCGACGCATGTGCTCCGATGGGATTAAAATATCTTAATAATGAAATTTTACGGTGATAGGCCTTTGCAAAATCAATCAAAATTTCTTCGCCCATCTGTTTTGTCTTACCATAAACACTTTGGGGCATTTTTAACGGAGTATTCTCATCAATCGGCATGGTATCAGCCTGCCCGTAAACGGTACAGGATGAACTGAAAATAAAGTTTGAAATTTCTCTTTCTTTAAACTCCTGAAGGATATTGATTAGAGAAAACAAATTATTTTCATAGTAATCTACAGGAATTACCTGGCTCTCTCCTACTGCTTTCGAAGCAGCAAAGTTAATACAACCATCAATGTTGTGGGCTTCAAAAACCTGAGTAAGAAGCTCTCTTCGTCTTAAATCAAAAGGGTAAAAAACAGGTTTCTTTCCTGTAATTTCCTCAATATTATTTAAAATAAACCTTTCTGAATGAGACAAATCATCCACAATAACAACTTCAAAGCCGCTATTGAGAAGTTCTACTACAGTATGGGAACCAATATATCCAAGTCCTCCGGTAACAAGTATTGTCATTTTTTAATCTTCGTGTTTTCCTATGTTTTCTATTTCATTAATCCCATTGAACTTTTTCACTTTAAATACATTGATAATGATTAAAATTGCAATAAACAATGCAAAAAAGTTAAAATATAAATGTCCTGTCACGTAATATCCATTTAAAAATCTTAATAGCAGAGGATAACCAATGGTACCTGTAGATATGAGCAAGCTTATGTTTAAAAACAAAACAGCTTTATCATATTTTTCAATTAAATTAATAAATGCAAATGCATTAACAACAAGTGAAAAAACAATTATCAATGTTTTTAATATGCTGAAATTGTTAAATATTTCAAGCAGTGAAAGAGAAGATATAATAAAAAATATAAGGCTGGTTATTACAGCCAAGTAATAAACCAGCCTATATTTAAATATCTTTCTTGTCATTATCCCATAAACTCAAGCACTGCATCCGTAATATACTTCAGCTGCTCTTCGTCAAGTTCTGTATGCATCGGTAAAGAAATTACCTGATCCAAAAGCTTATCCGTATTCACGAAATCTGCATCATTACTTTCCTGGAAGTAAGCTTTTTGCTTTCTTAAAGCTACCGGATAATAAATCATCGCAGGAATTTCTTTTTCAGTTAAGAATTTCTGTAGTTCATTACGTTTCCCGTTAAGAATTCTTAAGGTATACTGGTGAAATACATGGGTAGAATTTTCAGCTCTTTTGGGAGTAAGGATATTCGGGTTTCCTGCAAATGCCTCGTCATAGAAATCTGCTGCTTTTCTTCTTGCTTCATTATAAGAATCCAGGTGAGGAAGTTTTTTTCTTAAAACTGCTGCCTGAATACTGTCTAAACGGGAATTCACTCCTACCTCATCATGGTAGTATCTTTCGTACATTCCATGGTTTACAATTCCTCTCAAACGGTGAGCCAGCTCATCGTTGTTGGTAAAAATAGCTCCACCATCTCCATAACATCCTAAGTTTTTGGATGGAAAGAAAGAAGTTGTTCCTACCGTAGACATTGTTCCTGCCTGTTTTACCTCTCCGTTAGAAAATGTATACTCTGAACCGATCGCCTGAGCATTGTCTTCGATAACGTATAAATTATTCTCTTCCGCGATTTTCAAAATCTCTTCCATATTGGCACACTGTCCGAATATGTGTACCGGAATGATCGCTTTTGTTCTTGGAGTGATTGCTTTTTTAATCTGCTCAGTAGAAATCGTGAAGGTATCATAGTCTACGTCTACCAAAACCGATTTCAGTTTAAGAAGGTGAATTACTTCTACCGTTGCAGCAAAAGTAAAATCAGCCGTAATGATTTCATCTCCCTCTTTAAGGTCCAAAGCCATCAGGGCAATCTGTAATGCATCTGTACCATTAGCACATGGGATCACATGTTTTACGTCTAAATAAGACTCCAATTCATTCTGGAAAGACTTTACTTCAGGGCCGTTAATAAAAGCTGCCGAATCCATTACATTTAAAACTGCATTGTCTACATCATTCTTTATTTTGTAATACTGACTTTGCAAGTCAACCATCTGAATCTTTTTCATATAATAAATATTTCTGTAAAAATAAGGAATTTAAAATCCTATCAAAAATTTTATTGATTTTGTTTTTATCTTTATACAAAATAATACTATGAAAAAAATTTTATTGTTTTGTATCTTAACAGGTTACTCCAGTGCATTTGCTCAAACTGAACTTGTTTTTGTCTATTTTAAAGATAAACCGAATAAAGCAGCCTTCTTTGCCAACCCTCTTTCAGAGCTGACGCAAAAGTCCCTCAACAGACGACTGACACTGGGAATTTCTTTAAATGACCAGGATGCCCCTATCGAACAATCTTATATTCAGAATCTCCAGAATTTAGGCTTTACCGTTACCGACTACTCAAAATGGCTCAATGGTGCTGCTGTAAACGCAACTCCTGCCCAGATTACTCTTTTGCAGACCCAACCCTTTGTATTGTCTGTAGAAAGTTTTGCCAGAAATACATCAACCACGGTCAAACAGCTTCCTTCTCACAAGTGGGATGATCAGGCAACTTCCAATAAAATACTGACAAATTTCAATTATGGTTCCGGTTCCGCACAGATTGACCAGGTTAATATAAGGCCGCTTCATATAGCAGGTTTTACAGGAACCGGAATTTCCATTGCCGTGATCGATTCCGGATTTCCGACAGTAAATACAGGAGCTGCCTTTTCAAAAATATGGAATAACAATCAGATCAAAGCAGGCTATGATTTTGTAACAAAAACCGGTGATATTTACAATACCACTTTAAATTCTCATGGTACTGCGATTTTAGGAGCTATTGGAGGCTATCTTGAAAATATTTTCGTAGGTTCTGCTCCTGACGCTGATTTTTATCTTTACCGAACGGAAAACGCAGCCGTAGAAATTCCAGAAGAAGAACTATACTGGATTGAAGCTGCAGAGGAAGCCGATCGAAAAGGGGTCGAGATCATCACCTCATCACTGGGATATCATGTTTTTGACGACTCAAAGTACAATTATACGTATGCAGATATGAACGGAAGCATCTCTTTTATCGCCCGTGCTGCCGGGATTGCTGCTGAAAAAGGGATTTTCGTACTTGCAGCAGCCGGAAATTCAGGAGATAAACCTTGGCATTACCTTTTGACACCTTCTGACAATACAAATGTATTTTCAATCGGAGGAGTAGATTCTACAGGAAATTCTTCAGTTTTTTCTTCTTTCGGACCGAATTCCGCGGGGGTCATAAAACCTGATGGAAGTGCACAGGGAACGAACACTACGACTGTTTTCGATAACGCCACTATAACAGTGAACGGAACTTCTATTGCAACACCCATCGCTGCCGGAGGAGTGGCTTGCTTTATCCAGGCCTTTCCGAATATGAACAGAGAGCAGATCAGAACAAAATTAAGACAAACCGCTTCACTCTATCCTAATCACACGGATCAAATGGGATATGGAATTCTTAATTTTGGCAGTATTTACAATGCTGTGCTGGGTACTTCCGAATCTTCGAAAAAAGAGATATTGAAAATTTATCCCAATCCTGTCAAAAACATTCTCCATATAGTATCTAAAGATGAAATACAATCATTGGAAATATATGATAACCTGGGAAGGCTGCTCCAAAAAAACAATCAACAAAAAAGCGTAAACGTGGAGGGTTTTGCAAAGGGAACCTATTATTTGAAAATCCGGACAAAAAATAAAACGATTTACGAAAAACTCATCAAAGATTAATTTTTATCAAAAAACAACATATATTTTTTGGTTAAAGACAATGGACGCCGTTTATAATAAAGAACGGGCTAAAGCCCGTTCCTATTGATACATGATAATATAATTTATCGTATAAGTTTTACATTATGCTGAGTTTCTACTCGCATTAATATTTCCGAACAGGGATCTGGTGACCAGCTTTTCATAGGCCTCTTTGTTACCCTCTCCTTTCTGAATTTTCATAAGCGCATATTGCTGAATACTTAATAACGGAAGTACGATTTTCTCGCGAATCTTCACAGATTTTCTTGACAAAGGATCTTCTTCCTGCAGTAATTTAAAGCCTGTCAGTTCCAGCATAATTTCTCTTGAAAGCTCATATTCATCAAAAAGCACATTCCAGAAAGCACCGAATTTCGGATTGTTTTTGATATAATAAGTCAGTGGGAAGTAGGATTTATTCATACTCATCATCGAATTCAGAACTAAAGTTTTAAAGAAATCCGATCCTTTGTAGAGCTCTCTTACTTCTTCAAACCTTCCCTGCTCTTTCAGCTGTTGCATGGCATATCCGAAACCAAAGAAACCGGGAACATTTTGTTTTAGCTGCGACCATGAGCCCACGAAAGGAATTGCTCTCAGGTCTTCAAACTTCAACTCACTGCCGTTTCCTCTTTTGGATGGACGGCTCCCGATATTGGTTTTTCCGTAGTACTCAAGGGTACTCATTTCCTGTAGATAAGGAACAAACATCGGATGGGCTTTAAGGTCAGAATATTTCTGATAACTGATTTCGGCAAGCTCAACTATCAGTTCGCGTTCTTTTTCCGTAAGGTCTTTTTTAGCGTTTTTAAATACGTCATTTTCTACTCCGGCAGTAAGTAATTGTTCAAAATTATATTTCGCCTGTTCCTTATTTCCAAAAATACTGGTAATGGTTTGTCCCTGAATGGTCAGTTCTATTTTATTATTGGCAATTGTTTTTCCCTGTGAAGCGTAGAAGTCGTGGGTTTTCCCTCCTCCTCTTGCCGGCGGACCTCCTCTACCGTCAAAGAAAACAACTTTAATATTATTCTGTTCGGACAGTTTTGTCAGAACTTCTTTTGCCTTGTAAATCTCCCAGTTGGCTTTCAGATATCCTCCGTCTTTTGTTCCATCCGAGAAGCCCAGCATAATGGTCTGTTGATTTCCTCTTCTCTCAAGATGCTTTTTGTATACAGGATGATGGTAAAGCTCCTTCATCACATTTTCAGCATTGGCGAGTCCTTCCATGGTTTCAAAAAGCGGAACAATATCCATATTGATCTCTTCATCTTTATACCCACAGATTTTGAAAAATGCATACACGTTCATCACATCTTTCACTGCATCTGAATTGGAAATAATATATCGGTTCATTCCTCTCAATCCGTTTAGGTGCTGAATTTCAGAAACCTGTGAAACCGTTAATAAGGTATCTTTTACAATATCATTAAAATCGTCAGCATTCACTTTCCCGGAGGTCTGAATTAATCGAGTAAATTTTTGCTCTGCATCGGCATTTTCATCGCCGGATACTTTAGCAAAAACCTCATTTATGACCTGCTGATGAATTCTGCTGTCCTGACGGATATCCAAGGTGGCAAAGTGTGTCCCGAAGATCTTCACACGATCTCTGAAATTTATCAAAAGATCTAAAAACAAAGAATTATGCTCGTTGATCAATATCTTTTCTGCCTCATCCGTAAACTTTAAAATATCTTCGGAAGTGATATTTTTTCCATCAAAAATGGCAGTATACAGCTTTTCGCTCAACTGAGTCAACACTTCAGAAACACCTCTGAAACTTAATCTTCTTCGGATAAATTTCAAATGACTGTAGTAGGATTTCAAAATAGCCGAGCGCAGTTCCTCTGCTACTCTTTTGGTAACATCAGCTGTCACAAAGGGATTACCGTCTCTATCTCCGCCAGGCCAGAAACCCAGCTGGATAATATCTTCATGCAGATGAAAATGTCCGTTCCCGAAAGTTTTTTTAATTTTCGTAAACAGTTCTCCAATGGTATCGTAATACACATATCTCAGATAAGAAATGATACTCAATGCCTCATCTATCGGAGTGGGTTTTTCTTTATTCACAAAAGGTGTTTTCCCGAGCTGCTGCAAAAGCATATCGATCTGTGTCACAGAATCACCGGCAATAGCTCCCCTTAAATCCTGAATGATTCTCTGCACCGAACTAGGATAAAATTGCGTAGGGTGAGCAGTGAAGACCACTTTTACGCTGAAATCCTTTAATTTTTCACGTACCTTTTCAATTTTATGATCCTGGTAAGAACGTTCAAAAAGGTTGGTAACGGTCCCATTATCACTTTCTGAATGAAGATTTGGGAAAGCAGCGTCTTCAATACTGTCGAATAAAACGACCTGTCTTTCGATATACTGGATGATCTTAAAAAGAAGTTCAAGCTTCTGCTCTTCACTTTGAAGATCGGTGTGGTTTTTAAAAAATTCTTCGACAATCTCTTCAGGTGTTTTTCCTGCATCATAGCCGGTTCTGCTTTCTTCATACAGGAATGGGAGCAGCATCCCGATATTCGTCATTTTATCATAAGGCAGGCTCATAAATAATGAATTATAGATCTGGAACTTATTTTCCACAATCTGCCTGAATTTTTCTGCGCGTTGGTCGTGTATCATAATAACAAATGTAATTGATTTTGGAATTAACTGAATTGACAAATGACAAAAAGAGATCCGTCCCATACATCTTAATTCCCGGTAAACATTTCGTAACTTTGTACTTTAATTAATTTCTAAATATAGCTAATAATAGCATTAGTATTATTGATCTTCTGGTAAAAATCAATCAAAAAATGTTATGGGATACATCAGAGCATACTACGAGCAAATCGTCAAACTACAGGAATCGGAATGGGCATTTATTGCTGGGCATTTCCATAGAAAGGTGTATGCTAAAAATGAAGTAATAACCCAGCAAGGAAATATTGAAAATTTCTTGTCTTTTGTTGAATCCGGATTGGTCAGATCCTATATTCCTGATGATGAATATGGCTACACTTTCAATTTTGGATTTGAAAAGGAGTTTACCTGTGCCTATGATTCTTTCCTTACCCAAACTCCTTCAGACTATGAAATGCAGGCACTGACGGAGACCGTGGTATGGCAAATTTCGTATGATGACCTGCAACAGGTATACAGCCAGACCCATGTAGGAAATCATCTGGGACGTTTTGCTTCTGAAAAATTATTCCTCGCTAAGAACAAACGTGAGCTTTCCTTATTACAACTTACAGCCAAGGAGCGCTATTTAAAATTATTTACAGAGCAGCCTGAACTGCTGAAGCTTGTTCCTTTAAAGTATATAGCTTCGTACATTGGGATTACACCACAGGCCTTAAGCAGGATCCGCAGACAAATTAATTAACATAGGTTCATTGTATACTTGTTTTGCTCTTAAGAACTTTGCAGCAAAATACGACAATGAATTTACCAATTATAGCATACGGAAACTCGGTTTTAAGACAAAAATGCTCAATAGTTACTGAAAATAGTCCCAAGGTTCAGCAACTCATACAAGATATGTGGGAGACCATGGAAAATGCTAACGGATGTGGTCTTTCATGTTCCCAGGTAGGAAAACCTTTGCAGCTTTTTGTAGCAGACAGCCGGATCGTCTATCAAAATATGGATACAGAAGATCGGCTCTTATATTTCGGGAAAGATGACAAAGGAATCAGAGAGACTTTCATCAATGCAAGGATCATCGGAACATCGGAAGAAACATGGGAGGATTATGAAGGCTGCCTGAGCATTCCGGGACTTTCGCAAAAGGTAGAAAGACCCTGGGAAATTACTATTGAATATCTTGATCAGGATTTTATCAAACATACGAAAACCTTTACGGGACAAACTGCAAGAATTGTGCAGCATGAATACGATCATACTTTGGGAATTTTATATACTGACCGTCTGAAACCTCTGACCAAAAAAATGATGGAATCTAAGCTTAAAAAAATTATCAATAGGAATGTTACAGCCGGATATCCGATGAAGTTTTTGTAAATCTAGGTTTGCTTCAGACGTATGATCGTGGACGGGTTTTGAAAATATTCAGAGTCCGTTTTAATAATTCATCCGTAATATAATTTTGACTGCAGAATATTATTAAGTAATTTTACTTTTCACACTATAATTATGCAAAAAATATGTACCTTCTTACTTATAATATTTCTGGTCATCTCCTGTGGAAAAGATTGTTATAATGCGCCACTGCCCGTCATTTTTGAGTTTGTCAATTCCAATAATGAAAATCTTATAACCAACGGAACATTAGCAGCCTATTCCATTCAGGATGAAAATAATATCAGTGTACAATTAACCAAAACCTCTGACGATAAGATTATTTTAGAAAATGTAGGTGCTTATAACGGAACAAAAAATTATAAATTCTCTTCTAATATTAAAAACCTTGATTTCTCAATACAGTCATCAGAATTTAAAGGGGGATGTGATGGTTTTCAAATCAATAAACTGACTTTTACAGGTATAAAAATTGATGTCACGGATGAAAAAGGATATTATAAAATTGTATTGCAATAATCTTTACATTTGCAACCGAAACACCTTCTCTATGAAAGCAATCATCGCATTTTCCCTGATCTTCTCCAATCTGCTTTACAGCCAGATCACGGTTCCTGCTGATTACAAAAAGATCCCTGATATTATGGATACTGTTGATTATCTCTATCCTTTCATTGTTCCGGATAAAGATTATGCATATTGGCGTGTGCTCAGCAATGATACCGATTATGAAAAAGCGGTTATTTATGAAAGTCAGGCTCCTGATTTTATGACCATCAATGAACCTGTTCCGGAAAAAGGTTTTTTCCAAAAATGTATGGGTAATAATTGCTTCTCCTATATCCTTGCGTGCAAAAAGGAAAGGTCTGTCTATTTCTCCGATGAAGTACAACTGAGGGATTTTATAGGAAGTATTGACAATCTTCCTGAGGCTATTTTAATTGCTAAAACACATGGATATTCTATAGATCCGAAGAACCGTTTTACCGGGGCTTATAAAATTGATGACCGGTATATTTCATTATACGCTTTACAATCTAAAGGTTGCCCTGCAGTCAAAGAATCTTTTCTGATAAAAATCAATCGAAAAAACGGAAAACTTGAAGCAAAAAGCAACGGTATCTACGCAAAAGGCGATGACTGCTCTACTTTGTAATAAACCGATGTAAAGAATAGTTTTATTCATTATATTTTAATGCCGCGGATGCACTAATAAAATAATCCGCGCATCCGTAGCAATCAAAAAGTCTATATATTATTGTTTGGCTATATATTTACAGCTCCCTGGCCGGAAGCCATCAGATAAGCTTCTTTTAACGTTTCTGAATAAGTTGGATGTGCATAGGAGATACGGAACATATCTTCAGCAGTTACTTCATACTCCTGGGCAATCACTCCCTGAGCGATAAGATCTGCGGCCCTAGCCCCGATAATATGTACCCCCAGAACTTCACCATATTTAGGATCAACCAATACTTTGGCAAATCCCTCCGTATCCATGGCAGCCCGCGCCCGTGCGCTCGCTGAGAAAGGAAACTTTCCTACCTGGTAAGGGATATTATTATTTTTCAGATGCTCTTCCGTATACCCTACAGAAGCTACTTCAGGCCACGTGTACACTACTGAAGGAATACGATTGTAATGAATAGAATGCTTGGTCTGACCATTAATAGTTTCCGCTACAAAAACGCCTTCTTCTTCCGCTTTATGGGCCAACATAGCTCCACCGGTCACATCGCCGATGGCGTAAATATGAGATACAGCCGTACGATTGCTTTCGTTCACTTTAATAAATCCCCGACTGTCGAGCTCTACCCCTGTATTTTCAAGTCCGAGACCTTTTACGTACGGACTTCTTCCCACGGCAACCAAAATGTAATCAGCTGCCAGCTCATTATCTGCACCATTTTTATCTTTAAAAAAGACTTTAGTTCCGGACTCCGAACTTTCGGTTTTATAGACTGCGTGGTTTAAACGGATATCAATCCCTTCCTTTTTCAGAATTTTATGAAGACTTTTTCCTAATTCATGATCCATAGTGGCAATCAAATGATCTGCATATTCAAGTATAGTTACCCGGGTACCGATTCTGTTGAAAATAGAAGCCATTTCCACCCCTATGACTCCGCCGCCGATAATTACCATAGATGTTGGCTTTTCATCTAAAGAAAGAGCTTCCGTGGAAGTAATGATTCTTTTTTTATCTATCTGTACGCCGGGAATAGTTGACGGTTTTGACCCTGTAGCTATAATGTAATTTTTAGCGGTAAGCTCCACAGTTTCATTTTCACTTTGTATTCGTATGGTTGAATTATTGATAAAACCAGCCGTTCCTTTCAGGCGGGTAATCTTATTTTTACTCATTAAAAAAGTAAGGCCATCGGTATTTTTTGAAACGACATCTGATTTCCTTTTGTACATCTGGGAAAAGTCGAGACGTATTTCGTTCAGTCTAATTCCGTGCTCAGCAAACGCATGATGAGCTTCGGCATAATGATGCGTACTGTCCAGTAAAGCTTTTGTGGGAATACAACCTACATTGGTGCAGGTTCCTCCAAGGGTATCGTATTTTTCAATGATCACGGTTTTGTATCCGAGCTGTGCACTTCTTATTGCAGCTACGTATCCGCCGGGACCTGAACCGATGACGGCAATATCATAATTTTCCATTTGATTTATTAATTTTTAATGATTAATTTTACTTGCAAAATAAAAGCAAATTTAGAATAAACACTTTCAATTTGCAAGTATTATTTCAATATTAACATGATGAGTAAGAAAAGATCCGATTGTCCTATAAGCTGCTCCCTCGAAATATGGGGAGATAAATGGACATTATTAATCATCCGGGATCTGATGATTAAAAAAGAATGTACGTATGGGGAACTTCAGAAAGCGGATGAAAAAATAGCCTCCAATATTCTGGCCTCCCGACTTCAGCATCTCCTGGAAAATGGCATTATTACCAAAAAAGATCATCCTGATAATAAACTGAAGATTCTGTATCACCTTACAGAAAAGGGTATCGACCTGGTTCCTCTGATCGTTGAGATCAACCTTTGGGGTGATAAATACCTTACGATTCCTGATGACAAAAAAGAGCTGCTGGATAATATTAAAAAAGATAAGGAAAGTTTTATCAAAAGAGCAAAATCTTATCTTTCGGAAGGCTAAATATCAGATAATCCGGAATCATTGAGACTACATAATTATTTTTAATTTTTATCAGGAATACGTAATAGCTTTCATTAAATCCGGTAATAGGAATTTTAAAATTTCATTAACTCAATTTTCCTTTTTCATTCCGTACATTTGAATTAAAATAAATTTAAGAACAATGCTTAATTTCGAGTTTAAAAATCCAACAAAAATACTTTTCGGGAAGGGTGAAATTGCAAAAATTTCCAAAGAAATTCCTAAAGATGCTAGAATATTAATGATCTATGGCGGAGGAAGTATCAAAAGCAATGGTGTTTATGATCAGGTGAAGGATGCTTTGAAAGATCATGAGTTGTACGAATTTGGCGGAGTTCCTGCCAATCCTGAGTACGAAGTTTTAATCAATGCTTTGGATTTCATCAAAGAAAAAAACATCACTTATCTTCTTGCTGTGGGAGGCGGATCGGTAATCGACGGAACTAAATTCATCTCTGCAGCGGCCAATTACGATGGTGAGCCCTGGGATATCCTGAGAAAACAGGTAAGAACTTTTGAAGGACAAGGAATGCCGTTCGGAAGCATCTTAACCCTACCGGCAACCGGCTCGGAAATGAATTCGGGATATGTGATTTCAAGGAGAGAAACCAATGAAAAACTTTCTTCAGGTGGTCCGGGACTTTTTCCTCAATTCTCTGTTCTGGATCCGGAAGTGATCAGGTCTATTCCTAAAAACCAGATTGTCAATGGTATTACTGATGCTTACACGCATGTCTTGGAACAATATATGACAGCTCCGTCTTCAGCAGATCTTCAGGAAAGGATTGCAGAAAGTATTCTGATCAGCCTTCAGGAAACCGCTCCGAAAGTGCTGGCCGATGATTTCAATTATGATGCTGCAGGAAATTTTATGTGGTGTTGTACAATGGCTTTGAACGGGCTTATCCAGAAGGGGGTTATCACCGATTGGGCAGTACACGCCATGGGACATGAATTAACGGCTTATTTTGGAATTGACCATGCGAGAACATTAGCCATCATCGCTCCTTCCCATTACCGTTACAATTTTGAAGATAAAAAAGGGAAACTGGCGCAATACGCTGAGAGAGTATGGGGAATTAAAGAGGGAACAGTAGAAGAAAAAGCTGAAGCAGGAATTAAAAAGCTTGAGGAATTCTTCCACAGTCTGCATATAAAAACTAAACTTTCAGAATACACGGAAGAGTATAACGGTACTGCGGAAAGGGTAGAAAAAGCCTTTACAGACAGAAACTGGCTGGGTCTCGGAGAGTACAGAAAGCTGACTCCTCAGGATGCTTACAAAATTGTGGAGATGAGCTATTAAAGGGTAAAATAACAAGTTGAAAGTTAAAAACAGGAGTTCACCGTTTAAATGTGGCACCTTAAATCCTGTTATTTATAAACATTCGTTTAAAAAAGCTCAATTTCATTGCAGATATTTCAAATTTATTTATATTTTAGCATATTCTTAAATTTGTGAAAATGAAAAAACAGCTACTTTTATTTACCTTTTCAGCTTTGGCACTTACTTCTTGTAAAGACGATGATCTTCAGGCTTACGAAATGGATATGATGAAAGGAGATTGGAAAGAAGTGAAGACAGAGGTTATTTCCGGAAAAGATAATAAAACAGTACTTTCTTCTTCTACTCCTAGCGGATGTTCTACGAAAAATACTCTTTTTTTCAGAACTGATTTTTATGTAAGCTATACAGCATTTACAGGAACCGGAGCGGACTGTAAAATGTCTCAAAAAAATGAAGGAAAATATACGTATGATGCAGACGCCAAAATTCTGGGTATCAAATTTGACAATGATGATAATCGAAATTTCAAAGTCGATATTCTTACGAGTCGTGATCTGAGAGTAGCCCAGCAGTTTGGGAACTACGACCAGGACGGTGATAAAATTCCCGACGTAACCTATATTACCTACAAAAGATAAATACTAAACTCCCGTTGATCGGGAGTTTTTTATTACTTTTACTTTCAATTTTAAATCTGAAAATAATGAAGAAGATTCTGTCAGCATTTCTACTGCTGTGTTTTAGTATTGCCTTTTCACAGGAACAAAAACCAATGTTCTGGCAAGACATCCAAAATTTCAAAAAGGAAAACCAACAAAATCCACCTCCCAAAAATGCTATTCTCCTCTTAGGAAGTTCCTCTTTTACGAAATGGACTGATGTTGCCGCTTACTTCCCGGATAAAACAATCATCAACAGGGGGTTTGGAGGCTCAAGATTAACAGATCTTAATGATTTTGCAGAGGATCTGCTAAGCCCTTACCAACCTAAACAAATTATTATTTATTGCGGAGATAATGATTTTGCAGACAATCACGAATTAAAAGCAGATGAAGTGGTCAACCGTTATATAACGTTCTATAAAAAAGTACGTGAAAAATTTCCTATGATTGAGGTGGATTATATTTCAATAAAATTTTCCCCGAGCAGAGAAGTCCTTTGGCCACAAATGAAAGAAGCCAATAAAAAAATTGCCGCTTTTATGAAAAAACAACCGAGGTCAAAATTTATTGATATCACCAAGGCAATGGAAGATTCCCATGGGAATGTAAGAAAAGATATTTTCCTGGATGATATGCTCCATTTGACGCCCGAGGGTTATACAATATGGGCAAAAGTAATCTATCCTTATTTGAAATAACATAGAGCCCTCACCTGGAGGGCTCTATTTTTACAAGCTATTTAAAAGGTTTTTGATGATAAGCTCAATTAAATGTCATTATCAGTTCTTTGCCATCATTCATGAAGTTTACTTTTCCCAATTTGAAGCTTTTATTCAATTTATTTTTTGTTTTTAGCCTCAGCTCTTTTATGCCGGATGTTTTATTGGGGGTCAGAATAATCGTAATCCGGACTGAATATATCTGAAAAACAACAGAATCTTTATGTTTGGTGGCGGGTATGATTCCAAAGCTATCCAGTTCTTTCGTCAGCTTATCGTAATCTTCAGTATTACAGTTAAGAACGATGGCTGAGAGATCGGTAATCTCTCTTTTCTGATCAAATATTTTTTCCAAAAAAGCTTCCCTTGTAAAAAACTCATACTTTTTATGGTATAACCGGGTTAAAAATTCCTGGTTATAGAAAGCATACCACGTGGCAATACTTCCCTCTAAAGCTGTAGAGTATGCAGAATACCATAGTACTTCTTTCCCCGCAAAATTCCACATTGCATTATTTTTGCTGAATACAAGGTTATTGTTTTTTAATTTTTTTCCAATATCATCAGAAAATGTTCCCGACGTATCCCAGGAAAAGCCAATTCCTACAGAACCTACTTTTTCCCCGAATCTGTTATCGGGTCCCATGACTTCAATATATGTCAATTTTCCACGCAAATATAATGTAGTACTTTGCTGGTTTATCGGCAGAAAATCAGGAAGTCCTTTATCCAAGCTGCTCCATTTTGCTAATTGTTTACTTCCCCTGATTTCGTTATACGAAACAGAATCCAGTACAAAATAAATATGATTCACTTTTAAAGCTTCGTTCTGTCCAAAGCCTTTGTTTCCGAATGCAATAAGAAAAATGATAAAAAAATATCTGCCCATCTCACAATCAGCTATAAATTGTTATTTTTCAAACACGTAAACTAAAACAAAAAAAGCAGAAATTATTTCCTGCTTTAAGAGCCGTTAACGACTATTTCTTTTTCTTGGATTTAGAGATTGCTTTTTGCTGTGCCCTGTTGGCTCCAAATTTCTTCGGTGCTTTTCTTTTCGATGGCCCGCCCCAGTTTTCTTTTGTATTTTTAGCCTTTTTCTCGTGGAACGCTCCTCCACCTTCATTAAGCTTAACCTGTGCCGGGTTTTTCATCACTACTTCATCTTTCTCAGAAGCGATTTTAGCAGGGTTTATTTTCACACCTTCCGGGAAGTCATGGAATTTTAATTCTTTATCCATTAACAATTCAATGTCAAGAATCAAAGGTTCTTCTTTTTTAGTAACAAATGTAACTGCTTTACCTTCTTTATCCGCTCTACCTGTTCTACCAATTCTGTGGATGTATTGCTCAGGAATATCCGGCGTTTCAAAATTGATAACATGCGTAATATCTGAGATATCAAGACCTCTGGCCATTACATCGGTAGTGATCAATCCTCTGATTTCTTCATTCTCAAATCTCTTCATTGCTTTAAGCCTGTAGTTCTGAGATTTATTAGAGTGAATTACATCAAACTGATCAGGGAAAAGTTCATCAATTTTAGAAAACAGGAGATCGGCATGTTTTTTATTATTATTAAAAATCAAGACCTTAGACATATCTTTATTGCTCTTCAGCAAATGTTCAAGAAGGTTGATTTTAGTATTAAAATTCTCTACCTTATACCCTGTCTGTTCTATTTTTTCAAGTGGAGTTCCGGATTTTGTCAATGAAATTTCAATCGGATTGGCAAAGTATACATCAAGCATTTCATCCACAGCTTCCGTCATTGTTGCAGAGAACAGGATATTCTGTCTCTTCTCCTTCATCATTTCAAAAATGTGGCTTAACTGTGGTCTGAAACCTAAATTAAGCATCTCATCAAATTCATCGATGATCAGTTTCTGAACTTCTTTCAGGGAAATTGCATTATCAATGGCAAGATCCATTACTCTTCCCGGAGTTCCCACCAGGATATCACATCCATCATTGAACAACAATTTCTGGGTATTGATATTTTTTCCTCCGTATATTCCGATTACTCTTGCAGTAATATTTTCTGTTAGTTTCTCAAGAATTTCAGCGACCTGTACTACCAATTCTCTTGTAGGAACAAGTACAAGAACAGTTGGGTTTCCTGTTTTACTGTATTTCCATGTTTTAAGAACGGGTAAAAGGTATGCTAATGTTTTTCCGGTCCCGGTCTGTGCAATTCCCATGATATCTCTTCCGGAAAGAATAGGCTTCAAGCTTTTTTCCTGAATAGGTGTGGGTTCAAATAATTCCAGGTCCGCTAAAACATCAAGAATTTTAACCGGCAGGTCAAAATCTGCAAAAGTGAGTTTTTCCATTTTGCAAAGATAGGTATTAATATGTATAATGGAAAATGGAAGTGAAAAGGTAGTCCTTTTCAGGAATTAAAGTTATAAGAGGCAATTTCCAATTCTCAATTCTCAATTCTCAATTCTCAATTAACCTTAATGCTTTTGCTGCTTATTTTAATATCATCATCCTTCCACTCGCTTGAGGTGATGATTATATTTCCTTTTATTTTAGGATCTTTTTTAATAGGGAATTGATCTGCTTCCCACTGGTTACAATGGGTACTTATAGAAGGAACCAAAAGCTTCCACCCTGTCTTAGATGATGTATAAACGAGAAAACCGCGCCAGCAGCTTGTACACCATCCGGGATAGACGCCGATTTCGTCTTTTCCGTCACCGTTAAGATCTCCAAGATTGTATAAAGTTCCGTCGTAAGCAGGAGAAACAACGAATGGTTTTATTTTTTTATCACTAAAATAGACCGTGGTTTCACACTTGCCATCACACTCATCGGTGCAATCACTTACTTTTGTATAAGCATATTCTTTTGTTCCGTTTCCGTCAAAATCTCCTGAGACATTCTCTGCTTTTTTTTCCTGAGCCCATGTCAATGAACTACAGCACAACAGAGCAAGCATAATTGATATTTTCATTGTTATTTTGGTTTTAAAAGTTTTCAACGGCCGGAATCCTCCGAAAGCCAATATATAAAGATATAGATAATAGGCTAATTACCCGGATAAAAAATTCTAGCATGCAACATGCAATTCTCCATTCTCAATTTCAATTTTCCTTTCCTTTCCTATTTTCTTGTCACTCTCAACAACAGGATCAATACCAGGATAAGTGAAAAAACAAATCCTAAAACAGCCACAAGAGACAACTCTCCTATCCTTGGTCCCGATTCTGAGGAAAATACAATGGCTGTCGCAATAATATTCGCTCCCAGTACCATGGCCAGAATCAGGTTGATAACACTTGACTTGATGAGCTGGTTCGTTTTTTCAATATTTTTGATTTCACTTGAGACCGTGAATTTATTTTCGTCCAGTTTCTGCAGAACGGAGCGCAATTCCCTTGGTATTTCATCAACATTATCCGTGAAATTCATCATCCTGTCAACGCCGGTTTTCAAAATATTTTTCGGGTTGATTTTTTTGGTAAAAATCTTTCGGGTATATGGATTCAGGCTTTTTACAATATCAAGATCAGGATTAATATTTCTCCCGACTCCTTCGATCAGGCTGATTCCTTTGAAAAGAAGATAGAAATAATCAGGCATATACAATCTGTTTTCCTTCAGTATGTCTTTCATCTTGTTGATAATAACCTGTACGTTAATATCCTGCAATGAGGAACTGTGAACGAAATTTAAGACTTCTTCTACGTCATTTTCAAATCTTTTTTCATCAGGAATTTCATAACTGACGGCCATTTTTTTCAGATAACGTACAATTTTGTGAGGATTTTTAGCGACAAAGCTTACGATCAGGTTTTCTAGAATTTCTTTATCGTTGGGCTGAATTTTCCCTACCGCTCCGAAGTCTATAAAAACTACCTTCCCATCTTTTTTTACAAGGATATTTCCGGCATGCGGATCTGCGTGAAAAAAGCCGTAATCT
The DNA here is from genome assembly GCF_000482305.1 of Chryseobacterium sp. UNC8MFCol. Classification (NCBI taxonomy): domain Bacteria; kingdom Pseudomonadati; phylum Bacteroidota; class Flavobacteriia; order Flavobacteriales; family Weeksellaceae; genus Chryseobacterium; species Chryseobacterium sp. UNC8MFCol. The sequence continues at coordinate 182,324 of NZ_AXUZ01000012.1, forward strand.
AAAATCTGCGATACAAACAACCTCAGCCCTACTTCAGAAACCTTTACAGGATCAATGTTATTGGCCAGCAGGATACTTTTATCGGTCACTTTGATTCCGTCGATGAATTCCATACAAAGAATATTATTGTTGGAAAGCTCTTCGTACACTTTCGGAACGTAAGTTTCTTTATTATTTTTAAAATTAAGACGAAACTGCTGAATATTATTTCTCTCGTTAATCAACGAAACTTCCTCCAGTAATGATTTTTCGAAAGTAGAAATAGCCTGTTTAAGATTCAGTTTTTCACCTATCTCAGAATAAGTTGACACAAGCTTTTCAAGATCTTTGATGAGCAACAAATCATCCTCAATGACTGATTGTACATCGGGTTTCCTAAGTTTCAGGATCACCGGACTTCCATCTTTTAAAACAGCTTTATACACCTGGGCAATGGAAGCGGTGGCCAGAGGCTCTTTTTGGATTTCCTGAAAATAATCTTTAACGGAAATATTGAATTCGCTTTCCAAGGCTTCTTCTACATTCATATCTACAGTTTCTACATTATCCTGTAGTTTCTGCAGCTCCTGAATCAATTCCGGAGGCAGCAGATCTTCTCTGTTACTGAACGACTGCCCGAGTTTTACGAAGGTGGGGCCCAATTCTTCCAAAACCAGTCTGATTCTTTCGTAAACGGTGCCTTTTGAAATGACTTCATCTGAATTTCCGGAGGTTTCTTCTTGTTTATTTCCTCCATTCATTCTTGCCAGCAGATCTTTAAATCCATATTTACTTAATACGGAAATCAAACGGGCTGATCTTTTCAGTTTTCTTTGCTGTTTATCAAACATAGTGTGTCAATAGTAAGTGCAATTTACTCCAAAAACTATTCCTAATGCTAGTTTTTATCTAAAATGACTCCAAGCTTTATGGCTATAAAAGCATATTTTGGAAGGCGAAACATAATAATTATCCTCGTTTCAATTAAAAATACAGGGCTAAAAAACGCTTTTAACGACAATAAAACCAGTCATAATAATAAAAAACAACATTTATCTTAATGTATAATATATTTTTCTATATTTACCAGGTACAAATATTAAAACAAATCAATAAAATCATTACAACATGAAAAATTTACGTAACAACAAACTATCAAGAGAGCAATTAAAAGGAATTTCAGGAAACGGTATCATTATCGGTAATTGTTCTAACGAGTGCTGCCCTACTGACGGAAGACCGAGATGTCCGAGACTTATATGCCCTGCAGTAGTATGCCCTCAGTATATGTAATAATGAAATAAAATTTTGCCTTAATAAGGCTACTATAAATCCGAAGAATAATTTCTTCGGATATTTTTTTATAAGAAAACAATCACCATTCTCAATCCGGAAGGATATCCCGACAACCCTCTTTCCCCACTGATATAAAAAACAGAAATTTCCGCATTTACGAATTAGAGAACCCCCAGCAAGAAAAGAAGATTTTGAGACAAAAAGAGACTTCATAACTCCTTTCCACGAGGTTGTCCTTTCAGATGACCTCATTTTATTATATCGCCCGGGTTATCTTTTTACCTAAAATAAAAAGAGCCCTCTCAGGTGAGATAGCTCTTTATATTATTTCTTGTCTTCTATTTCAGATATGTTTCGTACAAATCTTTTCGACGATCTTTCATTACCTGAACAGACCCGTTATGGTGAAGATCCTTTAATAAATTTAAATCTACATCTACGATTAATGTCATTTCCGTATTGGGAGTAGCCTCTCCTTTTACAGCGTTGGATGGAAAAGCAAAATCTGACGGGGTAAAGACTGCTGCCTGGCCAAACTGAATATCCATATTATTTACTTTCGGAAGGTTTCCGACGCAGCCTGCAATGGCTACATAGCATTCATTTTCGATGGCTCTTGCTGCGGCACAGTGGCGCACTCTCATATAGGCATTCTGGGTATCTGTAAGATAAGGTACAAATAGTATTTTCATCCCCTGATCGGCAAGAATTCTTGGTAATTCAGGGAATTCAACGTCGTAGCAGATCACCAGTCCAATTTTACCGCAGTCGGTATCAAAAACTTTAATTTCATTCCCTCCTTTCATTCCATAATATCTCTTTTCATTTGGGGTAATGTGGATTTTTCTATATTCATCCACTCGTCCGTCACGATGGAGAAGATAACTTACGTTGTACAGATCATTATTTTCAAAAACGGGCATACTTCCGGAAATAATATTCACATTATAGCTGATGGCCAATTCTGAAATCCTACCTTTAATCTGCTCTGTAAGCTTGGCCAGTTCTATCATACTATCTCTTTCAGAAAGATTATTAAATGGCGCCAGCAAAGGTGTATTGAAGAGTTCCGGAAAAAGTACAAAGTCAGATTTATAATCTCCCATTACGTTCACAAAAAACTCTACCTGCTCATAAAAGGCGTCAATATCTTTAAACGTCCTCATCTGCCATTGTACCAACCCTAAACGAATGATACTATCCTGCATTGTGTTAGGATTTTTGCTGTAATAAATATTGTTCCATTGGAGCAAAACGGCATTTTCTCTTGAAGCTTCATCCTCGGGAAGATATTTTTTAAGAATTTTTATCGGCAGAAAATTATTGGAAAGCTGGAAAGACAGTACAGGATCATAGATTTCCTTGTCTCTGACTTTTCGGATATAATTTCTGGCGGAAAGTTCGTGACTGTATTTATGATAATTCGGAATTCTGCCTCCCAGTATGATTGATTTCAGATTAAGCAATTCACAAAGTTCTTTTCGGGCATCATACAATCTCCTTCCCAGACGTAATTCTCTGAACTCGGGGTCTACAAAAACTTCAATTCCGTACAAAACATTTCCCGTTGAAGAATGGGTATTGAAGGTATAATTTCCTGTAATATCACTATAGGTATGATCGTCACCGAACTCTTCATAATTGACAATAATAGAAAGTGCTACTGCGGCAAGCTTTCCATCTACGGTGATACAGATTTGCCCGTCAGGAAATATTCTGGTTAGTTTTTCAATACTTTTTTTTGACCAAATGGATTCTGACATTTGTGGATAAGCCCTTTTCATGGTTTCTGCCAATTCTTCATAATCCTGAACGGTCAGGGGTCTCGTTTCTATTTGCATTTGATGTAATTTTACTTAAATTTAGGGAAAATATTTTACTTAAATCCTTATACAAAGTACTTCCCAAACTATTTATACAAAATTTAACAGTGGATATCACCGAAACTTTACAAGCAGCAGTTTATTCAAATAATTACTGGAAAGATTCTGATATTAGCTCTGCAACGGAGGTGCTTATACTCCATTATAATGCTGATATATAAATGGATACAGAAAAAATTACTATTCTACGCCTTGAAAATAAAACTATCGGATATATCTGTTTAAACTATCCTCTGATTTTTATCGAAAGTCAATTTGCTTTACAAGTAAAAAATGTTCTTCATACGTTTCACGATATAGAATACATTAGTGTCCATACACTATCTAATCCATATCTATCTGTAAATCCTGATATTTACAATGTTTATTTTGACTTTATGGAAAATTTGAATGCTTTTTATGCTGAAGATTTTTATTTTTACAATGTAAATTAAAAATCATTCTTGTCCGATTAGATTAAAGCATAATTAACAGGCCGCTCCTCCGGAGCTTTATTTTTATAGGAACTTCTTTTTTTTCTACTAACAGCAGATCCCGACGGGATCAAATCCAGCTCCAATGGGAGCTAACTATTAATAGGATATATTTCTTTTAAAATTATAGCTCCGGAGGAGCGACCTGTTAATTCATGCTGTAAATATTGATATTTTCAATGTATTTATACTTTTTATCGGACAGTAATGATTATTATTAAATTTTTATTAGCTGGATGAAACCATAATCAGTAACTTTACTCATAAGCGCCACCATTATTTTTATTTTAAGGATCTTTTACGAAGATTCATCAGCCAATATTTCACATAATTTAAACTTGTTTTCAGCATCTGAAATAAATCCGCAGGAAGCAAAAAGTTTCATTTACTTTTACTTAATGATTACAATGTTAGGAAATTATCTTATTTTCCATAAGCATATAGTCTTCAAACTGGTATATTGCTTATTAATTGCTTTAAATATTTTACGTATCATTTCTTCATTGAAATAGTTTTAATAGGAAATACTTCCTGAAAATTGATAAGCAGTATACCTGCTTTTATTTTAAGATTTTTTACTATAACCTATTGATTAATAAATAAAAAAAACATCATTATAGATTTCAAACAATATTTTTCGAATAACTTTACGATTAAATTAATAATTTATTCTCTTTGAAATCAGATATACAACATGCAAAAGATATTTCAGAAGTAAGTACCAGATAAATAATCAAGAATGATATGACACCTAAAGAAGTTTTGAAAAAATGGATAGACAGCTTTAATGCGGCTGATGCGGCTCGTATTGCAGAACTATATGCAGAAGATGCGGTAAACCACCAAGTTTCAAATAAGCCAGTAGAAGGTAAGACCGCTATTTATGAAATGTTTGCAAATGAATTTGCAACAGCCAAAATGGTTTGCATCGTAGAAAATATTTTTGAAGATGGAGAGTGGACTATAATGGAATGGAAAGACCCTTTGGGACTACGTGGATGTGGATTTTTTCATGTAAAAAACGATAAAATCATATTCCAAAGAGGGTATTGGGATAAACTCTCATTTTTAAAGCAACATAATCTCCCTATTGAATGATAAGGTAATCCCTTTACAAAAAATATTTAAATATTGAATAAAAAAAATCCTACCCAAACGGGCAGGACTTTTTATATACAAGTCAAAAATTATTCCCACTCAATTGTTGCAGGTGGTTTGCTTGAAATATCGTAAGCTACTCTGTTGATTCCTCTTACCTCGTTGATGATCCTGCTTGACACCGTATCCAGGAACTCGTAAGGAAGTCTGCTCCATGTCGCTGTCATAAAGTCGATCGTGTTGGCAGAACGCACTACAGCAGTGTATTCATATGTTCTTTCGTCGCCCATTACTCCTACAGATTTTACAGGAAGTAATACTACGAATGCCTGAGATACTTTTTCGTAAAGGTCGTTTTTATATAACTCTTCAATGAAGATATCATCAGCTTCCTGGAGGATTCTTACTTTCTCAGCATCTACCGCTCCCAATACTCTGATTCCTAATCCAGGTCCAGGGAAAGGGTGTCTGTATACCAAATGGTGAGGAATTCCCAATTCTTCTCCTACTCTTCTTACTTCGTCTTTGAAAAGCTCTCTTAGTGGCTCTAATAATTCGAATTCCATATCTTCAGGAAGTCCTCCTACATTGTGGTGAGACTTGATGACCGCAGATGGTCCGTTCACCGACTGGCTCTCGATAACGTCTGGGTAGATGGTACCTTGAGCTAAGAATTTAGCGCCTTCAATTTTGTGAGATTCTTCATCAAATACGTGGATAAATTCGTTTCCGATGATTTTTCTCTTTGCTTCAGGATCGTCTACTCCTGCTAATTTTGAAAGGAATCTCTCTTTAGCATCCACCATTTTAATGTTCATATGGAAATGCTCTCCATACTGATCCATCACTTTTTTACCTTCATCCTTTCTCAATAATCCGGTATCTACGAAGATACAAGTCAGTTGATCACCGATAGCTTTATGGATCAGAACTGCCGCTACAGATGAGTCAACCCCTCCTGAAAGACCTAGGATCACTTTGTTGTCTCCTACTTTCTCACGGATTTCTTCAACTGTTTTTTCAATATAGTTGGTCAGCTTCCAGTTTTTTTCTGAATTACAGATTCCAAACACGAAATTCTCAAGCATTTTTCCTCCTTCTTCCGTGTGAGAAACTTCAGGGTGGAACTGAACGCAGAATATTTTTTTGTCTTCATTAGCAATAGAAGCAATTACTCCTGATTTTGCATTTAATTCAAAACCTGCCGGCAATTCTCCTACTTCGTCAAAGTGGCTCATCCAAACAACGGAGTTCTGAGTTACGCCCTTCAATAAAGAACTTTCTTTAACGATTTCAAGATTTGCTTTACCGTATTCTCCTTTTTCACCTTTATTTACTTTTCCTCCTAAAAGGTGCGCCGTCATTTGCATTCCGTAGCAAATTCCCAATACGGGAACTCCCTGCTCGTATAATTCTTTTTCAACCAGGTGAGCGTTTTCTGCATTTACAGAGCTTGGTCCTCCGGAAAGGATGATTCCTTTTGGTTGTTTTGCTAAAATATCTTGTAAAGGTGTATTGTAAGGTAAGATTTCAGAGTATACCCCCATCTCACGGATTCTTCTTCCGATAAGCTGGTTGTACTGGGATCCGAAATCTAAAATAATAATACCGTTGTTCATTTTTGATAATTGATTTGTTTGAAAGTTATCAGATGTAAGACATCAGATATCAGATTTTTGGTCTGAAGTCTGGAATCTTAAATCTTATTTCTAATATTAACTGTTTTACAAAAAAAGACTTGGAATGGCTCCAAATCTTTTTTCGTGATTTTATTAAAACTTTCCGATGTCTTCTCTGTAGAAGCCGTAATCGAAATGTACATGTCCTGCATCTTCGTAAGCGTTCTTGCGGGCATCTTCGTAGGTAGCACCCGTAGCTACAATATTCAGTACTCTACCACCGTTGGAAACTACTTTATCTCCTTTTCTGACAGCGCCTGCATATAATAGTTTACTATGCTTTAATTTATCTTCGCCTACAATTTCGTAGCCTGTTTCAAAGTTTCTAGGATATCCTCCTGAACACATTACCAGACACACCGCTTTTTCGTCTTTAAACTTAAGCTCGATATCTTTTCCTTCCATACAGTCCTGAATTACATCCAGAAGGTTGTTTTCCATAAGGGCCATCAATACCTGAGTTTCAGGATCTCCGAATCTCATATTGTATTCAAGAAGGTAAGCACCGTTTTTAGTCACCATCAGTCCGAAGAAAATGATTCCTTTAAATCCAAATCCTTCAGCTTTAAGGCCTTTCAATGTTGGTTCAAGGATATTTTTCTCAAAATCTGCATAGTGCTCCTGGGTGAATTCCGGGCTTGGGGCCACTGAACCCATACCTCCTGTATTAGGTCCTGTATCACCATTTCCGGCTTTTTTATAATCTTTGGCAGCAATACAAGGGAAAAGTTTATCACCGTTTGAAAACGCAATGATAGAAGCTTCAAAACCTTGTAAATATTCTTCGATAACTAAACGGATACCTGCATCACCATAGATTCTTCTGATCATGAAATCGTGGATAGTAGCTTCAGCCTCTTCAAGGTTGTCACAAATAACAACTCCTTTTCCACCTGCTAAACCACTTGCCTTGATCACTAGAGGATACTGCTGTGTCTGTACATATTCTTTGGCTTCGTTGTATGAATCAAATACTACTGCTTTAGCTGTTTTGATATCATAGGTCTGCATGAATTTCTTGGAGAAAGCTTTACTTCCTTCCAAGCTTGCTACTTTCTGATTAGGGCCAAAAACTTTAAGATCGTGCTTTTTGAATTCATCCTTTATACCTGCCACCAAAGGAGCTTCAGGACCTACAATGGTAAGGTCGATCTTTTCTTTAATAGCGAAATCTCTCAATTCTTTGATTTCTGATAAATGAACATTTTTTCCTATTACATCGGTGGTAGCATTCCCATTAGCAAAAAACATTTTAGAAATCCTTGAGTCATTCTGAAGTTTTGTCGCCAAAGCCGATTCTCTACCGCCTTCACCTATGATTAATATTCTCATACTTTATTTATTATCTAGTCTAATTTACAAATATATAATTTTGAATGCTATAAATACAATCCCCAATTATTTTTTAATTCTATTTTAATTAGTGGAAAAAGTGTCTGACACCGGTAAACATCATCGGAATACCGTGTTCGTTGGCAGCTTCTATGCTGTCCTGATCTTTTACACTTCCACCAGGTTGGATAATGGCTTTGATACCTTCCTGAGCGCAGAAATCTACTACATCACGGAAAGGGAAAAATGCGTCAGAAGCTAATACTAAATCTCCTGTGAATTTTTCTTTTGCTCTTTCGATAGCCTGCTGAGTAGCCCAGATTCTGTTTACCTGTCCTCCACCGATTCCAAAAGCCTGGATCCCGTTGGAAACTACAATAGCATTTGATTTCACATATTTTACGACTCTCTGAGAGAAAAGTAAGGCTTTCTTCTGCTCTTCCGTAGGCTGAGTTTCCGTTACTACTTTAATATCATCAGAGAAATGCAAATCATTATCCTGAACCAAGATACCACCATCAACTTTCACCCATGTTTTCTTGTCGGAAACAGGGTTTACAATTTTAATGATTCTAAGGTTTTTCTTTTTTCTTAAAATTTCAAGAGCTTCTTCATCAAAGTCCGGAGCCATTACGATCTCCAGGAATGTTTTGTTTAATTCTTCAGCTGTTGCAGCATCGATCTTATAGTTCATAGCAACAATTCCGCCAAAGATGGAAACGGGATCACATTCGAAAGTTTTCTGATAGGTTTCCAGTGCTGAGGTTCCAATGGCAACTCCGCAAGGTGTAGAGTGTTTTACGGCACAACAAGCCATTTCTTCTTTGAATTCCGTTACCACTTTCCAGCAAAGGTCCATATCTCGAAGGTTGTTGAAAGAAAGTTCTTTACCTCCCAATTGTTCGAAGTCTTTCATCGCTCCGTTTTCGAAAGTAGAAACGTAGTAAGCAGCTGTCTGGTGAGGGTTTTCTCCATATCTCAGATCAGATACTTTCTTGTAAGATGCATTCAGATAAGTAGGATATTCTTCATCTAAAAGCATTCTTGAGATCGCTGCATCGTAAGCAGAAGTAAGATTGAATACTTTTCCTGCAAGCCTTTTACGAGTTTCAATGTAGGTATCTCCATTTTGCTCAATTTCGATTTTCACAGTTGCATAGTCTTCAACATCAGTAATTACTGTTACAGAATCAAAGTTTTTCGCTGCAGAACGAAGCATAGAAGGACCTCCGATATCGATAAACTCTACTTTCTCGTGTAAAGAAATGTCTTTGTTTACATTTTCAAAGAAAGGATAAAGGTTTACGATAACCATGTCGATCAAACCAATTCCGTGCTCCTGAACAGTCTTCATATGCTCTTCGTTGTTACGAACCGCCAAAAGACCTCCGTGAACTTTCGGGTGAAGTGTTTTCACTCTTCCGTCAAGCATTTCGGGAAAATTGGTTACCTCATCAATCTGAATGGGATTTAAACCAGCGTCTTTCAAATGTTTGAACGTTCCTCCTGTGGAGATCAACTCATAATTCTGAGCTTCCAAAAACTGCGCGAATTCTGTTAATCCGCTTTTGTCAGAAACACTGATTAAAACTCTCTTTTTACTCATTACTTTCAATTTTTACTTTTCACAGTTATTTCAAACTGTATCCGGGTCTTTCACTTCCGGATTACTTTTTATTTTACTTAGATTTTTTTATTTAATGTAACCATGAGATTCTTCGCGATGCTCAGAATGACAATTACAATTATGGGTAAACTGCTACAATATCAGTTTCCCAGGACCTTATTGATCGCTACCGGAAATATTTCATATTCAATCCGGTGAACTTTCTGAGCTAATGTTTCAGGAGTATCATCTGCTGTTACTTCAAAAGATTTCTGAAGAATAGCTTCTCCTTCGTCAATACCCGAAGTCACAAAATGTACCGTTGCCCCGCTTTCTGTTTCTTTGGCTTCGATAACCGCGTTGTGAACGTTCATTCCCCACATTCCTTTTCCACCGAATTTCGGGAGCAATGCCGGATGAATATTGATTATTTTACCATTCCAGTTTTCACAGAATTCAGATTTTAAAATGGATAGGAATCCTGCCAATACAATCAGATCTGTATCTTGCGGGATTACTTTAGCCAATTCGCTGCTGAAATTCTTTCCTCTTGGAATCAGTATGTTTTCTATATTATGATTTCTGGCTCTTTCCAATCCGAAACATTCTCTGTCAGCAACCACCAGACTTACTTTTGCATTTTGGATTTCTCCTGCTTCAATGGTATCAATGATTCTCTGCAGATTGGTTCCTGACCCGGATACGAGTATAACGATGTTCTTCATTATTCAGATGTTAGATGACAGATATCAGATGACAGACCTGAAGTCTGATGTCCGGTGTCTGAAATCTGATGTCATTTAAAATTTCAAATCGATTTTCTCTGCTCCTTCCGTGATTTCTCCTATCTCATAAGCATCATCTAAAAGGTGTAATACTTTTTCAGCATGTTCCGCGTCTACTACGATCACCATACCGACCCCCATATTAAATGTTCCGAACATCTCTTCACGTGCTACTCCACCTCTTTTTTCCAATTCAAGCATTACACTTGGGATTCTTACTTTGGCCCCGTCAATTGAAGCACAAAGTCCTTCAGGGATAATCCTCGGAACGTTTTCATAAAGACCACCACCGGTAATGTGAGCGATACCGCTTACTTTTACTTCTTCCAATACTTTGTGGATGTCTTTATAGTATAGTCTTGTAGGAACCAGAAGTGTTTCATATAAAGGTTTTCCTTCGAACTCCTCTTCAAAGTTCGGGAATACTTTTCTTACTAAAGAGAATCCATTGGAGTGGAATCCTGAGCTTGGTAATGCAATAATTTTATTTCCCGGTTTAATGTTGGAACCGTCGATGATCTGATCTTTTTCTACGATTCCTACACAGAATCCTGCAACATCATAATCTCCCGGTTGGTACATCCCTGGCATTTCAGCGGTTTCTCCACCGATTAATGCACAGTTGTTGTCCTTACAAGCATTCACCATTCCAAGAACGATTTCTGCAGCAATTTCAGAGTCAAGCTTTCCACAAGCCAAGTAATCTAAGAAGAATAAAGGCTTAGCACCGTGACAAAGGATATCGTTGGCACACATGGCGAAGCAATCGATACCGATAGAATCATATTTCTTGGTATCCAAAGCTACTTTCAACTTAGTTCCTACTCCATCTGTTCCTGAAACAAGAACAGGATTTTTGTATCCTCCGATTTCATAGAAAGCACCAAAACTACCCAAATGGTTTAATACATTTGCATTGTGGGTTTCTCCGACCGCTTTTTTGATCTTGTCAACCGTTTTGTATCCTTCTTCTTTGTCTACTCCTGCTGATTTGTAAGTGTTGCTCATGTCTGCTTAGATTTTTAGATTTCAGATCTCAGATCTCAGATTTCAGATGATTCTTATCTTGTATCTGATGTCTTGTGTCTTCCTATCTTTTAATATTTCAATTAACTTTTATACTCAAATTTAGAAAACAAAAAAGCCGACAATCTTTTCAGATTATCGGCCGTTATTTTATCTCAGAATTTCAGAGCCCACAATTTTCCCTTTATGAGAAAAACATTGTTTATAGGAGGTCTGAATTTTCATCTCTTTTCTTTTTGCAAAAATAGTAATTTTAAATGAATATTCAAATTCTATTTTTCAAGGATAGATTCAATGGCTGCAATCTTCTTTATTTTTTCCTTTAATTCACTGTCTTTCTCTTCATTAGAAATTTTTTGAGAAGCTTTATCAAAGTTATCATTGAAGAAAGGAAGTGAAAAAGTTTCTACCACATTTCCACCGTGGAAAGGGAAACGCTTGGAAGCTGCTTCTAAAACTCCTGCTCCACCTCTTCCTCCTGGTGATGTAGACATCAATAGCATTGGTACTTCATTCCATACTGTTCTGTCTTTAATTCTGGATACCCAGTCGAATACATTTTTGAATGCTGTAGAATATGTTCCGTTGTGCTCTCCTAAAGCGACCAGCAATAAATCTGCTCCGTCAATTTTTGCAGCAAAATCATGGGCTTCCTGAGGAACGCCGCCTGCTAATTCTCTTTCATGCTTATAGATCGGCATTTCAAAAGGATTCAGGTCGATTACTTCTACTTCTGCATTTTCAAATAATGTTGATGCGTATGCCACCAACTGTTTGTTCATGGAAACGTCTGAATTACTTCCTGCTATTGCTAAAATTTTCATATGTTGTACTTATTTTTAGTTCTAAGAAACCGTGTCAGTTTTGCTTACGGTCTCCTGTAATTTTTTATTTTTTAAGGATACAAATTTAGTTTTTTATTTAAGATAAGAAGGTAATTCCATCGGGACTTCCATCAATAATATTTCTGTGTCTTCCACGGCTTCGATATTAAAGCTCTGAGTATCCCAGATCCCCAATCCGTCTCTTTCGTTCAGAATGCGGTCTCCTACTTTTGCACTTCCTTTTAAAACGAATGCATACACGCCGTTTCCTTTTTTATTCAACGTATAATTTTTGCCGTTTCCTTTTTTGAAGTTGGCCAGATTAAACCAGGCATCCTGATGAATCCAGACTCCGTCATCATTTTTATTAGGAGATAAAATCTGCTGGAATCCGTTGATCTTTTCACCTTCTTTGATACTTTTCTGATCATATCTTGGCTCCAGATCCAGCTCTCTTGGAAAAACCCAGATTTGCAGGAATTTCACTTCTTCGTCTTTATTTTTGTTGTATTCACTGTGTTTCACACCGGTTCCGGCGCTCATTACCTGAATTTCACCTTTTCTGATCACGGCTGTAGTTCCCATAGAGTCTTTATGTTCCAGATCTCCTTCCAAGGGAATGGAAATAATTTCCATGTCTCTGTGCGGGTGCGTTCCGAATCCCATTCCTTGGGAAACGGTATCATCGTTCAATACTCTTAATACTCCAAAGTTTGTTCTGTCTCTGTTCTGATAGTTGGCAAAACTGAATGTATGATAAGAATTTAACCATCCGTGGTTGGCGTGGCCTCTTGAATCTGCTTTATGATATACTGTTTTCATTTCTGTGATTATTTATGGTACAAATGTACGCGATGTGGAGGCTAAAAAAGTTGATGTAGGGTAAGAAAGGAAATTTATGACAAAAGAGTTGAGGGAATAAAGATGGACAGGTTGGATATACAAAGGCCAAAAGCTATTTATCTTCTATAAGACACAATGATTTGGCTGCGATAAAATTTCAGACTGTAATTATTTGCTCCATAAATTGAGGGAATGATATTGTATATATAAGTAAGGATAAAAGTCTGTGTTATTGTGAAATCTGTGGGAAACCATTGAACTCTGACTTACTACACATATAGGTTTGGGCTAAAGCCAATTAATAAACGGATAAAAAAAGCGGGCTAAAACCCGCTTCTATGGATATTTTGACAAATAATTTCGTTGACGACAATCATTCACAATTTTCAATTCTCCACTTTTAATTTTCTAAAAGTGTACCTGTTGAATTTCTTCTTCAATTTCCTTCGGCGTCTCATTTTCAGATTTCACAAAAATCATGGTTACCAGTGCTCCGATCAACATACAGATACCTCCTACCACTACATAATCCATTGCCTGCTTACCGAAGATCCCGCTAACGACAGGCCCTCCGAATAATCCGTTGATAATCTGAGGAATGACAATAAAGAAATTGAATATCCCCATGTATACGCCCATTTTCTTTTGAGGAATTACTTCAATCAACATTGCGTACGGCATTGCCAGAATGCTAGCCCAGGCAAACCCAAGTCCCACCATTGAAATCCAGAGATTACTTACCTCTTTGATAAAATACATAGAGATCAGCCCTAAACCACCGCAAAATAAAGCCAGGGCATGTGTTTGTTTTTTTCCGATCCATTTTGCAATCGGGGTTAACAGAAAAGCAAAAGGAATTGCCCAGAGATTGTACATCCCGAAAAGTTTACCTGTGAGATCCCCGGCATCATTGAATGCTCTGGAATGGGTATCTTCGGGAGAAAGCCCCATATGATGGGTAGCTAAAGCACTTGTGGTGAATACCCACATGGTAAATAAAGCAAACCATGAGAAAAACTGAACGATCCCCAACTTTTTCATCTGTGCAGGGATAGTGGCAAAATCTTTAAAAATATCTGAAAATTTCGATGGAGTTTCTTCTGTTTCTTTTCCGTTTTCAAATTCAGCAAACTCTTGCGGAGAATATTCTCTGGTCGTAATAATTGTATATAAAATGGCTATGAGAAGCAATGCTGCGCCAATATAAAAGGAATAGATAACATTATCTGCCACGAAACCCTTTGGTGCCTCATTCGAAATCCCGAGCTTTGTCAGCCAATCCGGCAGGTACGAGCCCAGTACCGCTCCAATTCCGATCAGGATGGTCTGCACGGAAAATCCTATTGTTCCCTGATGTTTTGGCAGCATATCTCCTACCAACGCCCTGAAAGGCTCCATTGCTATATTGACCGATGCATCCATCATCGCAAGGAAGATAACAGCCAGTAAAAGAGCATTGGCAGCAAACATATGAGTGACCGACGCTGCATTCGGCAGTAATACAAGTCCTATTGAACACAAAACAGCTCCTATCAGAAAATAGGGCTTTCTCCTTCCTAAGGGACTCCAGGTATTATCTCCCATGTGCCCGATAATTGGCTGAACAATCAATCCTGTAACAGGGGCCACCAACCAAAACCAGGACAATTGATGAACATCAGCTCCGAGGTTGGCCAAAATACGGCTTGCATTTCCGTTCTGTAGCCCGAAAGCCATCTGAATACCCAAAAACCCCATACTCATATTGATAATCTGAAGCATGGAAAGATTGGGTTTTATTTTCTTTGAAATAGTATTTTGGGAAGAATTCATTCTTATTTCTTTAATTCCTGAATTAAAGGATCTTCAAGGGCCGATTTTTCAGCAACAACCTTATCCACCACATCATTAGGAATGGTCATGGAAAGTACATATTGTTTTACCTTCCAGTTTCCATTGATTTTTTCAACGACACCTGAGCCTCTGCAAATTTTCATCTGCGTGTCCAATAATTCATCAAACCAGGCCAGTTTTCCGTCTTTGCTGAAGTATATATTTCTCTTCAATGCTGTAAAATTCCATGTTCTTTTTTTATCAAAGTGAGGTTTTGCCCATAGCATGAAAGCTTTTTTATCCCAAACTTCGGTCGCATCTGTTCCAATAAATGTGGACTCATCTGCAAAATAGTTGAAGTAAGTTGTATAATCTGCTTTGGCTGCAGCCACATTAAAGGCATCAAGCATGGTACTGATCTCAGATTTTTCTTTTTCAAATGTATTTTTGGCTTGTGCGGAAAGCAATGCAGATCCTATTAAAAATAACAGAACAGCATAAATACTTATTGATTTTTTCATATAGTTTATAATTTATTTTTTCAGTTCAATAATTAATGATGATCTGGCCGGAATAACGATACTATTCTGAAGTAGCCATTCTTTTCCCGACATCACCTCTTTTCCTTTAGAGAATCCTTGTAATGATTCTTCAAAACGTTTCAGATCCACTTGTTGGTCTTTATCATTGTTGTTGAGCATCACCATGACACTTTCTTTTTCATTATATCTGAAGTAAGTAAAGACTCCATCCTGAGGAACGTAATTTTTTGTTTTTCCGGTATGAATCACTTCTTTATTTTTTCTCCAGTTGAGTATTTTTTGGGTAAAATCAAAGAATTCTTTTTGTTCGGGAGTCTGTGTGGCAGGATTAAAAGCATTTTGCTGATCAGATTTCCATCCTCCAGGAAAATCACGTCGGATGTCTGCATCGCCCCCTTTATTTTTATCTCCGCGCATTCCTATTTCTGACCCGTAATAAATCTGGGGAATTCCGCGAACGGTTGAAATGAGGGTAAGGCCCATTTTATAAGCTTTGGGATCTGCATTAAAGATTTCATTCCATCTTTCGGTGTCATGGTTTTCAAAAAAAATCAGAAGGTTATTGATATCAGGATACAGGAAATCGCTGGTGAAAGAATCGTAAAGCTTTATCATGCCTGTATTCCAGCTTTCTTTTTCCTGTAGTGCTTTGGGCATATCTGCAAACAGCATAAAATCCATTACCGATGGCAGGTTCGAATTATATCCCGCTGCCTCTCCTGTTTTGGAATCCTTCTGCCATGCAGAGATCTGGCCGGAAGTGTATAGCCAGGTTTCACCCACAATATTAAATTTCGGATACTCGTCAGTGATCGCCTTAGCCCATTTGGCCATTGCTTCTTTGTCGTTGTACGGATAAGTATCTACACGAAAACCTCCCAATTCTGCGTATTCAATCCACCATATGGCATTTTGGGTTAAATATTTTAACACCAATGGATTTTTCTGGTTAATATCCGGCATTGTAGTATCAAACCAGCCGTTTAACGCATATTTCTTATCAATTTCAGAAGCGTTAGGATCAAATTGAGTGGTTGTTTTGTAATTTGAGCGTTTAAAACCTTTTTCACCATCGGCGAACCAGTGAATCCAGTCCTTTGAAGGAAGATCCCTAATCATCCAGTGTGAAATACCCCAGTGATTGGTCACATAATCCATTACCAGCTTCATATTCCTTTTGTTAAGCTCACGGGAAAGGTTTTTGTAGTCGTCATTGGTTCCGTAGCGGGCATCTATTTTATATAAATCGGTCTGTGCATACCCGTGATAAGAATAGACTTTTTCGTTGTCTTCGTTGACCGGAGTCAGCCATACGGCTGTAGCCCCAAGGTTTTGAATATAATCCAGATTGTTGATGATTCCCTTTAAATCTCCACCATGCCTGCCGTTTGGCAGCGTCCGATCTGCTTTTTCGGTTAGATCACGGCTCGAGTCATTTTTCTCATCACCATTGGC
This sequence comes from Chryseobacterium sp. UNC8MFCol, assembly GCF_000482305.1. Taxonomy (NCBI): domain Bacteria; kingdom Pseudomonadati; phylum Bacteroidota; class Flavobacteriia; order Flavobacteriales; family Weeksellaceae; genus Chryseobacterium; species Chryseobacterium sp. UNC8MFCol. Next base: position 198,957 of record NZ_AXUZ01000012.1, read on the forward strand.
AAAACGGTCCGGCATAATAAGATACATCACATCTTTTGAGCTGAATGAGCCACGGTCTGCGGAACCCGGGTTTCTCGATTTCAATTCATAATGATAGCTTCCCAGATTTTTTTTGCCTTTTTTAATGTTGATTGTAAATTGGGGAACGTTGATTTCATTGGTATTAACGGTAACGAAGACATAATTGGGGTTTTCTACTTTCTGAATATCTTTAACGGGAATATTGTCGGAAAGCACAATATCATTATGGGCAACATCTTTGCCGTAGACCAAAATCTGAAGTTCAGGATTTTTCATGTCTTTCCACCAGAAGGCCGGCTCAACTTTTTCTATGATTTTTGACTGAGAAAAAGCGATTGAGGCTGCTGAGAGTGCGAAAATCAGGGGTATTTTTTTCATAAATATTCTTAGTTTTCCATTTAACAGGTCGTCATGAGTTCATTTACTGCATTTGAAAAACCGTTCATTATTTTGAAAACCAACAAGTTACCATCAAACATACAACAATTTAATTATGAACAACTTACCAGCAAATTACAAAAAAAAATCAAAGATCAGCACTAAAATTGGTACCAGGGGAATTATAGGTCTCTTCTACACCTTACCGATTGCTTACATCTTTAAAAATATGACCCTTATGAAAAATAAAATTACTTAAATTTTATTTTTTTAACTAAAAATAGTAACGGAAAGCAATATTTAATCTAAAAATAATAATTTCAAATCAGTTTTATTTTTAGATTTACAGAAAAAATGTTTAACCTAAGTACTATGTTCGAGGTCGAAGGGCCGGATGTTGTCTATACATGGACGATTCCGGTGTTTGCTGCTATTATTTTTATGGAGATGGCTTACAGTCATTTTAATAAGGAGAAAATCTATGAAACAAAAGATGTGGCGACCAATGTTCTTTTTGCATTGCTCAATTATGGATTAGATATTATCATGAAGGGATTTTCTCTGTTTGTCATGATGTTTTTTTATCACCACCGTATTTTCGACTGGCAGGAAGGAATCTGGTATTGGATTGCGGTATTCCTTGCCCAGGATTTTGCCTATTATGTTCATCATTATGTGGATCATCACTCCCGCGTTTTCTGGGCGGTACATATTACTCATCATAATTCCGATTATTTCAATATCAGTACAGGTTTCAGGAGCCCGGTATTTCAACCTTTGTACAGGTATTTGTTCTTCTCTCCGCTGGCATTCATAGGCTTTCATCCGTGGCATATCCTGGTCGCTTATTCTGCGATACAGATCTATGGAACTTTTGTACATACCCAATCTATTAAAAGCATGGGTTTTCTGGAATATATCTTAGTAACGCCATCACATCATCGTGTACATCATGCCTGTAACATCAAATATCTGGACCGAAATATGGGAATGGGGCTGATTATCTGGGACAAAATTTTCGGAACATTCGAAAAGGAAGATCCTGAAGTTCCAGTAAAATACGGAGTATATCCAAAAATAAAATCGAAAGACCCGGCTACCATGTTATTTTATGAATGGAGAAGGATTGGAAAGGATATCAGACAACCCGGAATTTCTTTTATCACAAGAATCAAATATCTTTTTTTCTCACCGGGATGGAGACATGACGGTACGGGAAAAACGGTAAAGCAATATCAAAAAGAGTATAGAGAAAAGATGATCAGCAAGAAAGATGGCGGCCAACCTCAACAGCCGGAAGTTCCGGAATATACTTAATGGTAAAAGATATAATCAACCCAGGCTTTGGTGCTAGCTTGGGTTAATTTTTGAAGATTTTTCTGCAATTTTGCCTGCCAGCCAGCTTACGTAAAACAACTGAAAGCTGTGATATACCATGACAGGAAGCAGAAATAAGACTTTTTTATCCTCAGGAATACCTAAAACCAACAGAAAAAGACTTCCGTGGACAAGGGACTTTTTTGACCCGCAGAAAGCTACTGTAATGATATCTTCCCTTTTGAAGTCCATCTTACCGGCAATCAACTTAAGAATATTGTATACTGTAAAGAACAGGAAAACGACACTGAATGCGAGAATCAGAAAGGTCACCGGAGGAACTGAGCTGAAAATATTTTCTATGAATGCCGTTGAAAAGCTTTCGTAAACAATGAGTAAAATAATCAATCGGTCAAATTCCGCGATACTATTCGAATATTTTGTTACCCACTTTTTAAAAACCGGATTCAATAAGATTCCGAGAATAATGGGTAATAAAACTTTAATCAGAAGTTGCTGCAACACGTCTCCGTGGTTTCCCGATCCTGCTGCAGAAGTTAAGAAAAAGCTCATGAGAAGCGGAGTCATCACAATACCAATCAAACCGGAAATGGAGGCATTAAAGATCGCAGAAGTTACATTTCCTTTAGCAATAGATACCATTACTACCGAAGATGAAACGGTAGAAGGCAGGCAAGCCAGAAAAAATATGGCAAGCCAGATCTCCTGATATGCGGATCCTTTCACCAAGGGATAAAAGATCAGCACCAACAGAGGAAAGAGAATAAATGTACCTGACTGGATAAGCAAATGCAGCTTCCAGTTGGTAATGTCTTTAATTACTTCTTTAAGGTTGAGTTTAAGACCATACAGTAAAAAAATAGCTGCAATTCCCCAATCTATAAAGGCTGAAAGATTAAAATAAGAATTATAAGATTCACGAAAAGGGATCAGATATCCCATGAAAACCATTCCGATGAGGAGCAGGAGAAAAACATTTTGTTTATTAAAAATTTTAGCCATCAACATTAAAAATAGAAAATTTCCACATAAAAAATCCTTAAAGGTAAAACCATTAAGGATTATAAAGTTAAGGAATAATATTTATTATGACCGTTTATTGCTTTTCAATATAGCTTTCATTATACAGTTTATTGGGCTTTATATACACCATATTATTTTGAAAATCCAGGAAAACATTAAATCTTTTAAGAATTTCATTCCCCAGAATATTCATTTTTTTATCATTCACCGGCCTGCTTTCGGAAAGTAGCTGTGCAGGAATATTTTTAAGGCTGTATTTTCCCAGACTCAGACTTTCAAGGTTGGCTGTCACAACAGGGATTTCGTTTCCTTTGGCGCCTTTCATAATGACTTTTTTTATAATCTTCATCTGATCAGTAGGAAATTTTTGTTCTTTGAGCAGAGGGCCATCCAGCATTACCGTTCTCTGATAACCGGTATCAAAGAGGAACCAGTCTTTATTCTTTACGGCACCCTGCTGAATGGTGGTTTCGACAAAAAATAATTTATCATAAAAAGTAATGTTTAGTTTTTCATAGGCTTTGTCTTTTTTTACTTTTTCAGGAAGTTGGGAATGAACGATCATATTTCCCAGGTCGTAATCAAGCTCTACTACCATTCCGTCAAAAAGATCCCAGCCGAACCTCCCATCTGTTCCATGCCCGGTTAATTCCACTTTAAAAATCCTGAAATCCTGATAATTTTTGTTTCCGATGGAAAGTATATTCACACCTGATTTTAAAGATTGTTTAATTTTGTTCTGTAATGTTTCCTGGGTAAGGGAAAGATTGCTGCTTCCAGTATCAAAATTAAGGGTAAGAGAGTCGGTTTTGTTCAAAGCTGCTTTTACAAACATGGTATTCTGCTCATTAATCCCCAGACGGATCGTATCATGAAAAGCGGGCGTAGTCCTACTGAAATCTTTAGAGGGTACACTTTCGATCCTGGTAAAACATGAGTCTTTTCCTTTCAGAAGTATGATAAAGTCTTTTTTCTCCCCTTTTTTTATTTTTATCCTGATAGAATCAATATCTGTTTTTACCTTGATCGTCTTCGAGCCATCGATGATCCGGGAAACGGTGTATACATCGGGTTTCACAGACGGATCAATATTCCAGTCCGTTTTCAGTCCGTTATCTTCTTCAATAAAAATTGCTTTTGAGGAATTCGCTTTCAATACCGGGAGTTTTTTCTGTGCCATGATCTGAATAACCGATAAAAATGATAATAAAAAAGTGAATGTATATTTCATCATAAAGTTCGGTATTATATTAAAAACTTACCTAGATACGTCATAAGAATATCGAGGGACGTACTTCCCATGGTAGATCCGTCATGGAAACAATTATCCGTAGGCGCAATATAATAATGATAAGGCTTATGCTCTATTCTTAAAACGGGATAATCAGGAAAAAGTTTTAGAAAATACGCTGTAATATTTTTGTTGTTGACTTCGTTTTCCCTGATATCGATTTTCTTTTTGATCATATCATACACCTGAAGCATAGAGAGGTTGATAATGAGTAAATATCTTGATTCTTTTCCAAGGTTAAAGGCAATACGGTTGCCATATTTATGAGCTGTGTGTAAAGTCATATCTTTAGAACTGTCTTTATGCACTCCTATAAACCTGATATCATGAATGGTATACCCGTCCGGCAGCTTTCTTTTGTCTAAAGAGACAATTTCACTGTTGGCAAAATTGGCTGCGAGGCTCATAAATTTAAACGGGGCAAGGGAAATGCTTTCAAGAAATGCATTGAGTCTGATATTCATCTCATGGACCAATGCTTTATTTTCCCTGAATTTTTCAAATACTTCAGCTTCTGAGGTCGCGGAATGTAAGTCAAGTTTAACGAAAAGCTCTTTTAAATTTTGGGGCATTTCTCCGGTAAAAACAGAGTTGTAATCCTTTTTATTTTTATGATTTCCGGTAAATATTTTATATTCCTCTTCAGTCGGTATACGCCAGTCTCTTTTAGGAAGATGCGCTTCTGCCTCGTACTGCTGAATAAATTTTTCATTTTTAAAAATCAGTTCGTTGGGAGCCTGCTTTGAATGGTGTATCGTGCCTGAATTGATAAGAACGGTGTCTTCTTTTCCGTTCAGGTAAATTTTAATTCCCGGTTTTAGTTTTTCCATATGTCATATTTTACTATTGGCAAGTGTGTCTAGTATCTGTCGAATACTCCTGTATAAACCATCGTAATATCAAAAAATTTGTTTCCTAATGTCGTTCCGTCATGAATAAAGTTATCCGTTGGGGCGATATAATACTGATAAGGTTTAATCTCCAGCCTTACTACAGGATAATCCGGATAAAGTTTAAAAAATTCTTCCACAATATTCTCTGAAGTAATTTTTCCGGTGTATTTTTTCTGAACTTTAGTGTAGATCTGCCTTAAAGTAAGATTAATAAAGTAAAGGAATCTTGATTCAGCGCTTATATTAATGGAAATTCTGTTATCTGATTTGTAAGCGGTGTGAGGGGTAAATGAAATACTTTTATCAATGTGTAATCCTGTATATTTAAAAGTATTCTGACCTGTGTGGTGAAAAGTCGTACTCTGCATATCAGGCAGTGACCTGGCGATTCTGTGAAATTTATATTTTCCTCCTGAAGATTTCTGCTCTAAAAAGACGTTGAGTTCGTCATTCAGTTTTTTAATAAGATCTTCATTTTTTTCAAACTGCTTCGGCACGTCAAAAAGGGATTCACATTCATTAAGCTTAAGGCTCTTAAACAACTTTTCCAACGATAGCGGAACGGTCCCCATTCCCAACGTGTTAAACATTCTGCTATCCTCATCAGGTGTCAGAATTTTTTTATACTCCGGATCTGTGAGTGAGCGCCACTCCAGGTTGGGCAAATAGGCATTGTGATAGTATTCGATTTCAGGATTGGTGTTATCAACAGGTAAAACCCCCGAATTGATACTGATCTGGCCTTCTATATTTTCAATCTGCTGATTGTAAATTCTAATACCTTCTTTTAAATTCATGCTAAACTATAGGCTAATAATTTTTCTTTAAATTCTTTCTGGGGAAAACCATAATCTATGCTTTCCAATTCTTCTACGATATCATCATATGAAACTCTGGTGAGCTGCATTTTTTCACAGGCCTCTTCAGGCAGACTGTCGATCAGGTCATTCTGGATGTAAGTGACCAGCTTTATCATGTCATGACAATAAATAGTAGGATTATCGAAACCTTTTTCGTTAGAATACCTGTTGAGCAGAAATCCTCCGCCACAGATTTCATAAATCGGGCATTGAAGGCACTTTTCGTTCACCATCTGATGCGAGTTGATGTAGATATCAAAAAGCGGATCTTCGAGGATGGCAGCAATTTCATGGGTATGAATATTGATGTCATTCCGGGTAATGCCTTCATAGCAGGCTCTGATAGAGTCTGCAACTTCAAGGTTCCCGTTGGTTTCCACCACTGCTACTCCATTTTTTTTCAATCCTACCATCTGATCTCCGACTTCTTCACCTGCAACCAGCTGGATAAGCGTTTTGAAAAATCTCATATTAGGTCTTTCCGGATCATTTTTCCATATCCGGAACAGCTCTATCAGCCAATCTGCAAACGGAGTATACCCATAAGTATTGATCTTTTCCGGAAGGATATCATCCGGCAACTTATCAAAATGACCATCCGGAAGAAGGAGGTTAAAACTCGGGATATTGAGATTTTTAAATTCCTGGTAAAGCTCCTGAGGGCTAATATTGAGGTTCACTACCGACAAAACGCCATGCATCCCTTTATCCAATCCGATCTGAATGGCGTGACGGACCTCATCATACGATCCTTTTCCATTATGAAAAACCCGGTATTTATCATGATATTCTTTAGGTCCATCCATACTGATTCCGACCCGGATGTTCAACTCATCAAAAAGGCTGTACCAGTCTTCATCCAGGCCTACTCCATTGGTTTGAATGACAAAATCAAAATAGGCATCGGGAAGGGTTTCTGTAAATATCCTGATACCTTCCCTGTAAAATTCTTTAGGGAAAAGCAGAGGTTCACCTCCATGAAATACAATCTGAAAGGCTTTCAAGCTGTTTTCAGTGCTATAGCGTAATAATTTTTCAGCGAATATTGTTATCGTGTCTATGGACATAAATTTAGGCTGTTTCAAGTAGGTTTTATCGCCTAAATTGTACATATAACAATAAGAACAGTTGAGGTTGCATCTGCTTGCAACCTTCAGAACAAAAGAAGTAACCATATCTCTATCAATAATAAAGTTCTTCGCTATTTGACTAACGAAGAACTTAAATTTTTTATAAAAAAGTAATTATTAAGCTCTTAAAAAAGTGTCGTGAGCTCTGTCGTAAGCTGCAGAAGCTCCCGAAATAGCTACTACACCACAAGTTCCGATTACGGCATCAATCTCTCTTCCTCCAAAGATAGACTTATACAGGTCTACATTCTTTTCTGAGTTTTGGATTGATTTTTTAAGAATTTCCTTTTGTTCAAGGTTTTTAGAAATTTGAACTTTCTTTTTCATGTTTAATTAGTTTTTGATTAATAATTTTACTTACATTACCAAATATAAAGAAACATTTTAGAAAACAAAACTTTTTTTCAATTTAATTATTTTTTTTTCATTAAATAAACAAAAGAGCACCGAATTCAATGAGAAAGCAACAAATTTAAAGACCGGAAAAAACAGGTTAAAAAAAGGTGTTAGTCCCGGTCTTTTATTTCTTCAGATTATTTTACCGGTTTAATAGAGACGGCAAAACCACCGCTTCTTACCATTTTGAAATTAATCTTTGATTTGCTGGTAATTTCCTTTTTATAGATATTGTAGCTTTGAGGATTATCGATATAATCGGCATCCTTTCCATCTTCGTAGATCGTTGCTTCATATTTTTTCCCTTTATCCAGGAATGAGAAATCTACCGTGTACTCACGCTTGTTTTCATCTGTAATACCTCCTACAAACCAGTTTTCAGTACCTTTTGCTTTTCTGGCTGTGATGACGTAATCTCCGGGCTCAGCCGATAAAATCTTCGTATCATCCCAATCTGCTGCTACATCTTTAATAAACTGGAAAGCATCCATATGTTTTTTGTAGTTCTCTGGTAAATCTGCAGCCATCTGAAGAGGCATATACATGGTTACATATAATGCAAGCTGCTTAGCCAATGTAGTTTTCACAAATCGTTTGTCACCAGGGAAATAATAATCTAACTTGGTTTGGAAAATCCCCGGCGTATAATCCATAGAACCTCCCATCCATCTTGTAAACGGAAGAACGGTCTGGTGATCGGGTTTGTTTCCTCCAAAAGCTTCATATTCCGTACCACGGGCTGCTTCCGCAGAGATATAGTTCGGGTAGGTACGGCTTTCCCCTGTAGGGCGTACAGACTCGTGGGAATTGACCATAATTTTATAGTCATTGGCTTTTTCAGCAATTCTGTAATAATGGTTGACGGTCCACTGAGAGTAGTGATGCTCACCTCTTGGGATGATATCTCCTACATATCCTGTTTTCACAGCATCATAACCATATTTATTCATTGTTTGGAATGCTTTGTCCGCCCATCTTTCATAGTTCGTTGCAGAACCTGAAGTTTCATGGTGCATAATCAGTTTGATTCCTTTAGAATGGGCATATTCATTTAGCATTTTGATATCAAAATCCGGGTAAGGAGTGACAAAATCGAAAACATATTCCTTGGAGTTTCCAAACCAGTCTTCCCAACCGATATTCCAGCCTTCAATCAATAATCCCTGGAATCCGTTTTCTGCTGCAAAGTCGATATACTCCTTCACTTTTGTATTGTTGGCAGCATGTTTTCCGTTCGGAGTAAGCTTGGTAAAGTCTGTTTTATCTAAATGTACGTTTTCAGCAGTAGAATACGCCCATTGAGATTTGCCAATGATCATTTCCCACCATACACCCATATATTTTGTAGGGTGAATGTACGAGGTATCCTTATATTTTGTAGGCTCGTTAAGGTTGAAGATCATTTTGGAATCCATCACTTCTTCTGCCTTTGGTGCCACGATGATCGTTCTCCAGGGTGTTACGGAAGGAGTCTGGATATATCCTTTTGCCCCCTGCCTGTCAGCGGTCAGGTGTGTTTTGAATTTAAAATTCTGCGCATCTACTTCCAGGTGTGAAGCCGGATAGTCTAACACTGCTGCTTCAGCAACATTGATATACAGCGGATTTTTACCTTCTTTTTTAAGCATCAGCGGAGACTGAACAGCATTTTTCACCAAGGTCTGAGAGGCATTGGCATCGAATGCTTTATCCCATTTTGCGGGAATTTCGGAAACTTTTGTCTCCTGATACTGGTATTCCTGGGAGTCATAGTCTGCAACCATCCACCACGCTTTCATGTCGGTTGGAAAATCGATTTCAGAATCTTCTTCCCTGATCACAAAGTAGTTCAGATTTTTCTGCTGTGGGAATTCATATCTGAATCCTAATCCATCGTTGAACAATCTGAATTTCACTACGATACTTCTGTCTGTTGAAGCCTGATTCAGCGTTACCGCCAATTCATTATAGTTATTGATATAATTTTTCTTTTCTCCCAGCACCGGTTGCCAGGTTTCATTTTTAGAATCTCTTTTTTCATCTACTTTGGCAAAACCGTTATTTAAGTCAAATTTTGCATCTTCCGGTTTTGCTATTTCAGAAGCGAACTTTATCGCTTTGTCTTTAAATAATCTTAACCCCAATTTAGAATCTTCCACTACTACTGAGCCGTTATATTTCAGATTGTAAAACGGAATCCCGTCTTTCAACTGAAAATTCATTTCAAACTTCCCGTCCGGTGATTTTAAAGATTGTGCCTTCACACCTACAAACATCATCGAGAGCAAAAGGGCTCCAACTGTAATTTTCTTCATAATGACTATTTATTAAACTTTAGGAAAAGAAAACGCTGCACAGAGCAGCGTTTTTTACTCTTTATAAATTTTATTTTGTATTAATATCCCGGGTTTTGTACCAGGTTCGGATTAGCAATAAGGTCTCTTGTCGGAATCGGGAACAGGTTTCTGTAACTGTCTACGGCTTTTCCTTCTTTAACATTTCCTTTCCATGGCCACAGATAAGCACCTGTTGTATATTTTCCGAATCTGATAAGATCTGATCTCCTGGTCATTTCCCAGGATAATTCTCTTGCTCTTTCGTCCAGGATAAAATCAAGATTGATGGAGGTTACATTTCCGCTGGCATCACCATAGGCACGCTCTCTAAGTTTATTGACATATTCAACAGCTGTAGCCTGACTGCCTCCGCTTCCGCCTCTGAGTACTGCTTCCGCATACATCAGATAGATATCACCCAAACGGTACAAAGGAATGTCAGCTTCTACCCAGTTGTTATGAGCTCCCGGAGATCCGTTGCTTTTAACATTTTTATATTTTATAAATGCATAACCATCGGTGAAAGATGCCAGGTCATTGATCTCAAGATTCTGTCCCTGGGTAAAGAATCTTCCTCTTTTATCACTTCCGTTAGCCGGGAATAAGCCTACAAATGACTTGGTCGCTCTCAGCCCATACCAACCGCCGTTGATTCCGTAGTCTGCCGCTTTCATTTCGCCTCCTACCGCTGCATGCACCATGTAAGTAGTTCCTCCGTTGGTCTGTGTATTGATTCCGTCAAAGTTTACACTTAAAATCTGCTCAGAATTGCTGATGTTGTTATCCGCTAAAAACAGGTCTTCATATTTTGGTTTTAAAGAGTATCCTGCTCCGATTACTTTATTACAGTAAGTAATACAATCTGTATTTCTTTGAGTTCCGGTATACACTTCAGCATTCAGGTACAGTCTTGCCAGTAAAGCCCATGCGGCAGCTTTATCTGCTCTTCCGTATTCGTTTGTTCGCGGATCTTTCAATTCATCAGCGATAGCCAAAAGTTCGGTTTCGATATATTTGAACAAATCTTTTCTCTCTATTCTTGAAGGCGGGGTTGTCACTGCCGGAGAATAAGCTTCGGTAACAAAAGGAACGTTTCCAAACATATCCAGCGCATGGAAATAAGATTGTGCCCTCAAGAAACGAGCCTCCGCTCTCATTAGTTTTGCCTGGGTAAGATTATCCCCTGTAATATTGTTCGTACCCAGCCTTTCATCTGTAACATTTCTTAAAAATTCATTACAGTATGCAATTTCCGTATATATTCTGTAATATGTTGCTGCAATAAATTCGTTGGAAGCATCCCATGTCATTTTGTGCATGGTATGCAGGTTTCCGTCATTCCAACCGATAACGGCTTCATCGGTGGTCACAACATTAAGGGTATACAGCAATCTTGTGTATTGGGAAAAGCCCCCATTAATCCCGTTAATATCACTATCCGGCTGATCTCCGTCACCACTGATCTGTCCGCCCATGGCAAGACCACCATATAGCTTGGCCAATACATTTTTGTAGTTGGAGAAATCTTTATATATATTGTTTCCAATCTGATCCGTTATCGGCTCTCTTTCCAGGTCTTTCAGGCATGAAGCCGCTGTTGTCAAAAGAAATGCTGCGGAAATTGGCAATACTATATTTTTAAGTCTGATCTTATTAAGTCTCATCTTGCTTCTTATTTAAAATTGAAAGTTAAAGCCTATAGAATAAATTTTAGGCATCTGATAATATCCGTTGTCTATCCCGCCGTATACTTCAGGATCTAAGCCTGAATATTTAGAGATCACAAAAACATTTTGTGCCATACCATACACTTTCAGATTACTTCCTTTTGAGAATATTTCTCCAAAGTTGTATCCGATATTGATATTATCCAGTCTGAAAAATGATGCATTTTCCACATAAATGTCAGATCTGTACTGGAAATCCGAGAACTTATAATCAGCGGCTGATGAGAATACGTTCTGCAGATATTCGTTGGTAGAAGCAGACTTTAAAGAACTGTTGGAAGCCGCATTATTATATACATAGTTGCCTAGCACTGCTCTTGCACTTAGTGCAAAATCCCATTTCTTATGTGATAACTTGGTCGAAAAGCCTAAGATAGCGTCCGGAGTTGTCGATTTGTAGTAATACATATCTTTTGTGTTGATGACCCCATCTCCATTTCTGTCTACGTAACCTCCACTGATCGGGTTTCCACTTGCATCGTATGCCTGCTGATATACCCAGAATGAGTTAGGAGCATATCCTACGGCATGAGCCTGAATTCTGTTTCCTGAACCTCCTTCAATACCTCCTACTTCCATATTAAAGGACTCTCCTCCTCTGTCTTTCAATTTTGTAATGATGGGTTTGTAGTGGGTTGCGTTAAAGCTCAGTTCCCAGGTTGTATTTTCATTTTTAACAGGGATTACGGTAACACTTCCTTCAATCCCTTCATTCTTCATATCTCCGATATTCTGCCAGCTGGCGTTGCTCAGGCCTCCTGCCGGTTCATCAGCAAATACCAATAAATCTTTGGTATCTTTTCTGAAAAGGTCAATGGATCCTGTTACCCTGTTTTTAGCAAAACCAAAATCCAATCCTATGTTTTTGGTAACGGTTGTTTCCCAGGTAAGATTCGGATTGAAGTTGGCAGGGCGGAACATATAATAATATTCGTTACCAAACTGATAATAAGCTCCAGGATTACTTGGGTTGTAGGCTCCAAGTGCCGGGTAGTTATTTGGTTTATTACCATTCACCCCAAGTGCCGGCAGTTCCTGTTGTCCTGTTTTCCCCCATCCTGCTCTCAGTTTTAAAGTACTGATCGCTGAAATATTTTTAATGAAGTTTTCTTCGTTTAGCTTCCATGCTAAAGATACTCCGGGAAATACTCCCCAAACATTATCCCGGGTCAGGTTATAGAACCTGGAAGAACCGTCTCTACGGATTGATCCGGAAATAACATATTTGTTTGCAATGGTGAAGATAGCTCTACCATAGAAAGAGATCAAGGTATTCCTGCTTTCGAAATCTACATCTTTTGTATTATTTCCGATCCCTCTGTAAGTCATTGCTCCCGGAATGATGATATTAAAATCCTGATAAGAATATCCGGCAGTAAGATCTACTCCTGAATTAATGGCAGAAATGTTCTTAGTATAGTTAAAATAAGTTTCCAACAACTTGTTCTTCTTTTCCATGGAATAGAAGTTTTCACTTCCTTTATCTTCGTATCCTATTCTGTATATGGCGTCTTTTACTTTATGCCCCTCACTTTTGGTATAATCGTAACCTGCATTCACATTAAAATGCAAATCCGGCAGAAAATGGAACTTATAATCCAGCTGAATATTCCCTAACCCTCTGGTTACGGAAGAAACATCGCGAAGTCCATCGATCATTCCCAGTGGATTTGAGCTTGCGTTCACATTATATCCGTTGGGAGAGTTATTATCCAGCCATTCGTAATATCCCCCATATTTGGAGTTTCCTGAGTATACAGGTTGTGTGGGATCAAAGTACGTAGCTGCTTTTATCACTCCTCCGTCAACAAATCTGTTGTCGGTAAAGGTACCTTTTGCATTTACATTTACTGATAAATGGTTATCAAAGAATTTCGGGTTTAAGTTCAGACCTACGGAAGTTCTTTTGAATGAATTGGATCTTACAATACCATTCTGTTCGTTGTAGCCTATCGATAAACGGTAAGGTAAGGCTTTGATACCTCCTGAGAAAGACACGTTATTATCTGTTCCCCATGCTGTTTGATAAATTACATCCTGCCAGTTGGTATTGGCGTTCCCCAGCTTTGTTTTATAGTTGGCCGGAGCGTACGTATTTACAAATTGTCTGAACTCATCAGCATTTAAAACATCTACATTACCCATTTTGGTAGAAAGTGAAGTCACTGTTGAGAAGTTGACCTTGAATCTTCCGGCACTTCCCTTTTTAGTAGTGATCAAAATTACCCCGTTGGAAGCTCTGTTTCCATAGATTGCTGTTGCAGAAGCATCTTTTAAGATATCAAATGTTTCAATATCGTTAGGGTTAATCAGGGATAGAGGGTCTGACACCCCGTTTACTCCGACAAAATCCTGAGGTACGCCATCAATAACAATCAAAGGTGAGTTTTCTCCCCCGAGCGAAGATGTTCCCCTGATTCTGATTTTGGTACCGGAACCCGGAGCACCGCTGTTATTGGTAATCTGTACTCCCGGTGTTTTCCCCTGGATCAGCTGGCCTGCAGAAGTAGCTCCACCATTGAAGTCTTTGGCTGTAACCGAAGTAATGGAACCTGTAAGGTCAGATTTTTTTTGTTTCCCATACCCGATCAATACAACCTCTTCGATCTTCTTCTCCTTCGTGATAGAGTCTGTGGTCTGCGCGTGCATTATTGTACTGGCCAATAAAAAAGCGGGCGCAACTTTTAATACCGTTGTAAAATTCTTCACAATCTTATTTTTAATATAGTTTCGTTTTATTGATTTTTTTGGCTTAAAGCCTTGTCGCAATTTAAAAAAAAAATAGAATTAGCATAATTTTAATATAATTTAAGTTAAAATTGTGTATATTACGAAACCGAAATAAGTTAGTTGTTTCAAGTCCAATAATTTATTGGATAGTATGCATTGCATAATATAATTCTTCTCGCAACATAAAAGTTAAACAAATGTTTAACTTTATTTCATATAGAAGTCCTGAAAATTCATTATAGATCATAATAACTCCACAAATAGCGGTATTCAAGAGATAATCCTTATCTTTGCAGTTAAAACTTTACTATAAATGTCAAACAGAAAGATGATTACGGCAGCATTGCCTTATGCAAACGGGCCGGTTCATATAGGACATTTGGCAGGTGTTTATATTCCTGCGGATGTTTACGCAAGATTTCAGAGAAGATTAGGAAAAGATGTAGCGTTTATCTGTGGTTCGGATGAACATGGAATTCCTATTACCATAAGAGCTAAAAAGGAAGGTGTAACCCCACAGGATATTGTTGACAAATACCATGGGATCATCAAAAAATCCTTTTCAGATCTGGGAATTTCTTTTGATGAGTATTCAAGAACGACTTCTAAAAATCATTATGAAACGAGCCAGGACTTTTTTAAGGTTCTGTACGAAAAAGGGAAATTTACGGAAGAAATTTCAGAACAATATTTTGATGAGCAGGCGGGAGAATTCCTTGCTGACCGTTATATTGTAGGAACTTGTCCTAATTGTGGCAACGAAAACGCTTACGGAGACCAGTGCGAGAAGTGTGGTTCTACCCTATCTCCTTCAGAACTGATCAATCCGAAATCAATGTTGAGCGGTAATGTTCCTATTTTAAAAGAAACAAAGAACTGGTACCTTCCTTTAAATGAGTATGAGGACTTTTTAAATGAATGGATCATTGAAGGTCATAAAGACGACTGGAAGCCTAACGTATACGGACAGGTGAAATCTTGGCTAAACGACGGTTTAAAACCACGTGCCATGACCAGAGACCTGAACTGGGGAGTTCCTGTTCCTCTTCCGAACGCTGAAGGAAAGGTTCTTTATGTATGGTTTGATGCTCCGATCGGATATATTTCTTTCACGAAAGAATGGGCCGAGAAAAACGGAAAAGACTGGAGAGATTACTGGCAAAGTGAAGACAGTGACCTTGTACATTTTATCGGAAAAGATAATATTGTATTCCACTGTATCATCTTCCCGTCGATGATGAAAGCGCACGGAGATTACATCATGCCTAAAAACGTTCCGGCATTTGAGTTCCTGAACCTTGAGAATGATAAAATTTCAACGTCAAGAAACTGGGCAGTATGGGCGCATGAATATGTAGAAGATTTCCCCGGTCAGCAGGATGTTTTAAGATATGCACTTCTTTCTTCCGCTCCGGAAACAAAGGATAATAACTTTACATGGAAAGATTTCCAGACGAAGAATAATTCTGAGTTGGTAGGTATTTTCGGAAACTTCATCAACAGAGTTGCAGTTCTTATTCATAAATATTATGATGGAGTTGTTCCACAAGGAGATGTAAACAGTCCTGAATTACAGGAAATAAATAAGGCTGCGAAAGAAATTTCAGGATTTTTAGAAAACTATGAATTCAGAAATTCTCTATCTGCCCTGATGAACCTTGCTCGTTTTGGAAACCAGTACCTTCAAACGGAAGAACCTTGGAAAACCATTAAAGATAATCCGGAAAAAGCAGCACAGTCTTTATTCGTCGGAGCTCAGATTGCCGTAGCTTTGGCTCAGTTGTCAGAACCGTTTATGCCTTTCAGTTCTGAAAAGCTCTTGAATATGTTCAATGTTGAAAAGAAAACATGGAATGATATTGAAACACAATCTGTATTAATTGAGACCGGACACAAGATCAATGAATCTTCCCTTTTATTCTCAAAAATTGAAGATGATGTGATCGAGGCTCAAATTCAAAAGCTGGAAGACACGAAACAAAACAATAAAAAAACAAATCCTAACGCCAACCCTATGAAAGAGGAGATCACTTTTGATGATTTTACTAAAATAGACTTAAGAACAGCTACGATTACAGAAGCTGAAAAAGTTGAAAAAGCAGATAAATTACTAAAACTGACTGTGGATACAGGAGTAGACGTAAGAACTGTAGTTTCAGGTATTGCAGAAAGCTTTACGCCTGAAGAAGTAATCGGAAAACAGGTAATGATTTTATTAAATCTTGCACCAAGAAAAATCAGAGGAATTGAATCTCAGGGAATGTTGTTATTGACTACAAAACCGGACGGTAAATTATCTTTCGTAACACCGGATGACAGTAGTGTTGAAAACGGTATTGAGATCGGATAATTGTCCATTGATATAAAAATTGAAGGCTGTTTCATTTTGAAGCAGCCTTTTCTTTTGGTAGTAGAGCAATTGTCGTGATATGAAAAAAACGGGCTACAACCCGTTTCTATTGTATAATTTTATTTTTTAGTCAGTTTTGCCAGATAAGAATCCTCATCCTGCAGTACTTTTTCAATATTGAAGCCGTTGTTCACTGCTGCGTTTTTCAATGTATTAAAATCGAGGTACAACCATTTGATCGGCTCTTCGGATTCACCTTTATAATGCACAATATAATCCAGTTCCCCGTAATATCCTCCGGCCGGAATATAAACTCCTCCGTCTTCATCACGGTCAAACATATAGAGAATATCCGTGCTGTCGATTAAGATTTGTCCCTTATCATTGAGCAGGGTATGCAGTTTTTGAAGATAAGTATCAATTTTAGGCAGGCTTTCAAAAATTCCCGTTCCATTCATCAGCAAGAGAATGGTATCAAAAGTTTCTCCCGAAAAGTTGAGAATATTTTCAGCGACAGCCTTTTTTACTCCTCTCAGTGTACAGACTTCAATAGACTTTGGTGAAATATCCAATGCTGAAACATCAAGATTTTTTTCATTTTGAAGATACAAAGAATGAGATCCGGCTCCGGCTCCAATATCCAAGACTTTTCCCTCGGATAGCTGAAGCGCTTTCTGCTCTATTGCATTCATATTATCAAAATCTCTGAATAAATACTTTACCGGAAGTTCATCCAGCTCAGAAATTGAAGTTTCAGTCTGCAAATCTTCAGGAGTATCGTTATGATAATAATCCCAGATTGCTCTACCCATTAAATCTTTCATAGTAGTTGTCAAAGGTACAAAGATACAGCTTCGAAAGCCATAATTCAAAGTTTAAGTCTCAGGATTTGCAGTGATGAGCTACAGTTGCCTAATCTATTCTATTGAATCCTTTTCTTTATGTCTGTCTGCCTGCGATTCATTTTCTGCTACCCCTGCTTTCCAGTAAGAATAGGCATACAATTCTTTCGAGGTCCAGTTTCTCTCTTTTCTGAGATAGTTTCTGATTTCTTTAACGCTCGAAAATTCACAGGCTACATAACCAAATTTCGTGGTTTCAGGAATGGTAATATTCCGTACTACTTCAGCAATATCGCTTGTATTTTGCGGTTCAGGATTGTGCACCCATATAAAGTCTATATCAGCTTTGGTTTCAAGGTGCTGTTCGTCTTCTTTCCCGTGAACTTCAATGATGCAGACTCCTTTTGCTGATTCAGGCAGTGTTTCTAAAATAGCACTTAATACAGGAATTGCTGTGGCATCTCCCACCAGCAAATACCATTCAGCTTCGGGATACAGCTCTTTTTCGCTCATACGCATCATGATCCCCAGCTTTGAACCTGCTACCGCTTCCCGTACCCATTTTGAAGCCGGCCCGGCGTCTCCATGGTCTACAAAATCGATGATCAGCTCATTCTTTTCAAGATCAATTCCTCTGTGGGTATAGGTCCTGATCACCGGTGCCACTTCTTTCGGCGGATACACCCATTGATGATTTTCATCCAGTGTGGGAAAATGAATTTCATTCAATCCTACCGGCGGAATTGCAATTTTATTGTTATCACCTACAGTAGCTCCTTTGAATTGAGGAACTTCAGGCGAATACAGATACACTCTGATAAAATGATCAGTGATGTATTCTTTTCTGGTTACTTCGGCAATGATCTGCCCTGTTGAAACTTTAGCCATAACTGAATTTTTAAAGTTAATATCCGGTTTCATCTCTTTAGTCGGAAACCGGATTTGTTGGAAAGTATTCAGATTAAAGCAGTAACACTTTAACCTTATTTTTAAAAATCAAATGTATAAGACAGATTAAATGTTCTTCCTCTTCCTTTATAATTAAACAATTCCGGAAGTCCGTAAGAAGAATATAAAACCTGGGAACGCTTGCTCCATATGGTCTGATAATCGGTATTGAATATATTCTGGATTCCAAGATTGAATTTTCCCCAACGGAAACGATACCCCACCATCAGGTCGGAAGTATTATATCCGTCAATGACGTTATTCAATTCATCAGTCAGTTTGAAATTCTGCAAAGACTGGAATCTGAATGACCAGCTATTGATATTGTACCCGATATACGTCACCAATTTTGAGGGGGAAGCATTATAGATCTCCTGTTTTTTCCATTCTCCGTTATTATCTACTTCAGATCTGATCAAAAGACCGCTTGCTCCAAAATAAACTCCGTTATTCATGGAATAGGAAATTTCAGCTTCTATCCCCATATTTCTTAATTTCAAATCATTAACAAGGATCTGGAAGGTCTTTTTGTCAACCGTTACACTTTTGTCCGAATTACTCATGAATCCTGCAATCTGAGCTCTCAGCCCTCCTTTATTAATACGGTAACCCAGCTCAAACTGATTGGTTTTAATGGCTTGTAAAGGCTGATCTTTGACATTAATACTGGATATCACATTCCAATTGGCACCCTGCAATTCATACTTACCGATACCATAGTATTTTGCCGGATCTGCGAGGCTTGCCCCCTGAGAAAAGGTAACCCAAACCTGGTGCTGTTCATTAAACTTATATAATAATCCGGCATTAGCCAGCGTTACGTTGTAAGAACTTTGTCCGCCTGGAATTGCAGATGCAGATTGCCCATAGCCCATTGCTACCTGTGTCTGCTGCTCAGAACCTACGAAATCATCCATTTTGACAGTAATATTCTGATATCGAACCCCGGCATTAAGCTGTAGTTTGGGAAGAATATTATATTTAGCCTGAACATATCCTGCATAACTTTGTGAATGGTTGGTAGGATACCTTCCTAATCTATATTGGGTCTCATTGATCAATCCGCCACTTGACATGGTTTTAGCAATGTTATATACCGATTGATTTCCTTCAAATTTCTCAAAGTCAATATCAGCTCCATATGTAACGTTCAACCCACGCCATGATTTGGATAATAAAGCTTTGATTCCGGAATAATAAGTATCCTGCTGAGAAGAAGACATATAAGCCAATTTTTTACTGTCCTTCTTTGTTATATTTCCCGGAAAAGGATAAAATCCCAGTTTTTCGCCACGTGTTGCGAACTGCACATACAAATCCTGACCTCCTAAAATCCCGTTTCCGGTATAGGCTATTGTCCCCATATATCGTTCTGTTCCTACATTTTTATCAGATGAAAATCCGTCTCTCATTTCTAGCAACGATGCTTTCTTCTGTGTAAATGCACTTAAATTCTCTCCCAAAAACAAGCTCCTGTCACCATTGAATTTTGAATTATAATATTGAAGGGAAGCGGTTATTTTATGTTTATTATTGAACTTATATCCTCCTGTAGCTAAGATATCAATAGATTGGTTGTATTGAAGGTCAGTTTGGGTAATGTCTGTAAAAAGCTGTTTTTCATCTGCACCATAAGCACCTCCGTTTTGCTGGTAGGCAATTCCCAGTCTACCGAATAATTTTTCCCCTTTCCCTGCAATAGACTGCGCCGCACGGAAATCATGGTCATCTTTTCCCATAAAACCTGTACGTATGCCCAATTCAGTTTCCCCACTGATTCCTTTTTTAGATGGTGTTTTGGTAATGATGTTGATAATTCCACCTGTCGCATTGCCTCCATAAATAGAGCTGGCTCCCGAGAGCACTTCAATTCTTTCAATATTAAAAGGATCAATGGCATCCAGCTGACGGCTGATTGTACGGATACTGTTTAAGGAGACTCCGTCAATCATTACCAGTGCAGAACGTCCTCTCATATTCTGTCCGTAATTGGTTCTTCCCTGAGGCCCAATATCCATGCCCGGAATTAAAATAGAGAGCATTTCTTTGATCGGAACTCCACTTTTTGCCTGTTCCTGTATTTTTTCTTTTTGTACGACCCAGACAGTACCAGGAATTTCTGAAATTTTGGTGGGCTTTCTGGAGGCTACGATCACCACATCGTCAATGCCTTTAGAGGTTATAGAATCCTTCGCTGTTTGGGAAAATAGGATTCCCGATGCCAACAGCCCTATGAATGCATACTGCTTTTTCATTCTTCTACGTAATAGTTTTTATAATCTTGCAAAGATAATTTTTATTGTTTCTAAATAAAAATAAGTTGGTGTGAAATTTTTCATGACATCATAAAAAGCAGAATCGATTTTATATCTAAAGAGTGAAGAGTGAAGAAACATTTATACCTTCCATTTTTAAGACTGTCTATATAAAAGCGTAAAATCCCAGCCCCAAACAGGACCAGGATTTTACTAGTAAAAAACAAGGTATCTTTACATCGCAGGCCCTGCTGCGTCTTTTATTTCTTCTAATAATTTTTTCCGTTCCCGAAGTCTTCTTCTGGCAATCACGGATTTACCACCCAGAACCCGTACAAATCTGAAATACTGAAAACGTTTTGCCCCAAAATGGTGAGTGATCACATAAAACAGCACCCCGAATCCGGCTAAAATAATGTATCCGAATATCTTCTTAGTTGCTATAATAATGGCATTAAGCTGAATAGCCTTCATATTGGCAGCAACATTCTGTGGGGTCACAGTCATTCCGTCCATATAAACCGCCAGATCACCTATTGCATTCACCTGGAATCTGTACTGAAACCATGAATACAGTGTTGAGAAAATCCCTACGGCCAGGAAGGTTCTCCAGACTAATACCAGTCCTATCGCAGCAAGCATTTCATCCATTTCCAATTTATCCAGCGTATAAAACCAGACTGAAATAAATAAGGAACACATACCATATCCTTTCAGAAACATAGGCAGGTACCAGTTTTCGTAATTGAATTCCAGCACCATTGAAAAGTACATGATGATGGCATAACCTACCATTGCTGAAAAACCTGATAAAATATACATTTTCAGCGGTTTCTCTTTTTTAAACCAAAACACCGCAATACCTCCCGCTAAAATAATTCCGGGGATCATCAGTAAACTTAATCTTGCATTGGTCACCTGATCATACCCCAGCACCCCTACTGCAAAAGTATTCTGAATGGAAGCCGTTCCTAAGAACATTCCCAGCCAAAACAGCATAAATAAGCCGTGCTGTACATTATTTTTAGAGAAAATTTTGAACGAAAGATAGGGTCTTTTCAAGGTCAGCTGACGAATCGAAAGCAATGCAAAACTCACAAAAGCCGCAATACTTGCATTGATGATCTTCTGCGAATTCAACCAATCCTGTTGTCGTCCGAATGCATATACATACGCCGAAAACATAAAGGTGGAAATGAAAAGTAGAATGCTTAACCAATCGATATAATGTAACGGAACTTTCAGGGCAAAATACTTATTATGCATAAAAATCCAATGGATCAATGCTAACATAAAACATAAAACGGCCGTAAAAATATAGAACTGCTGCCAGTTGTAGAGAAGGGCAAAGTCTGCCGCATAATACGCTGCCACCTGGTTCATCACTAAAACGAATGTATAGAACAATCCATAAAACATTCCACGGTTTCCGATCATAACCATCAGCGGTAAAAACAATTCGATGGTTACCATCATTTTCATAAACCCAATCAATAAAGAAGTAGATACGAAAATCATAGGTTGTAAAGTGGTGGCATTGATGTAACTTAACAAGCCTAATGACACCAGCAACAGTACCATTTTGTCGCGGACTTTAAATCTCATCTTGATTCTGAGAACCACAGGCATACACGCTCCCATCCCAATGGTGGTTGCATAATTGGCCCACATAAAATATTCTGTTAACGCTCCTGTACCACTCACCAGATGACTGATATTCCCTGTGTAGACTCCACCGATTGGCATTACTACTGCAAGCAGCAACACAATCAGCAAAAGCTGTACGGGTTTTGGTACCCAGTCGTTATATAATCCTTTGTTGTACATATTCTAGATACTAGATTACAGATATCAGATAACAGACTTTACCAATTCAGCCTTTAATCTTTATTCATCATATCAAGTCTGAAATCTGACCTCTGATATCTTTTGGTCTTAATTAATATTCACGTTCATATTCATCCCGGCACTTAATTTATCAAGGTTCTCCTTTTTATTGGAACCTGTAAATTCAATTCTTACCGGAATCCTCTGCTGAACTTTAATAAAGTTTCCGGTAGAGTTATCTGTCGGTACACTGGAATATCTTGATCCTGTAGCTGCAGAAATTGCTGTGACAACTCCTTCAAACTTTTGTCCGCCTAAGGCATCGGCGGTCATGGTAATTTTCTCTCCCACTTTGATATTAGGCATCTGGCTTTCTAAAAAGTTAGCTGTCACCCACTTTTGTCCGTTAAGAACGATGGTAGCTACCTGTTGGCCCGGTTGAATCAACTGCCCTTCCGAAATGGTTCTTCTGCCCATTACTCCGTCATAAGGCGCAGTAATCACGGTGTACGACAAATTGATTCTTGCCATGTCTAAAGCAGATTTTGTCCTTTTAATCTCTGCATCATTGATTCCCAGTTTACTTTTTACCTCAGTCGTAGAAAGGCTGGCAGATTGCTTTTGATTTACCAACGTTTCATAAGCGGCTTTCTGAGCATCATATTCGGTTTTCACCTGATCATATTGTTGTCTGGTCACAGCTTCCGCAGCCAATAAATTTTTATACCGGTTTAAGTTTTGTTCTGCATTCCATAGTCTGGCTTTTGCTCCGGCAATATTAGATTCCATGACATTGATATTGTTGGAAACCGTATTGACGGAAGAGCTAGTCGCTGTTTTCTGGGCCATTGCATTTTGGTACGCCGCTTCCGCCTGCCCTAACTGGGTAAGAATTTCACGGTTATCAAGGATTACCAGAGTATCACCTTTTTTAACCTTCTGGTGCTCAATAAACCTGATATCTTTAATATAAGCGGAAACTCTGGTATTGATCGGGTTGATAAATTCTTCCACCTGTGCTGCTTCTGTATAGGTCTTATTCCCGATGTGGAAATATTCCCTAATTAACCAGAACAGACCGAAACCGATCACCAGAAAAACGATAACATTTGAAATGATCGCTCTGATCTTATTTTTTTTGTTTTGCTTTTTTTTGCCGTCTCCACTTGGTCTTGCCGGAGTTGGAGTTGTATTTTGAGTAGTTTGTTCCTTGTTTTCCATTGTGTTGATTTTCAGTTTTAAAAAATTAAAGAGTTCCGGTAGATTTCAAAAGATTATAATATTGGTACAAAACATTGATTTCCGCATTGGCATAATCCAGCTCTGCCTGCAATTTCTGGTTTTGCGCATCAATCATTTCTGCCTGCACAGCCAGCTGGTTCAGGTATTTGGCTTCCGTAATTTTGTAGTTTTCTTCTGCCAGTCTTTTGGAATCATTGAGAATATCTGCCTGCTGAATAGATTCCTGATATTTTGTATAGGCTGCATTCACTGCCATATCTACATTTTGCTGTACCAGTGTTACGGCATCACTTGCCTGATTCTTTTGTAACTCACCGAGCTTAACCTTTTCTTTGGTCTTAAAGAGCGTATCGATATTGTAACTCAAAGACACACCGGTCTGCCATCCTCCTGAATACATATCCAGAACAGGATTTCTTGTCGTAATAGGTCTTTGTAAGGTATATCCTCCAAAACCTGCTACTGTAGGCATATTATCTGTTTTGATAATTTCAATATTCTTATCAGCAATATCGATGTTTTTTCTTGCAGATTTTAATGCGGGATTGCTATCATGAGCCATATTCATGTAATAATCCATTCCGATTCCGGATTCTTTGTTTTCTAAATTTTCAGTAGGAACGATTTCTGTATCAGAGGGAAGTCCCAGAGCAAGGCTTAAATTATAATTAAGGATTTTTTTATTATTTGTCAGCGTCAGAATTCCCTGGTCCAGATTTTTAATAGCCAGTTCACCACGGATCACTTCATTTCTGGTTACCATTCCTTGCTGATAAAATTTCTGAATATTCTTAAGACGTTCCTGAGCAAGTTTTTTATTATTCTGAAAAACTTCCTGTTGGTTTATTACTTTATAGACATCCAGATAATTTGAAATCACAAGGAATTTTACATCCTGTTTATTTTTCTCCAGATCCAGTTCGGAAAGTTGCTCGCGAAGTCCTGCCATTTCGATAGATTTGTTAACTAATCCTCCTTTAAAAATCAGCTGTGTTGCCTGCACAGCATAAGAGCTTCCATAGTGAGGCATCGGAATCTTTGTAGAATTTGAAAAATCTTTATCGATGGCTACTGCGTCCCCTAAATAAAACTGACTTGTAGAGGCCGTAATGGTAGGAAGTTTTTGAAGTTTTGCAACGTTAATATTCTGGTGCGCAATATCTATGTTCTGAGCTGAAACTTTCAGCTGCTGATGATTCTGAACTGCCAGTTCGGCAATCTCAGCTGCGGTCATCTGTTTAATCTGTTGTGAAAAAAACAGCGCAGGAAAAGCTGCTATCAATACAGATAGTGCTGTTTTTATTTTCTGTGTCATTTTACCTTGTTTTACAGATGCAAAGTTAGGTCAATAACAAAATCAATCAAATGTTTGATTTTTGGAAAAAGATGTTCAAATGTAAGATTTTAGTTTTCGAACTGATTTCTGTATTGTGAGGGACTCACGTTAAGATGTTTTTTAAAGAAGTGAGAAAACGAGTATTGATCACTAAATCCGAGGGTAGATGAAATCTCCGATACCGGTTTAGTTGACGAGTTTAAAAGCACCTTCGCTTCATTGATCACGATTAAAGCAATAATCTGACTCGCCGACTTTCCTGTAATGGATTTCACCACACTTGAAAGATGTCTGGTTGTAATAGACTGCCGTTCGGCATAAAACTCCACTGTTCTCTCCTTAAGATGATGTTCTGCAACATTGGTAAGAAAAACAAAAACAATTTCTTCCTGACGCGACATCTGATTCATAGAATTGTTATCTTCTTTTGAAATAATGCCGGCCATCTGGTAGCAGAAGACGGAAAAAAGGTGTTCTACCATTTCTTTTTTATAGAGCATTTCAGTTTCCGAATCCAGGATATATTTGAGGAAGTTGACACTTTTCCAGACCACTTCCATTTCATCTTTGGGAAAAGGAACCCCTTTATTCATTTGTTGCCTGAAATAGCGGTAGGTGATTAGTCTGTTAAATTTTAAAGATAATGCCGATATAAATTCTCTTTTATAAGAAACCATCCGGGATTGAAAATCATCACTTACAGACACTACTTCGTAGATCGTCTGGGGATCGGTTACCATAAACATATTGGCAGAAACTTCAAGGTCGCTGAAATGTTGTCTGAGTTTTATTGTCCCTGATTTAATGAAAATAAAAGATGGATTATCCGGCCTGAATGGCTTATCCACCGCAATTCTTTCAAAAATATTACGCTGTGTAAAGATTTCAACTCCGAACTTTTCTAAGGCAGACATGTCACAAAAATAAGCATTCTTATCACTGATTGCAAAATTTTATTATTTTAGCATTTATCAAATTCCTACGAGTATGAGAAAGGTTGATTTATTATTTGCAGAATATAGTAAGAGCCATAGAAATGCAATTAACAAATGTATTCACTGGATCTGTGTTCCTCTGATCTTCTGGACTATTTTAGGCTTTGTATCGCTTATTCCCGCACCGCATTTCTGCAATTCCTATTTTGGATGCATCAGCATGGTGAGTCTGATCAGTATGGTTCTTATTACCCTATTTTATGTTAGACTTTCTTTGTTAATCGGAGTTGTTATGATCGCCATAATGGTCCTTATGGAACATTTTATTTATCAGGTCAATATTACTATGGGAAAGCAATCGTGGATTCTTTATCTTGCTGTTTTTGTGGTGACCTGGATCTTCCAGCTTATCGGCCACAAAATAGAAGGCAAAAAGCCAACCTTAGTGAAAGATGTACAGTTCGTTCTGGTAGGCCCTATCTGGCTTTTAACTTACATCCTTAAAAAAACCGGGGTAAAATATTAGTTTTTTAAGTTTTCAGACTTTTTATGCTTCTAAGCATGATTTTTGATACCTCATCATGAAAAAACTAACATTTCATGAGAACATTATTTTTGCCTTTACTTTTTTTAGCCTTTATCAATTGTAGTAAATCCGGTATTGAAACACGATCCGCTAATGCTGACCTTGCAGAAATGGTAACTGAAGAAGCTCCGCCGCTTCCTTCATCTATTTCCGAAAAACTTCTTCCGAATGCTAAGACTACAGGCTCTTCTCCTGAGGTTAAAACAACAGATACCCTATCCAGAAAAATCATTAAAAACGGAAATATGAGGATTCAGGTTGGTGAGATTAAGAAAGCTCAGGCTCAGGTAAATGAAATTGTAAAAAAGAACAATGCTTATATTCAAAAGGAAGAATTTCAGAACTCAGACCTTGATGAAAATCTCAACCTCACCATACGTGTACCGCATAAAAACTTTGATGCAATCATCAATTCATTTGCTGATGGAATAGGTTCTGTTCTCTCAAAAAGTATTTCTTCTGACGATGTTACTGAAGAATACACCGATATTTCTATCAAATTAGCTAATAAAAAACTCTATCTTGAAAAGTATCGTGATCTGTTGAAAAGTGCTGCCACGACAAAGGATATGCTGGAAATTCAGGAAAAGATCCGTGGGCTGGAAGATGAAATTGATGGAGCTGAAGGCAGATTACGATTTATCGATGACCGGGTATATTACAGCACCCTGAAAGTAAACCTTTACAAAGAAAAAGTAAGAAGTTCAGCCACCTCTACAATAGGCTTTGGAAGCCGTTTTGTAGATTCTGTAACCGAAGGCTGGAATAGTTTTGTGGGTTTTATGCTGGGAATTATTTCCTTGTGGCCATTCTTTTTCCTGATCCCGGTTCTGGTTTTTCTGTGGAAAAAATGGAAAAACAGAAAGACAAAGAGAAAGTAAAATTCTGTAAGCTTCAGATATTATCATATAAAAAGTCCGGGCATCTTCGATGCCCGGACTTTTACTGCATTATCAACAATTTATCATGTTTCAGTAAAATGTTGTAAATAAGAATAATGCAATAGTCTTGTTAAGTGCTGTTAAATTTTTAAAAGTAAATAACTGAAGATAACTTGATAAAGGGAAAATTTTAAATTCATGTCACATTCAACCCGGTAACAAAAAAACCGTCTACAGCGACGGTTTTATTTATTTTTTATACCCTTTATTCCTTCCTGATGGTTTTCGTGATACTTTTCCCATCCTTGTAAAGGATTTTCACAAAATAGATTCCGGATGGAAGGCGGCCGACATTCATATTATTCTTTTCAGGATTCATAAAAGTCATGACCTGCAGTCCCTGAGGAGTAATGATATCTACCCGGTTTATTTTAGAATAGTAACTTTCAGGTGCAAAACTGATCACATAATCGGATACAATCACTGAAAGATTATTTTCTTTAGAGATAAGATCTGATATTTTACAAGGTTTACCTTCAGAGCAGTCACTTACAACTTTCCATACCGGATTGCTTCCCGGAACTTCTCCCGGATTAACGTACCATTTGTTTTCCCAGATTTTACAGGCATGGAAAACCTTAGCTCCCGCTGTCGGATAAGTTTTCAGAGGATTATAATCCTGAGCACCACAATAAGTAGCCGGACCGCTTGATGCACAACCGGGACCTTCGGTACATGCACTCACTTCCTCCCATACCATATTGGTTCCCGGCTGTTCTCCCGGATTTGCATACCATTTGTTTTTCCAGATTTTACAGGCATAGAAGACTTTTACCCCGGCTGTAGGATATGCATTGGCTATATTATACTGTTCTGCACTACAATAGGTTTGACCATTACCCGGTATTGTCTTTTTAGTTCTGATTTTTAATTCATTGCTCATCTCGGAGACCTGACCATTCATGGCAACAGATCTTACTGTATAACGATATTCTGTATCCTGCACCAGACCCGTCCGTAAAAAGCTGGTCTGTCCTGTTTCACCAACTTTGACACCATTTTCAAAGACATCATAGTTTTTAATGCCCTGCGAGTGGATTGATGCAGTCCACATCAGTGAAGCAGAATTTTCAGTAACCCCCATTGAATGAAGATTGGAAGGCTGTGTAGGCTTTTCAAGACTGCTTTCACTATTTGTTTTTACGCTGAGTGATGCACTTTTTCCTGAAGTCAGGCCGGAAGGACCTTTCGCCTGTATTTCATAGGTATACACCGTATTAGCCGTTAGACCGGCATCCTCAAATAAAGCTGTATTGACCTGCTGAATGTTTTGTCCGTTTCGGAAAACAGTATAAGCTACTGCATCTGACTGTGGAGTCCAGCTTATTTTAGCTGAAGAACTGGTTACTCCCACCTGCGTTAATCCTGCAGGGGTAGCCGGCGGAGTAGAAACTCCCGTTCCTGATGTTACATTAACATCAATGACATTATAAAATGCATTGGTCGTATCTGCTACATCCCAAACTGCCAAGATAACATGGTACCCTGTACGGTTGGAAGGAATTGTAATCTGGTGAGAAACATTATCCTGTGGTGGCGTACCATTATGCCCTACCGTACCAATAAGCTCAAGATCCTGCCGGCTAAGGGGTTTATTGGGATCCCAACCTTGTTTTGTCATATAATAATGCCATTTTGTGGTCGCATGATAAGCCAGATACTTCCAGATAAAGGAATTCACCCCGGTGGTAATATTGGTTTTCTTCCAACGGTCAGCAGTCTGAATATCAAGCGTAGTATCTCCTCCTATACTTCCGTTAGCAGACGCTATCTTTCCGTCTGCCGGCCCCATTGCGGGAAAGCCTTTCGGAGCTTCAAGAGAACCAGGCTCATTAATGACCGAGCCGTATATTCCAAAGGCAGTAGAATAGCCTAATGTGGCCCTATCGAGACTTCCCTGATATCCTCTGGAGGCAGGACTCATTACATATCCATGTGCAGAGACATGACTTAAAGAAGGGAGCAGCATTGCCAAAAACAGCAATACCGGAAAAAAAATTTTACGTGTAATCATATTTAAATATTTGGTGTTTCTCATATGGGATCAACTGTATACAAAATGAATGTTGCAACCATGCAATCCTTACTCATTGATGCAAAATATTCTCATCCAGATTCACTAAAACAATTAAAATTATAAATTATTCAATTAAAATTAAATAGATTAAAATAAATAAGTTAATATCTTAAATAAATAATAAAATCTATAATTCATAATATTTTATGCTTAACTATTTTAATATTCTGTCAGATAAAAATACGTAAAATTGCTGAACATTTATCACCAAATATGGAAATATTATAAGATTGAGTTAAAAACTCCTGTTTAGGAATAAAAAAACTCCCGTACTCTGAAGGTATCAGATCTACGGGAGTTTAGTTTATTTTCCAAGCACAAAAACAGCAGGGATTTTATGTAGTTCAGGCTTTTGTTTCTGCCATTCTTTGATCGTTTTTGTTTTGATAAATTCATGTTCCGGATCATTAATATTCGCAGCGATACAGAGCTTTGTATTGGGTGGTAAAAACTTACAAAGATCATCAAAAAGCGCATTATTCCGGTAAGGAGTTTCCATAAAAATCTGTGAGTATCCTGTTTTCTGAACTAAGCTTTCCAAATGAAGAATCTGCTTCTTTTTTTCTCCTTTATCAATCGGAAGATATCCATGGAAGGTAAATTCCTGACCGTTGAAGCCACTGGAAATCAAAGCCAGGATTATAGAGGAAGGCCCTGAAATAGGAATTACCCGGATGTTTTTCTCGTGACACCATTTTACCATCAGATTGCCCGGATCTGCGATACAAGGCAACCCTGCTTCTGATAATAGTCCGAAGTCCTGCCCTTTCAGCATCAGCTCCTGAGCCTCTTTGATATCGTTGTTTTCAGTATATTTATCCAGTAAGAACAGCTTCAAATCCGCCTGTTTTTTTTCCGGAGCAAAGAACTTAACGACCTTTCTGGCTGTTTTTTCATTTTCCACAAAGAAGTAATCGGTTTGCATGATATACTCTTGTATTACAGGAGCAAAATGAGTGATAGAAGTGTTTTCTGATAAATAAGCAGGGAGTAAAAAAAGCATTGTTTTATTTTTTTGTTCTTTCGTTTAAAGAGGGTTGCGGAAAGTACTTCTCCAGATCCATGGAAAAAGTGACAGAGGTAATCTTCCAGACTCCGTTGATTTTCATCAACGTCCAGATTTCTTTTCCCCAGTTTTCCATTGTACCGTTATACCAAAAACTGTAATCGAAATTGGCAGAAGCTATAGCCCCATCTTCAATAATTTTAATATTGTCAAATTTTTCTTCAGACTTGTTATCTTTAAAACCTTTGATAAAGGCTTTATAATCATCGGCAAAGTAATGTTCTGCCTTAGGATTTTTTTCCAGACGTTTAGCCTGCGTTCTGTCTTTATAAATTCCGGTCCAGAGTACAGGATCCTGAAATAAAGACAGATACCTTGTTTCATCTTTGGTTTTAATACATTCCATAAAGTCATCCATTACTTTACGGATCTCTTTTTCATCTTTTGTTTGCGCAAAGGAGAAACTAAAGCATACTAAGAAAAACAGAAGTGTTTTCATGATTATGAGGTTATAATTTGGTTTCTGATGGCATGACACCCCTTATCCAAAAGTTGGAAAACCTCTTCAAAATTTCTCATATCACCCCAATACGGATCAGGAACTTCAGCGTTTTTATGGTCACCGAGTGCTTCCAAAAATAAGGAAACCTTTTGTCTTTCTTCCTCATTTTTAGTTTTAGAAATCACATCTTCAAGGACGTCAATATCCATACAGTAGATTTTATCAAAAGTTTCAAAATCTTTCCGGATAATGGGTCTTGATCTTTGTCTGGAAATATCAATATCATGATTGGCGGCAGTTTTAATGGCCCTCTTGTCAGGATGTTCTCCCTCATGCATGGAAATAGTTCCGGCAGAGTCTACCTCAAAACCTTCAGGCAATTTGGTTTTCATAATGCCTTCTGCCAAAGGACTTCGGCAAATATTTCCTAAACAGACCATCAAAATTCTCATGATTGTATGATTGCAAAATTTATATTCTATAGACAAAACTAAATAAAAAATGAAGAATACCAGTATTCTCCATTTTAATTTATTTTTTGATCCAGAATCTATTGTTTGATTCTTTCTGTAAGATCTTTAACGTATTTCTTGATTTCTTTATCAATTTTTGATACATCTTTGATGGTATCACAAGCATACATTACTGTTGAGTGATCCTTCCCTCCCATTTCTTCACCAATTTTAGTAAATGTGGAATTGGTAAATTCTTTAGAGAAGTACATTGCAAGTTGTCTTGGTAAAGCTATCTCCCTTTTTCTTGTCTTTGATAAAAGCTGTTCTTTTTTGATTCCAAAATAGTCGCATACCACTTCCTGAATATAAGGAATATTGATGACCTTTTTCTGGTTGGCTGCAATTCTGTTGATGGTTTCTTTTAATAACTCAAGACTCAGGTCTCTCTTATATACTGTAGAATATGCAATCACGGAGTTGATTACCCCTATAAGTTCTCTTACATTAGTTTTTGCTTCTGCCGCAAGGAAATCCAACATATCTCCAGGAAGAACAATTCCGTCTCTGCTTAATTTGTCTTCAATAATCTGTCTTCTTGTCGATAAATCAGGAGATTTTATTTCTGCGGAAAGTCCCCATTTGAATCGGGATACAATCCTGTCCTGAATATCCATAATATCAGCAGGAGCTTTATCCGAGGTAAGGATAATCTGTTTTCCGTTTTGATGCAGGTGATCAAAAATATGGAAGAAACTGTCCTGTGTTGCAGATTTTCCTGATAAGAACTGAATATCATCGATGATCAGTACATCCACCATTTGGTAGAAATTGGCAAATTCTGTTTGCTTATGAGCTTTTGCAGCTGAAATAAACTGCTGAATAAATTTTTCTGAAGACAGATAAAGAACCACTTTATCCGGGAACTGGTTTTTTACTTCAAGACCAACTGCCTGACCCAAGTGAGTTTTTCCTACTCCATAACCTCCGTACAGAAATAAAGGGTTAAATGCAGTGGCACCAGGTCTTTTGGCAATAGATCTTGCTACTGTAGCTGCAAATTTATTGCTTTCCCCTTCTACATAACTATCGAATGAATAATCAGGTTTAAGATTAGAATCGATGTTTACTTTTCTTATTCCAGGTACAACAAAAGGATTTACAATATTAGCGGAAAAGCCCTGCGGCATTGTTTCCTGTGTTTTAGGAGTAGGAACACTTTGTCCCTTCATATTCATGGTAACCGGTTTTTCTTCACCTTTTGGTCTGTTTTCCATTACGGAATACCATAATTTAACTCCTTTTCCAACATTTTTTTTCAGGGCAGCAGAAAGTAAGGACAGGTAATTGTCCTCGATATATTCCTTGTAAAAATCACTCGGCACGATCAATGTAAGGTTATTGGCTACTAATGAAAGCGGCTGAACCTTATCAAATAACATATCGAAAGATTTCTCAAGTTTTTTTAGATCAGAATTATCTTCAGCTGCGTTGAGGTTATCACGCATAAACTGAAGGCACTTCTGCCATATCATCATTAAATTGTCATCCATTTTTATGCCCCGATTATTCTTTGTTTGTACTGTTTTTAGAAGGAAGACAAAGGTCCAATTTTTTCTTTTCAAAAAAAAATATTGCAGGTATTGATTATTTAAAAATATATTTGTATGTATAATTTAACACATAAAATGATACACACAACACACTCAATACGAGTACGTTACGGAGAAACGGATCCTATGAAATATGTATACTATGGCAACTATGCCGAATACTTCGAAGTAGGAAGAGTTGAGCTCTTCAGAAGCATAGGAATTTCATACAATGAAATTGAAAACCAAGGAATTTGGCTACCTGTTTCAGACTATAAAATTAAATATTTACGCCCTGCCTTGTACGATCAGAAATTAGAAATTCATACGTATATCAAAAAAATTCCGGGGGTAAAAATTGAATTTGAGTATGAGATCTACAACGAAGAGCATATTAAAATCACAGAGGCTTCCACCACTTTATTCTTCCTTGATGCCAACACCAATAAGATCATTAAATGTCCTGATTTTCTGATGAAGTTTATTGAAGATAACTGGCAAGAGATAGAGGACATCAAAAACTAGGAAAATTACCGCCTATAATTGATTATACGATCCCACTGTTTACCGTTTATTATTAAATATGGATCCGGAAGGAAGAAAAGCCCTGAAAGCCCGGTTTTTCTTCGTTGAACTTTAAACTTTAATTCGCACCTTTGCTTTTTAATTATAACAACACCCTATATATTTATTTATGAAGATTGCATTTTTGGGGCCTCACGCCAGTTTTACCCAACTTGCCGCAGCACAGCTCTTCCCGGATAATGAGCTTATGCCACAGGCCAGTATTCTGGATTGTTTCAATGCTGTGGAAAACGGAGAAGCAATAAAAGCAGTAGTTCCTTTAGAAAACTCTATAGAAGGCACTGTTTCCATGACCCTTGATTATCTGTATAAGACACCGTCTATTAAAATTCAGGCAGAAGCAGTAATGCCTATCGCCCACCACCTGATGATCCATCCGGAAAACGCTATTGAAGATATGGAGAGAATATATTCTCATCCGCAAGCGCTGGCACAGAGCTTCCATTTTCTGGATACCCACTACAAAGGGGTTCCCAAACAGGATTTCTCTTCTACCGCCGCTGCAGCAAAATACGTTTCTGAAAATCCGGATCTTCAAATAGCAGCAGTAGCCAATCAATTTGCGGCCAATTTATATGGGTTGAAAATTATCAACCGTAATATTCAGGATTTTGAACAAAACCACACCCGGTTTATCATTATCTCAAAAGAACCCGGTACTTATGACAATAATAAACTGGAGATATTAGGTGAGAAATCAGGGATGTTGATTACCATGCCGGAGGATCATCCGGGAGGCTTGCATCAGGTTTTATCTGTTTTTGCCTGGAGGAAAATGAACCTGAGCAAAATTGAATCCAGAACATTGAAGACCGGTCTGGGTAATTATTTCTTCTTTATCAATGTAGTAGGCTCATGGGAGGAAGTACTGCATGGTAATGCTTTAAAAGAACTTGAGTCTATTCATGCTGAAGTGGATTTTTTAGGCAATTACAAAGAATTCCTTCTGGAGAGCTGATATTTTTACCTCTAAACAGGATCATCAATCAGCGATAATCTTTTGTAAATCCATCACCTAACAAGTGATGGATATTTTTTTTAAAAAAAATTAATTCAATACTATAGGATATATGTTTTTTTTATACCTTTAACCCATTATTTAAAATTAAAAAAAAATAAACAGTAATCACATTATGGAACATCTTAGGGTAAAATATAAACATATGTTTAAGTTATCAATATCATATTAATGTTAAAATTGAAAATATAATAATATTAAATATTTTTTTTTATTATCTTTATACCTAAGAAACTAATTAAAAAAATCTGATCATGAAAACTAAAATCTACAGTCTACTTTTAGCATTCGCAAGTTTCCCTGTGTTTTCACAAGTTGGGATTAACACTTCAACTCCAGCAGCAACACTTGATGTCAACGGAACATTAATTGTGCGTGATACTCCACAAGCTACAGCATTACCCGGTTTTCAACTCCTGGCAAGCAATCTTGGGAATGATGAGGTTTTCATCATGGATCCGCAAATTGTAATAGCAGCTTCTAACACCAACACCTCAGTTTTTGCAGCCAAAAAAACTACGGGGATCAGTCTTTTAAGCCTTGGTCTTTTTCCTTCCGGATTTAGAGCTGTTAATTTCTTAGCCGCAGAAAGAACAATCGGATCAGCTTCATTATTCAGTGACACAGACAATACGTACACAATTCCTTCAACAGGAGTATATGCGATAGGTTTCTCTTTCCGTTATGGAACTGGGCTTCAGGCATCATTATTAGCAAACAATCCCGGAGTGGGAATTGTAAGAACCAGAGCCGGTGTCGCTACTATAATCGATAGCCGTCCGTTCAGTGGAGCCAACCTTGTACTTTTAAGTTTAACCATCTCGGACAGCTCTCTTAGCTCTGTATATTCATTTCAGGCAGGAGATAAAATCTCATTCGGATTGACAGGGTCTACGGCATTGGATGTAGGACTACTTGGATCCAGTACCTCATCTTTCTATATTTATAAAATATCCAACTAAAACATATTGTTAGTTATCTATATCGTTAACCCATCACTGTCTCTGTGATGGGTTAATTTTTTCTCCCATTTCAAATTTCTTTATATTTGATAAAAACTATACAATGAATGAACTTCTTGCTGTCATAGTAATCGTGGTGATTATTATCATCTTCAATAATCTGAATAACAAGATCCGAAAACTTGAAAAAAAGGTCTCAGACCTCAATGCCAAGATTACAAAACCTTTAGTACAGACAGAAATACCAAAGCAAGAAGCCCTTCAGGCAGAAACGCCACTACCAACACAATCCGCTTATCAGGAAGAAGCACAGCAGCATAAAATCCGGGAAGCTGATCCTCTCCCAACTCAAAAAGATTGGCTTAGCCCGGTATTTGACTTTCTAAAACAGAATGCACTTACTATTATCGGTATCTTCACGCTTGTACTTGGGATAGGATATTTTGTAAAATACGCGATTGATAAAAACTGGATCGGGGAAACCGCAAGAGCAGGAATAGGTTTTTGTACCGCCGCAGCCATTATTCTTACGGGACATTTTCTCAGAAAAAGTTATACCACTTTTGCCTCTATCATTACAGGGGGCGGGATTGCCGTGCTGTACTTTACCATTACAATAGCATTCCGCGAATACCATCTTTTTTCCCAGAATATAGCTTTTGCCATTACTATCCTTATCACAGTCATCTCTATCCTTCTCTCCTATTATTATAAAAGTGAGGTATTGATTATTTTCTCATTAATAGGAGGTTTTTCTGCTCCTTTAATGATCAGTACAGGACAAAGTAACTATCTTTTCCTGTTTATCTATCTAAGTCTCCTTAATGTAGGAATGCTCACCACCGCCTTTCTGAAAAACTGGAAAAGTGTAGGATGGACAGCTTATGTCTTTACCACCCTTTATCTCCTTTACTGGACTTCAGAAAAACCGGAACTCCTAAGCATTGTTTTTTATATGATCAGTTATGTTATTTTCTACATTTTTGCGCTGCACGATTACATAAGGAAAAATATACTTTCAACCTGGGATATTTTAATGCTTGCTTTAATTAATTTTACAAGTATTATAGGATTGTTCTATACTTTTAACGAATTAAAATACGAGCCGGTTATTATTTTCCCACTTGTTTTTGCCATCATTAATACCATTCTTTTGTTCAGAGAATACGGGAAAAAATATTTTGGAATTCCTTTTTCAGTATTTGCAGGTATCAGCGTCAGTCTTATTACCATTGCTATTGCTCTTCAGTTTAAAACCCATCTTATTACCAGTGTCTGGGCCATTGAAGCTACTCTACTTCTTTTTATCTGGAAGAGAACCGGACATACAATTTTTAAAACCTGTTTTTATATTCTTTTTCCACTGGTTATTATCGCCCAGGTCATCACATGGAGTGAATATTTTTATAGCAGACATCTCAGCATTATAGTAAATCCGGTATTTTTAACAAGCCTGGTTACTGTTGTTTCAGCAATTACCAATTTATATCTGTTAAAAAACACCCGCAAAGAAACTCCGTCAGAAAACAATACTTTTTTTGAAGATCTTATCAGCGTTGTTAGTTACGGAATGATCTATACCGCCTTATTGCTGGAAATCATTTACCATATTCATAGCATGCCCTGGGCTGCTGTTGTCAATGTAGCTTTGTTATTCAGTCTTTACTATATTTTTATATTATTGGTTTTCAGAAGAAAGCTCAATATTAATGTTACTTTTCAGAATGCATTAATTTACCTGTTCCTGGTATTGTTAATCATTACCATATCAGTTTCTACTTCATCTGTAGTGACAGCTGTTTTATCAAAAGAACTCGATTCAAGGTTCTATTTACTTCATCTTCTGCAATGGATACCATTTATATATCTATGCTTTACCGTGATTCCCGATTCAGATTTTCACAAAAACAAAATATCTTACTGGGTTTTATCTCTAGCATTCATTACGGCTGTAAGCTGCGAGCTCCATCATGCCTATGTTCTCAATACCTCCCATAATCTGACACAGTATTTCGAAGTACAAAAGCATTTCAATATTTTATATTTACCTATTATATGGACGATTCTTGCCAGCGTACTCATCTACACAGGGTTAAAAAAGAACAGTAAGGAATATAATAAAATCGGGTTTGCTTTAATAGCCCTTATGGTTTTAAAACTTTACACCTATGATGTGTGGCAGATGGATAATATTTCGAGAATCAGTGCATTCATTGTATTAGGTATTATATTGTTGGTGAGTTCATTTACTTTTCAGCGTTTTAAAAATTTAATCAGAAATATGGTTGAACAAAAGAATAAAAATGAAGAAGAAACTGACGTATAATGAAGCTAAAAGCCGTTATTTATAAACAAAATTTAAAACATTGTAATATTTAATTCAAATTTTACAAAAAATAACTATATTTATCTCGTTTTTAACAGCTATATATTCTGATTATGAAAAAATTACTCTATTCTTTTTTAATACTGTCATCTGCAACATTATTTGCTCAACAGAAATTTGCAGTTGCTGATAACGCTATTGGGACAGTAAATCTGTTCAATTCAAAAAAATCTGTGCTGCAGGTTTCAAAAACTTACACGGCAGCCAATCTTCCGGCAGATCTGAAAAAATACAGTTCTATTTTTACGAAAGGAGTTACCGAATATAAATTCAAAAACGGAGAAAATGTAATGGACAGAATGTCCCTTGCTGAAATCAATACACAATATGGGGTTGCAAAAGATACTCCCGTATTTATGGGTGAACATGAATTTAGCGACACCAGTACAATGGTATATCCCCAAATCATCGACAATGGGGAAGTAAAAGATTACAACGGAAAGAAAACGTTATTCATAACCCTGAAATAAATAAGATCTCAATCATATAAAAAAGGACACTGAAACACAGTATCCTTTTTTCTTTTAATATTTATTTCCCCATTTTTTCTTAAGTTCCTCATAAATCTTCTTTTCCGTAGAGTTTTTTCCGGGCTGATAGAGTTTGGCATTTTTAATTTCTTCAGGTAAAAAGTCCTGTTCTACAAAACTCCCTTCATAGGAATGAGCATATTTATACTCTTTGCCATAATCCAGATCTTTCATCAATTTGGTAGGGGCATTTCTTAAATGAAGCGGTACAGGAAGGTTTCCTGTTTGTTTTACCAAAGCTAATGCCTCATTAATGGCCATGTATGTTGAATTGCTTTTAGGGGAAACCGCAAGATAGACAGCCGTTTCACTTAATATAATTCTGGACTCGGGATTCCCGATCACATTGACAGCCTGAAAACAATTGTTGGCCATGACTAAAGCATTGGGATTGGCCAATCCGATATCTTCAGCAGCCAGAATAAGCATTCTTCGCGCAATAAACTTTATATCCTCGCCTCCGGCAATCATTCTCGCCAGCCAATAAACCGCCCCATTAGGATCTCCACCCCTCATAGACTTAATAAAAGCTGAAATAATATCATAATGCTGTTCTCCATTTTTATCATACAGTGCCATCGTCTCCTGAAGCACTTCAAGAACATTCGCATTGGTAATTTCCCGGATATCCGAGTTCTTATATTGATTCAAAACCAGTTCTACAGCATTAATCAGTTTCCTTCCGTCCCCTCCGGAATACTGAATAAAAGCTTCTTTTTCTATAATTTTAAAATCAGTTCCTTCATCTTTATTGTACCTTTCCGAAGCAATATCAATAAGTTCTTCCAGCTTATCATAGCTCAGCGCCTTTAAAATATACACCTGACTTCGGGACAATAATGCGGAAACCACCTCAAAACTCGGGTTTTCCGTGGTAGCTCCTATCAGGACAATCCAGCCTTTCTCAACGGCATGCAGCAGAGAATCCTGCTGGGATTTATTAAAACGGTGGATTTCATCGATAAATAGAATTGGTGATTTTCCCGAAAACAGATTTTGTTTCTTGGCATCATCAATCACATCCCTCACATCTTTTACCCCTGAAGAAACAGCCGAAAGCTTATAAAACTTTCTGCCTGATTTTTCAGAAATAATTTCTGCCAGCGTGGTTTTTCCTGTTCCCGGCGGCCCCCAAAGAATCAGGGAATTAAGGGTGTTATTTTCGATCATTTTCCTGATCGTTCCTTTCTCTCCGGTAAGATGCTCCTGCCCCAGTACATCATCCAGGGTTTTGGGTCTTAATTTTTCAGCTAATGGAATATTATGATTCAAGGTAATGCTATTTTTTTGAGATAAATACTTCAGCTTTCTGATCGCTGAAACTTCTAACAAAATTAAACTAATTTTCATTTTTTTACCCTATTTTTGCATTGTTTTGAAACTTACATTCAATAAAATCATTACATTCCCGCTGGTAATTCTGATAAAATTTTACCAATGGTTTATCTCGCCATTACTTCCCAGAAATTGCCGTTATCAGCCTACCTGCTCCCATTATATGATCGAAGCACTTCAGGTTCATGGCATATTCAAAGGATTCTGGATGGGGTTCAGAAGAATTTTAAGTTGTCACCCATGGGGAGGAAGCGGCTACGATCCTGTTCCCCCTAAACATAAACATTAAAAACAAACTATTAAATTAATAGAAAATGAGTACTATTTTTTTCAGAATTTATCTTGTCATATTTGCATTGGTCACTCAGTTCTTTTTTGCTCAGCAATATTCTGAGGGGCTATCGGATGGCTCATTAAAAGTCAACGGAAATAATGTTCCTGTAAAGATCTATTCTACTACAGAACTGGGCGATCTCAGTGCTTTTCCTGACAGAGCGATCAACAATAATATCCTTGTTATCCTCAATGAATCAAATTTTGAGCCTGCTTATTACAATTACGGAGCCTCTACTTTAGCAAGATTCAGAGATTCTAAGTATCAGTTTTTTGATAAGAATTTTAAAATGATTGATACCGATATTACCAAAGATAATATTACCACATTCAAATACGCTGTAAAATCGGCAAAACCAATTTCAGCTTCTGACAAAGTAGAACTTGAAACACCTTTCAAAATATGGGATCCGTCTAAAGGTATTCAGCTCGGACCTGTTACCCTTCACTTTTACAGCCTGATGTTTGTATTCGCTTTTGGTTTCGGATATCTTTTAATGACCAAAATTTTTAAAATAGATAATGTCAACCAGAAATACCTTGAGCCGCTTTTTACATGGACCCTGATAGGAACTATCCTTGGAGCAAGATTAGGCCACGTTATTTTTTATCAGCCGGAATTGTTTAAAGAAGACTTCTGGAGTGTATTTTTACCCATCAGTACGAAAAACGGACTGAAATTCACTGGATTTTCAGGTTTAGCAAGTCATGGAGCAACGATTGCGCTTATTTTCACGACGCTCTATTATTCGTTCAAAATCATTAAGAAAAATCCATTCTGGGTATATGACAGATTAGGTATCGTGGTTGCCCTGGGTGGCGCATTTGTAAGAATGGGTAACTTTTTCAATTCTGAAATTGTAGGTAAGCCTGCAGATCCTAATTCTCCGTTTGCATTACTTTTCCCTCAGCAAAGCAGTGAATACGGGGTTACCGTACCACGTTACCCAAGCCAGTTATTTGAAGCGGTAGGCTATGTTGCCTTATTCATTTTATTATGGGTTTTGTATAGAAAAACAGATAAAAAATATCAGCAAGGCTGGTTATTCGGGCTCTTCTTTATTATTCTCTGGGCAATCAGATTCTTTGTAGAATTCCTGAAAGAACCTCAGGGAGATGAATTCATCCAGATCGGAAGCCTGAATACGGGACAAGTTCTTTCTATCCCGTTCATGATAGCCGGAGTTATCATTATGATTGTTTCCAAAAAATTTAAGATCACTCAGGCGGAAAACGAAAAACCTGAATAAGATAAAATATTAATTCAACCATAGAAAAGGCAAATTTGCATACCAGCAAATTTGCCTTTTTTACTTATTTTTTGCTCAATACTTATAAATTTTTCGTCACTTCTTTATTCAGCAAGGCAAAAACATTCCCCAACTCATTAATTACATCGGTAGGAAGCATAGATTCTTTTGAATACTTTTCCGCTGCAAAGTCAGCAGCTTTCCCGTGCAGCCATACACCGAGAATACAAGTGTGTTCTTCAGAATATCCTTGCGCACGAAGAGCTGTCAGAATGCCGGTAAGAACATCTCCGCTACCGCCTTTGGCCAATCCTGCATTTCCTGTTACATTATAGAACACATCTCCCTGAGGAGTAATAATCTGGGTATGATGGTCTTTTAAAACTATATAAATTTGCAGCTCTTTTGATTTTTCTCTGGCTAATTCTAACCGTGCAAAAGAATTGTCTGTTTTTCCAAAAAGTCTTTCAAACTCTTTCGGATGCGGGGTAATAATAGATTTTTCCGGGATTAATGTAAGGTTTTTCGGATCCCGGGAAATCATATTCAGAGCATCGGCATCCAAAACCAAAGGGAATTGATAGTTTTTTAAAAACTTCAGAAATCCTTTTTTAGTATCAGGATGGTTGCCTAAACCCGGCCCTATTCCACAAAATGTATCTTTATCAACTTCAAAATATTCAATCGTATCTTCTCCGCCTTTGATAAACATAGCTTCAGGGCAGGATGTCTGCAGGATATCATATCCGCATTGGGGAGCAAGGGTAAAAGTGAGCCCTGCTCCTGTTTTCAAAGCTGATTTTGTAGCCAGTACCGCAGCTCCCATTTTTCCATAGCTTCCGGCAATGATCGTAGCTTTTCCGTAACTTCCCTTATGCGAAAAATCTTTTCTGGGCCGGAAAACAGATTCAATAAGAGGATCATCAACCACCTGATATCCCGTTTTCGTTATCTGCGCATATTCTTTGTGTAGATCGATATCAAGAATGATCACTTTTCCTGTATACTCACCAGCCTCGGGATGAAGAAAACTTCTTTTCCAGGACTGAAAGCTTAAAGTATAATCTGCTTTTACAATGGAAGCATCAGTTTCACTTATTGCATCAGATAAAAGACCAGAAGGAAGATCTATTGCTATTTTATTATTCTTTTTTACGTTCAGCTGATCAACTATTTTTTGATACTCACCTTCCAGAGGCCTGGATAATCCGGTACCGAACAGTGCATCAACAATAATCGTTTTATCATCAAAATAATAGGAATTAATATCTTTAAACTGTTTCACACTGATTCCCGAAATATCCCTCAGCCTTCTAAGATTGACTGAAGCATTCTCCGAAAACTTTCCCTTAGGGTTTTGTACAAAAACATCTATGTCAAAACCTTTTTGATATAATATCCTTGCAGTGGCCAATCCATCGCCGCCATTGTTACCGTTACCACAAAAAACCACCAGCTTTTTGTGATTTTTACAGTTCTCCGAGATCCAGTTGGCAATCGCCAATGAGGCTCTTTCCATTAACTGAATAGAGGAAACAGGTTCATTCATAATGGTAAATTCATCCCATTTCTTTATTTGTTCTGCTGTAAATATTTTCATTGCTTGTTGAGGACTTTTAAACCAGTTAGTAAAGATCTTAATTATACGGCTACATCCATATTAAATAATAGAACATGATAAAGGGTTGTTTTCATGAAAACAACATACCTAAATTTAAGACAAAATTCAACATTTGTAGAATAAAAAACGGTAAAAAGTAATGTTTTTTACATTTTTTAATTATATTTTTGTGTAAATACAATTAAAAAAATATAAATTATGGGATTTGTTAAGGAATTTAAAGAGTTTGCCTTTAAAGGCAATGTGCTTGATCTGGCTGTCGGTGTGATCATCGGAGC
This sequence comes from Chryseobacterium sp. UNC8MFCol, assembly GCF_000482305.1. Lineage (NCBI taxonomy): Bacteria > Pseudomonadati > Bacteroidota > Flavobacteriia > Flavobacteriales > Weeksellaceae > Chryseobacterium > Chryseobacterium sp. UNC8MFCol. The sequence goes on from NZ_AXUZ01000012.1 coordinate 242,248, forward strand.
AGCCTTCGGTAAGATTGTTACCTCTCTGGTAGAAGATGTTGTGACTCCTCTGCTTTTGAACCCGGCGTTAAAAGCTGCAGGCGCAGAAAATATTTCTAAACTTACATGGAACGGTGTAGCCTACGGAAATTTCCTTTCTGCAGTGATCAGCTTTCTGTGTATTGCTATGGTTCTTTTCTGGATCATCAAAGGAGCAAACAAAATCATCAAGAAAGAAGCTCCTGCTCCGGCCGGACCTACTGACGATCAAAAGTTGTTGGCAGAAATCAGAGATATTCTGAAAAGCAAAAACAATATATAATACAACACCAATGCCTGTTACCGGCATTTATATAGTATTACCGGAAAAGTTTTTACTTCTCCGGTTTTTTTATGCTTTGAAACAAAAGAATCAAATACCTTTTACACTTCCTCAACTTGTAAATACCGCAACGAAAACAAGTTATTTATTACAAAAAAGACAATTTAAATCTCATCATATTGATATATTTGAAACAATAACATTAAATTCACGATACTATCAAAAAGATAAAATATATTAAATTACCGCTTAGTCCCTGCTAATTTCAGCTACGAATACAAATTTCAGGACTGGACCCATAACGGATCAAACGGAAATGCTTTTTATGCGATTTTTACATTCATTATTGCAAAAAACAACACCCCTATAAATTCGCCTGTCATTACAGATTAATGGTATGTCTATCTTCTGCAATGTGTAAAAAAAGCTGTCTCAATAATGGAACAGCTTTATCATATTTTAATTATGAATCTGTAAAATACTTGAAATCTGCTCTGCCAGAGAAAGACCGATCCGATCCTGGGCTTCAAGTGTGGATGCACCTGTATGAGGCGTCAGAGAGATTTTAGAGTGGTTTAAAATTTCTTTCGAAGGTGTAGGTTCGTTGATGAAAACATCAAGTCCCGCAAATTTTACTTTGCCTGAATCCAATGCTTCGATCAAAGCTGCTTCATCAATTACTCCTCCTCTTGAACAGTTAACGATCGCCACACCATCTTTCATGATGTCAAATTCATTTTTACCGATCATGTATCCGTCTTTCTGAGCCGGAACGTGCAAGGTGATAAAATCTGAATGCTTCAAAACATCCTGTAAAGGTTCAGTTTCTATATCTACGTTGATAAACTGATTATTGTAGAACTTTACTTTAATGCTGGCCCTACCAACATTATTGTCAGCAGCAATCACTCTCATCCCGAGTCCCAGAGCAATTCTGGCTACCTCCTGCCCGATTCTCCCCATACCTACGATACCAATCGTCTTTCCTCTTAGTTCAATACCGGCGGCATATGCTTTTTTAAGTCCTGCGAATTCAGTATCCCCCACCAAAGGCATTTTTCTGTTAGAGTCCTGAAGAAACCTTGCTCCTGAAAATAAGTGGGCAAAAACAAGCTCGGCAACCGATTCTGATGACGCAGATGGTGTATTGATCACATGAATTCCTTTTTCTCTTGCATAATCTACATCGATATTATCCATTCCGACACCGCCTCTTCCGATAATTTCAATAGAGGGACATCCGTCAATAATATCTTTCCTTACTTTCGTTGCACTCCTTACCAATAAAGTACGGATTTTGTGCTCGTTGATATAATCCACTAAAAACTCCTGTGGAACTTTTGTTGTAATAACTTCAAAGCCTTTTTCTTGTAATGCATCAATTCCGGATTGATCCAGGCCGTCGTTTGCTAAAATCTTCATAAATACTCGTATATTAAAAAGTAAAAAGATTTAAAAATTAAAGTATACACCACATTTAATCTTTAAATCTCTCAGTTATATTTTATTCTCCGTCTTCTTTGAAAACTTCAATAGTCACTTGTTTTTCTACCAAATCTGTAAATCTACCTTTATATCGTGTAGCTCTTACAAGGTGATTATCTATCCAGTGATAATTTCCCCCTCTTGGCTTCCCGCAGAGTACGCTATGGTATTTGAACCCATGTTTATCCAGCCAGTCAATTGTAATTTGTTTTAGATTTTCGGTTCTAGATGTGAAGAAACAGATCTGGTGTCCTTCATCATACCACTTATTAACGGTAGCCAATGCATCGGGATAAGGTTCACAGGTAACCATTCTTTCCGGTTCTTCATTGGGAACGTCATCTGTAATGGTTCCGTCTATGTCTATTAAGTAATTTTTAACTCCGTCCTTAAGAATAGGACTTAAATGCTCTATGTATTCTAATTCCATCCGTTAACATTAAGTAACAAAGTTAAGGCTTTTGAATATATCAGACAGATTAATCTTAGTTTATATTAAAATTATACTATAAAAACTTGTATTTAAAGAATAATATAAACATTTTATTCGTTTTTTTATTGGTTTTGATTAAAAATTTTCGTTTTCGGGGTTTAATTGATGAATAAAATGGTCAGTAGCGGATCTTCAAGGAAGTTCAATCATTTATTGGTATAGAGTTCAACAAATATTCAGAATGCTGCTTTATTTTTGCCTTTCACCCAGCAAAAACATGATGTTTATCTAAAAATTTCCAAAATACATTTATTACACTTACATTTGTAGGAATGGAAGAATTTGTAGTTTTAGTAAACCCTGAAGATGAAGTCTTGGGTCTGATGGAAAAACAACAGGCACATATCAATGGCTTGTTGCACCGTGCTTTCTCCGTGTTTCTCTTCAACAGTAAAGGTGAAATGCTTCTTCAGAAAAGAGCTTCAGGAAAATACCATTCTCCCAATCAATGGACCAATGCTGTATGTTCACATCCGAGAGAAGAAGAAACTTATCTTGAAGGCGCTACCCGCAGGCTGAAAGAGGAACTGGGAATTGAAGCCGAGCTTACGGAAAAATTCAATTTCATTTACAAAGCAGATGTTGGAGGAGGTCTTTGGGAACATGAGCTTGACCATGTATTTGTGGGGAATCATGAATCTGATTTTAATTTAAATAAAGAAGAGGTAGAAGAAGTACGATTTATTTCTCTTACCGATTTGGATAAAGAAATAGCCGAAACTCCGGAAAACTTCACGGAATGGTTCAAAATTATCCTTGAAGAATACAAACACCATTTTTAACGATGAAAAAAATATTCCTTGTAACCGCTTTTCTGACGGGATGTCTGTTTTTTGCTCAAAAGGCACAGGTATATGATAGCCCGAATTACTCCATCAATATTCCGCAAGGCTGGAGATCTACCAATGACAGTGATATTGTCAATATTTTTCCGACTAATGAAATCGGGGCCATTACGATTTCGGAATACCATGATCTGGCACTTCCTAAGGAAGAAATGAAGAAATTCATTCTCGCTCTCTATAAATCAGAAGAGCCCGAAAATAAGGTAAAAGAAAACAGAAGCAAGAAAGGATATACAGAATATTTTTACGAGTATTTTGATGAAAAAGAAAAACTATTCTGGATTACCAGGGCTTTCCAAAGGGAAAAAGACCTGTATCTGGTGAGCATCAATTGCGGTCAGAAATTCTGGAACGGAAACTATATGACTCTGTTTAACGAGACTTTTAACAGTTTTAAAATAAAGAAATAAAAAGTAAATATGAAGAAAACAGCCTTGTACGACAAACATGCTTCTCTGGGAGCTAAGATCGTACCTTTCGCAGGTTTTGAAATGCCTGTACAATATTCAGGAGTTACGGAAGAACATTTTGCAGTAAGAGAGAAAGCAGGATTGTTTGATGTATCACACATGGGACAATTTTTCATCGAAGGACCGGGTTCAAAAGACCTTTTACAATTGGTGACTACCAATAATGTTGATGCTCTTGAAAATGGAAAAGCTCAGTATTCTTGTCTTCCGAACGAAAACGGAGGAATTGTGGACGACCTTATCGTTTACAAAATGGATGATGATAAGTATTTCGTGGTTGTGAATGCTTCCAATATTGAAAAAGACTGGAATCATATTTCAAAATATAACACTTTCGGGGCGAAAATGACCAATGCTTCTGACGATATGTCTTTATTGGCAATCCAGGGCCCTAAGGCTACGGAAATTCTTCAGAAACTTACCGATGTGAATCTTTCGGAAATTCCTTACTACCATTTTACAGTGGGAAGCGTTGCCGGAGTGAATGACGTGATCATCTCCAATACAGGTTACACCGGAAGCGGAGGTTTTGAGATCTATTTTAACAATGAAAGCGCTGAAAAACTGTGGGATGAAATTCTGAAAGCAGGTGAGGAAGAAGGGATTATTCCTTGCGGACTGGCAGCTAGAGATACTTTAAGGTTAGAAAAAGGGTTCTGCCTTTACGGTAATGATATTGATGATACAACGTCTCCCATTGAAGCAGGTCTGGGATGGATCACTAAATTTGATAAAGATTTTGTGTCTAAAGATATTTTTGCAAAACAAAAAGAAGAAGGAGTGACCAGAAAATTGGTTGGATTCGAATTACAGGACAAAGGAGTACCAAGACATGACTACCCTGTTGTAGATGCTGAAGGTAATGTGATCGGGAAAGTAACTTCGGGAACACAGTCTCCGATGAAAAAAATAGGATTAGGTCTTGCTTATGTGGACAAACCTCACTTCAAATTAGGCTCTGAAATCTTTATCCAGGTAAGAAACAAAAACATTCCTGCAAAAGTAGTGAAAGCTCCTTTTGTGTAATGGTTTATTTTCTATATAGAAAAAGGATGTTCTTCGATAAGAACATCCTTTTTTATGATAAGGACCGCAGGGTCCACAAAAGGCAATACTATTCTACCTTATATCCTGATAATTAATAGCAGATACAACAGACGGATCTGTCTGAATTGCAAACATCTCCTATTCCCGGTCTTGTTGAAACAACCCCACCACCGGGACATAGGACGTTGCACGGATTCAGGGGACCAATTCCTCCGTTAATTTGTTTTAATTCTGATCTTCTCAGAATTCTTGTTTTTAGAAACTGTGTTTTCATAGTTTTGTTTTTGGTAGTTACAAATATAGGAATTCAAACTCAAGACACCAATATACAAACTGCAAATCAACAACTTACAAAAAAAGTAATAAAAACGCTACAGATATTCTGTAGCGCTTGTCTGTTCTGGTTTGCTTATCTATATACTAAAATATTTCTTACAATTTTAGATCCGTAAAACTGCCTTTCAGGTTGCGAGAAATAAAACTTGTTCCTTTGATTATTAAAGTTAACAGTTTTAAAAGGCAATTCCGTTTCCCATGTAATCAGCATTTTTGTCTCATTCATGACAGGATAATTAATATCAGAAAATCTAAACAAAGATTTTGTAACCACAGTACTATCCATTGAATTCGGAACGCTCCAAATTGTTTGCGGCTGCAGCTTTTTCATTTTTGATAACAAATAAGAAAAGTTTTTGCCTATATATTCTGCTTTATTCGCTTCAAAAGTTTTGAGGTAGCCCAATGTATCCAGGGCTTTATTATTCTCAACCCGTTTTGGAGATTTCATTACGGCTTTATTCTGAGCATTGCCATAAATGTTCAAAAACAAAGAGATGATAATAATTGCTCTACTAATCAATTTTTCAGCTTTTTAAAAAATGAAATCCTAACATGGAAGATTTACTTACCATTAAAAAACTCCTGCAATGCCTCTACATTCTTCTTGTCATTGCCAACAAATATTTCTTTGTCAGTTAGAAAAACCGGTCTTTTCAAAAAAGTATAATGGTCTGATAATAGTTCTTTAAAATCCTTTTCAGTTAAAGCTTTTACATCTAACCCTCTTACCTTGATCTGAGTTGATTTTTTACTGAATAAAGCTACATATGATTTTGTTTTCTTATACATTTCTGCAAGCTCTTCTTTTGTGACCGGCTCTTTTTTGATTTCACGAAGTTCCCAGTCTGTAAGGTCAAATTGTGCTAAAATTCTTCTGCAGGTATCACATGTGTTGAGATAGAATACTTTCTTCATTACAATTTCTAAGTCTTTTATTGTGTTAAAAATTCTCGTTAATACGTTTCGTCTTTCAAAAGTAGGATTTAATCTAAAACTTTAAAAATTATTAAATAACTTTATTCAAATTTTATAAAGATGGAGAACAAACCAATTACTTTTCAGTTTATTTCAGAGCCTTCAGACGTTAACTACGGAGGAAATGTACATGGAGGAAGTGTAATGAAATGGATTGATCAGGCAGGATATGCCTGTGCTACGACATGGAGCGGAAATTATTCAGTAACGGTGTATGTAGGAGGAATCCGCTTTTATGAACCGATTAAAATCGGAGAAGTAGTAAAAGTAGATGCTCAGGTTATTTATACCGGAACATCAAGTATGCATATTGCCATCAATGTGTTTTCAAGAAACCTTAAGCAGCCTACATTTGATAAAAAGACACACTGCATTATTGTATTTGTTGCCGTAGATGAAAACGGCAAAAAACTTCCTGTTCCGAAATGGGTTCCAACCACAGAAGAAGAAAAACAGCAGGAAATGTATGCCAAACGCCTGATGGAGCTGAGAACACAGATTGAGGATGAAATGAAGCCTTTTTTATAACATCTCAACTTCGAAAACTTACACCATTCACATTCATAAGATGAAAAATAGTTTCTCAATCTTTGCTTTGCTGATGATCGCTTTCATCCACGCACAGACTAATAGATTTATCTACGAGTTGCAATACAAAATGGACTCTACAGATATGATGCCTGAAAAATTGAATATGGTATTAGACATCGGCCCTAAAGAAGTGAAATTTTATGGTCAGAACCTGGCGATTACCGATTCTTTGAACAAAAAATTCGGGATGAATTCCGAGTATACTGATATGTCTGGTCAGATCGTCAAAAGAAAAATCAATTCTTTTGATCACGAAAATTACATCAATATAAAACGGGGATACTATACTTTTAAAACAACCGATAAGATCAGTTGGAATATTTCTGATGAAACTAAGAAAGCAGAACATTATAACCTGCAAAAAGCAACAGCAAATTTCGGAGGAAGAAGCTGGACGGCCTGGTTCTGTAAAGATATTCCTTTTAATGAAGGCCCGTTTAAATTTCGCGGACTTCCCGGTTTAATTTTTGAATTATCAGATACAAAGAAAAATTTCATCTACAATCTCATTAAAAGCCAGAAACTTCCCCAGAGCTATTCCACAGAATCTTTCGTGGAATCTAACTTCGGAAATAAAGCCATTCCTATTAACGAAAAACAAAAGCATAAGCTGATGATGGAATTCTATAATGACCCTTTCGCCTACGAAAGAAATAACTTCAGCAAAACAGATAATGATTTAAAAATCAATATCAACGGAAAAGAAATACATAATGTTGATGAGCTGAATACACAAACGAAAAGTATGCAGGAGGTGATCAGAAAATATAACAATCCCCTTGAAATCGATAAGGCTATACATTACCCGATATATTAAAAACTTGCTTCATTTCTAAGCTTGGGCTAAAGCCCACCTCTATTGATATTGATATCCGTATGGATAATAGTGGTGTAACGGCAAGATCTTTTATCTTTTATCTTTTATCTTTTATCTTTTATCTTTTTATCTTAATTCATATATTTGCAGTACCAAAAGGAAATGGTGTTCTTCCTTACCCAACCGCTTTACAGAAGCTGATGACGCCTGATTGAGAGATTATTAACAATAACTAATCAGGATTATTATGTCAAAACATCAACGGACACTTGGTAAAAAAGCAGTTTTTCACACTTATTTTTTCTTCAGGAAATTTCCGGCACTGCCCCATATTTTTAAATGGCTGCTGATCAGTACTATTATCGGGGTATTGGTAGGAACAGCTTCTGCAGGATTTTTGCAATCTCTGGAATGGGCTACCCGGTTCAGAGAAAATCATATCTGGCTGGTTGCCTTGCTTCCTGTCGCCGGTTTTCTCATCGGACTTTTATATTATTATTGGGGAAAAGATGTAGAAGCGGGGAATAACCTTCTGATCGATACCATTCATGATCCCCAGCGTATTATTCCATTGAAAATGGCGCCTTTTGTCTATCTTGGAACCATTGCCACTCATTTTTTTGGAGGTTCGGCAGGTCGTGAAGGTACCGCTCTTCAAATGGCCGGTGCTATTGCTGACCAACTGACAAAACCGTTTAAACTTGACAGAAACGAAAGAAAAGTATTAATTATTTCCGCCATTGCTGCAGGTTTTGGCTCTGTTTTCGGAACTCCGCTCGCAGGAGCTGTGTTCGGACTTGAAGTTTTTCTGATCGGAAGAATACGATACACTGCCATTTTTCCTGCTTTTGCTTCGGCTATTCTCGCAGATTGGATCACGAATCTCTGGAATGTGACACATACACATTACCATATCGATCTTATTCCAAAACCTGAGTTTTTACCTATTGTTTACAGTATCCTGGCAGGAATTGTATTTGGAATCTGCGCAGCAGCGTTCAGTAAAATTATTCATTGGGCGGGTGCTATTTTCAAGTCTAAGATTACATATCCTCCTCTACGGCCTGTTGTTGGAGGAACGATCATCACTTTAGCGGTTCTGATCATGGGAACGACCCGATATATCGGATTAGGGGTTCCGATTATTGTGGAATCATTCGAAAAGCAGCTTCCATTATATGATTTCGCCTTAAAGATGATCTTTACCATTATCACACTTTCAGCAGGATTTAAAGGAGGGGAAGTCACACCTTTATTCTTTATCGGAGCTACTTTAGGCAGCGCATTATCATTATTTATTCCACTTCCTTTCGGTCTGCTGGCGGGAATGGGCTTTGTTGCTGTATTTGCCGGAGCCACCAATACTCCTTTGGCCTGTATGCTAATGGGGATAGAATTATTTGGAGCCGAATGCGGTGTTTATGTAGCTATCGCCTGTGTTGTTTCTTATCTTCTTTCGGGGCACAACAGTATTTACACTAAACAAAAAATTGGAGAAGCCAAGAACCGCAGATATGAAAGTCAGCAGGACAGGTCTATTTCTGATTTCTTATAGTTTTTTTGCTGGTTGATGGTTATCCCTAGAGTATCGTGTCTCCCTATTTCCAACTATAATCCGTACTTTTGCGTTATGTTCGATTACAGATTAAAAGTCTTCCATACAGTAGCATCAAGGCTAAGTTTTACAAAAGCATCAGAAGAGCTTCATATTTCACAACCGGCTGTTACAAAGCACATCAAAGAAATTGAAACTCAGCTGGGAGCCAAGCTATTTGACCGTAAGGGAACTTCTATTCAGCTGACACAAAGCGGAAAAAATATTGCATGAATATGCTGAAAAAATACGGAATATTTACCGCGATCTGGAGTTTCAGATCAGCCAGGTTAATCAACAACATAAGGGAAAATTGATTATCGGAGCCAGTACAACGGTTGCACAATATATCCTTCCTGAAATCCTGGCCAAGTTCAATACTTATTATAAAGATATAAAGATCGAACTTCTTACCGGAAATACCGAAGCTATTTCTGCTCTTCTGAAGGAAGAAAAAATTGATTTGGGAATCATAGAAGGCGAATCACAATCTGCCTACTTCGACTATAAAACCTTTAAGGCAGATGAGATTGTGCTTGCCGCAAAAGCCAGTCATCCACTTGCGCACAAAACTTTACAGACCAAAGACCTGTATGATATTGATATGATTTTCCGGGAGCAAGGTTCGGGAACATTGGAGTTTATCCAAAACAGGTTAAGAGAAAAAGGAATTAACATCAGTGAATTAAAAACAGTCATACAGCTTGGAAGCAGTGAAAGTATCAAAAATTACCTGCTTTACTCAGACTGCATGGCCTTTCTTTCCATCAGTACGATTCTCACCGAATTAAAGAATAATATCCTGACTGTTGTTGATATTAAAAATTTCAGCATCGAAAGAAATTTTCATTTTATCCTTCCCAAGGGTGACCAGTCCGAACTGATAGCTCTATTTTTAAAGTTTGCGGAATAACTCCGATATTTTTCAGATTTTGGCTAAAGCCAGGTGAATGTATTTAATTTATTTGGGTGGCAGACTAAAGCTCACCTCTATTAATATTGATATCCGTATGGATAGTAGTTGTATAACGGCAATATCTTTTATCTTTTATCTTTTATCTTTTATCTTTTATCTTTTATCTTTTATCTTTTATCTTTTATCTTTTATCTTTTATCTTTTATTATAACTTATAGTTATCCAATATAACAAAATACAATTTACTTTGTGATAATATATTGCCGAATTTTGACCCATCATTAAAGTTCGCAATATGAAAGATCTCATTCAAAATGAAGTTGTACGAAAAGCCGTTTTTATCATACTGGCTATTTTATGTCTTACTCCCTTTATATCATCTCCAATAGCCCTGGTTCTTGGTTTTGGTCTGGCTGTCTTTATAGGAAATCCTTTTGAAAAACATTTGCATCAATATATTCATCTGCTGTTGCAGATTTCAATTGTCGGATTGGGTTTCGGACTAAAACTTGATGAGGCCCTGCATGCAGGAAAAACCGGATTGATGTTAACTGTTGTCAGTATTGTCAGCGTAATGCTTTTGGGATTCATCCTTGGAAAAGTTTTTAAGCTTGAAAGGCCTTTATCATATCTGTTATCAGCCGGAACTGCTATTTGTGGCGGGAGTGCCATCGCAGCAGTTTCTCCTATCATTAAGCCAAGTACCAAACAGATTTCACTGGCTTTAGCTATTGTTTTTACCCTAAACTCTATCGCCTTGTTTATTTACCCGGCTATCGGCCACCTTTTGAACCTTTCCCAGGAACAGTTTGGTCTCTGGTGTGCTGTGGGCATTCATGATACCAGTTCTGTAGTAGGTGCAGCCGGCAAGTATGGAGATGAGGCGTTGAAAGTGGCCACTACCGTAAAATTAGCCCGTGCTTTATGGATTATTCCGGTTTCATTGATCACGATGTTTATTTTCAAGAACAAAGAATCAAAAGTAAAAATTCCATGGTTTATCGGATATTTTATAGTGGCCATTCTGCTGAATACTTATTTTCCTGTTCTTGACGCTTTCAGTACTTCGATCACTGCTGTGGCTAAATCCGGTTTAAATCTTACTTTATTTTTCATTGGCTCTACCCTTTCCATCCAAACCTTGAAAACAATAGGATGTAAACCTTTATTAACCGCTGTACTGCTTTGGGTCAGTATAAGTATTGGCAGCTTACTTTATATCATCCATTAAAAGCAGCGGAACCCTTTTATCATCAAAAGGGTTCCGCTTATTAAATGTGGAAATGTTTATTTCATGTAAATGTTTTCTTATATTTCACCACAAGTATATACCTGAGGGCAGCCAATATATTGAACACAATACCATGGACCTGTCACAGACCCTGAGCAGCTGCATCCGCAAAGAGATAAATCAGGATTTCCGATTACTCCTCCGGAGATATTTTTAAGATCTGCTTTTCTTAATTTTTTAGCATTTTTAATACTATTCATGTGATTTAGTTTTAATTAAACAATATAGTTTTAGTTACTTCCCAAAGTTAAACAAATATTAAATATTCGCAACATATTTTCATAAAAATTTTAATAAAAACCTGATTTTTAAATTATTAAAATATAAAAAACAAGGAATACACATTATTTATTAATTAAACAACTTAAAAATAGCGCCATATTCAAAAGGTATGATCACCAATTAAATGACGAATATCGCGAATAATCTCATTTCAATAAAAAAATTAAACCCTCTCACAAATGGAGAGGGTTTAACACTATAAATTGTTTCATTAGCAGGTGATGACCTGTAAACAGTTTTTGTATTTCACACAATAGGCCGGACCTGTAACCGCACCTGTACAACTACAGCCGCATTGCGAAAGATCCGGGGTTGCGATTCCCGCTACACCTCCTACGATATTTTTAAGATCGTCTTTTTTTAGCTTTTTAGCGTTTTTTAAAATTTTTTGTGACATGATGATTTGATTTTAGTTAAAATTTAATTTGTCTTCTTTCAAAAGTAATTAAAAAATAGCTCCATAAATCACAAAAAAAGTTAATTAACTCAAATTCTGACATGTAATAGTACAAAAAGGAAGTTACTATTCTGTAAATTCCAGATCTCTGTCGTGGGTTTCTGAGATGGTAAGGGCAGAATAAAAGGCGAGGCCAAAAACTACCACGCCTACGATAGCAGCACTTTCCACTACGGAAAAATTATCTTTCAGCGTATCAAATGCCAGAATCATAACCGGCACCAGACCCCTTACCATATTGGGGACGGTCGTTGTAGCTGTATTTCTGATATTGGTTCCGAACTGTTCTGCTGCGAGAGTGACAAACATAGCCCAATATCCGGTTCCAAAGCCCAACCATACACAAAATAAGTAATATTTAGTTTCTGTGTCGGTATTGCCAAAGAGCATGATGGCGACGCCCACCAAAGTGAATATCAACATATAAAATATGGCCATTTTACGGGATTTTAAAGCATGGGAGATAAAACCACTCATCAGATCTCCCACAGAAATCCCTACATAAGCCCACATGATGGCTTTTCCGGGATTAAGATCCTTAATTCCAAATTCAGGGGCAAATTGATTGGCCAAAACGGCCAGAATTCCGATACAATACCAGGTTGGCAATCCCACCGCGATGCATTTTAAATACCTTATCAGTCTATCCTTATTCGTGAAAAAGGATAGAAAATTACCTTTAGAAACATTTTTATGCACGATATTCTTATATATCCCCGACTCTGAAACACTTATCCTGAGTAACAGCAACAGAATTCCCATTACCCCGCCAATGATATAAGATATATTCCATCCTCCTGCAAGCTCTACTGTAAGCTGAGCTACAACGGCGCCCATCAGTCCGAATCCGGCAACTACTGAGGTCCCAATGGCTCTCAAACTCTTCGGCAGGCTTTCAGAAACCAATGTAATTCCCGCTCCAAGCTCCCCTGCTAACCCAATACCGGCTATAAACCTTAAAGCGGCGTATTGATAGACTAAATGCTCTTTTGGAAAATAGGGTAAAAAACCACAGGCAATATTCGCTAATGAATACACTAAAATGGATCCGAAAAGTACGGATAACCTTCCTTTTTTGTCTCCAAAAATCCCCCAGAAGACACCGCCGATCAGAAGACCAACCATTTGACAATTCAGAATAAAGGTTCCGTCTGCATCAGGGTTTAGTCCTAACGCCTTTAAACTTGGAATTCTGACAATCCCGAATAATAAAAGGTCATAGATATCGACGAAATAGCCTAAGGCAGAAATAATAACGGGAATAGAGAAAATGTACTTCAGCTTTGAAGACATGGACAGTTCTTGCATTTTTAAGTTTTGATAAAAATAAAAAACCTTTCAATTTCTTGAAAGGTTTTTATAAAATATCTTTGTCCGATTATTATCTGGCAATATTCACTGCTCTTGTTTCTCTGATCACGGTCACTTTTACCTGTCCCGGATAGGTCAGTTCATTTTGGATTTTTTCAGAGATGTCATAAGAAAGCTGAGAAGCCACTTCGTCATTTACTTTTCCGCTCTCTACCATTACCCTTAATTCTCTACCGGCCTGAATTGCGTAAGCACTCGATACACCATCAAAGCTTAATGCGGCAGATTCAAGGTCTTTCAGTCTTTGGATATAAGATTCCAAGACTTGTCTTCTTGCTCCCGGTCTTGCTCCGGAAATAGCATCAGCAACCTGGATGATTGGTGATAATAATGATTTCATTTCGATCTCATCGTGGTGAGCTCCGATGGCGTTCACTACTTCTGCATTTTCACCATATTTCTCAGCCCATTGCATTCCTAACAGCGCGTGAGGTAGTTCAGATTCCTGCTCAGGAACTTTCCCGATATCGTGTAAAAGACCTGCTCTTTTTGCCAATTTTACGTTCAATCCTAATTCAGCAGCCATGGTTGCAGCGATATTGGCGACTTCTCTTGAGTGCTGCAGTAAGTTTTGTCCGTATGAAGAACGGTACTTCATTCTTCCGACAATTTTGATCAGTTCAGGGTGCAATCCGTGGATTCCCAAATCAATGATGGTTCTCTTTCCTACTTCAATGATTTCTTCTTCGATTTGTTTTCTTGTTTTCTCCACCACCTCTTCGATTCTTGCCGGGTGAATTCTACCGTCTGTAACCAATCTGTGAAGAGATAGTCTTGCAATCTCTCTTCTTACAGGATCGAAACAAGACAAGAGAATGGCCTCCGGAGTATCGTCAACAATGATCTCAACTCCTGTTACCGCTTCTAAAGCACGGATGTTTCTACCTTCTCTACCGATAATTCTACCTTTTACTTCATCAGATTCGATATTGAAAACAGATACCGAGTTTTCGATGGCCTGCTCAGTTCCGATTCTCTGAATGGTCTGGATAACAATTTTTCTGGCTTCATTTTTAGCATTCAGCTGAGCCTCTTCCATGATTCCCTGAACGTGTGCCTGAGCTCTTGTTTTTGCTTCAGCCTTCATGGTTTCCACCAATTCCGCTTTAGCTTCTTCAGCAGTGTAATTAGAGATTTTTTCAAGTATTTCTACTTTCTTAGCAGTTGCGGTATCTAATTCCTGCTGTTTTCTTTCAAGAATTTCGTTTTTCTTAGAATAATCTGCAATCTGTTTGTCTAAATCCTTTTCAAGCTTTCCTACTTTGCTAAGCTCATCGTTAAGCTTATGTTCCTTATCCTTCGTTCTTTTCTCAACCTCCTGCATTTTCTTTTCACGAGACTGGATATCAGCATCATGCTGAGATTTCAGTTCCAGGAATTTTTCTTTGGCCTGAAGGTTCTTTTCTTTCTTTATGGATTCAGCCTGTACGTTTGCTTTTTCTATAAGGTTTTCGGCATTTTTCTTTGCATCGTCTATGATAAACTTTGCTTTCGTATTGAGCGAGCTTTTAGAGAAAAATATCCCTATTACGGCCCCAATAACTAAACAAATAACGCCGACTATAACTTCTATCATAATATATATTGAGTTTTAATTGTATTCATATCTTTTTAAATAAAAAAAGCCCACAATAATCCAGAGATTGAGAGTAAACTCCTAATCAACACGATTTGAACTGATTTCCACTGTCTGTAATCCGGAGACCGGCACGCCATTCAATGGACATTTGTTCGGTAATTGTTTAGCGTTGAGTTTACCTTTAATGTGTTAGAATTATTGTAGGCAGTCTTTTTCAGGAAAAAAAATCTATTTCCCGATTTCATTCAATGACTGATTAATTTGGGTTAATCTGTCGTTGGTAGAATTAATATTTTTTTCGTAATTAAGAGATACTACCTCAGCATTGGTTCCCAGTTTCAGGGCACACATCGCCAAAGCATCCTGTTTATCTCTTACATCGAAGTTTTGTTCAAAATCTTTAATCATATTTTCGATCTGCTTCCCGACTTTACGCAAAGTCTCCTCCTCTGCTGCCGGTACGTTCAGCGGATATACCCTTCCTGCAATGTTTACGGTTATTCTCCTTACCTCCATTATAGTCCACTGTTTTGAAGCTGAGCAATACAGAAATCAATTTCTTTCACCAATCTGTTGATATGATTTTTCATTAACCTATTGTGTTCAGGATTTCCTGATATTGCTGAATAAAGTTTTATATTTTTTTGTTCTTCTGCTAATACCTGATTTCTTCTTCTTTCCTCATCATACTTCTTCTTCAAATCTTCATGCTCAGTACTTAATTCCGCTAACTTTTCAGTAAGATTTCTGTAATTCTTTTGAAGAGCCAAAATCTTTCTCTCTAATTCTGAAAAATTGTTTTCTAAATTTTGAAGCATTTCAGGTTGTATATTCTAACTAGAAGCAAAAATAAAAAAATAATAACACTAACAAAAATAAAAGCCACTATATTTTGAGGTGCCAACAAAAAAGGAGATGCAAAAGCACCTCCTTTGTATTTTTCAATAGGATATTTCTTATTCAAATTTAAGGACAAACATGATAGCTCTTGTCTGTAATGTAGACACCGCAGAAGCCCAGTACGGAGGTGTAGTGGCATTATCCGCTACTTTTTCGTTGTTCATAAAGAACGTTCCTCTGATTCCCGGAGTCAGTTTAAATTTATTGAAATAAAACTGAATTCCCATTTCCGCAGACCATGCAAAATTGTGCGTGGTGGATCTGAAAATGCCCTGCATATTATCATCGGTAGAAGATGCATTAGACTGCAGGTTCACAATATAGTTTACCCCTGCAGCAACATAAGGCCTTGAATTGTACCATCTCTGCCCATGAAGTTCCAGCATTACAGGAATATCTACCAGGGTAGATTTGATTTCTCTTACTTTATCTTTTTCCTGTAAAGGGATCGGCATGAAAGGAGGATTGGTTAAAGATCCGCCGGCATAGATGTCATTTGATTGCGTATTAAAAGTCAACTGTCTTTGAGCAAACTGTAAACCAGGTTCTAATCTTACATCAAGATAGTCGTTCAGTCTCCATTTTGCGATAAGACCGGCACCGAAACTGTAACTTTCTTTAGAGGTAACAAGATTCTGATTTTCATTCATACCGTACCTAGGGTGCAGTACAATGCGGTAGTCTAGTCTGTTCCCGTTCAGATAAAACCCCCAGCTGAATTTTTGTTCGTCGAAATCTTCCAACTTATCCATTCTGTTTCGGGTTCTAAATTGCGCGTTTGCAAAAACGGCAACATTTACTGAGGTCAAAACCAGTGCTTTTAATAGAAATTTATTCATAGGTTACTTTGTTGCTTTGTAAATTGTGGCTATACCTAAACTTAATTTTTTATATTCTACTTTCTTAAATCCCGTATCTAAAAGAATTTGCTTCATCTTTTCCCCGAAAGGAAAAGCATTTACAGAATCCGGAAGGTATGTATACGCCCTATTATCTTTAGAAACCAATCTGCCAATGGCAGGCAATATATTTTTGAAATAAAACATATACAATGGCCCCATGAAACCCTCAACCTTTGAAAACTCCAGTATATAAACACTCTTGTTATCTTTAACTACTCTTCTTAACTCTGCCAAACCTTTGGTAAGGTTTTCAAAATTCCTTACTCCAAATGCAACGGAAACGGCATCGAATCTATTGTCCTCGAAAGGTAAATTTTCTGCATCTCCTTTTTGCATGGAAATTTTGCCGTCTAATTTAAGTTTTTTTATTTTAATAACGCCAACATTGAGCATTTGTTGTGATAAATCTAAACCAACTACTTTGGAACCGGTTCCTTTTTCGATCGTAATTGCCAGATCTCCCGTTCCAGTAGCCACATCCAGCACTTCCTGCGGGTTATCATTTTTCATCCATTTTACCAGTTTATTTCTCCATAAAACATCAATTTTCATGGATAAAACATGGTTCAGAAGGTCATACTTCGGCGCAATATTGTCGAACATATCCTCCACCTGGCTTTTTTTTGTAGCCCCTGTATCGTAGGGAGTAACTTTGGTAATATCTTTTGTCAAAACTTAAAACTTGTAATATTCTTTATAATAATTTAGGTAATCCTGCTTTCTGAAGATTTTGGATCTTGATTCCACTTTCTGGATATTTTTGATCACTTTGTCATAATCTTCATCAACATTGTAATAAAAATCTTCTGTGTAAAGCTTGTTGAAACGCTTTGCTCCTCCGACATAATCTTTTCCATCAATCACGGTCTTGTCAAGGGACATCAACAGTGAATCTTTTTTAAGATTATACCCGTAGTACTGGTCATTCACGTAGTAATCCTGGTGAGCAATGTTCAGCAAACCACGAAGTTTGTTTACTTCAAATGCCGAATCGTACAGCATTTTTTTATTCTGGTCAAAAACCTGAATAGAGTTTTTCCCCTTCTTCAGATCCACATGCACATACTGCCCCGCAGAAATGATTCCTTCGGAACCATTATTAATCTTAAAATAATAGGTATTCGGGGTAGGATTATCTACAACATAATAATTCTTCTTGGCTAAAAAAAGGAAGTAGATCCCAAAGGCAACGATAAACGCCACAGCTGCAATAAGTAAGCCTTTCAAGGACGAGTTGTTTTTCATAGATTGTAAAGTACAATTTTTGCAAATTTAATAATATTTTTAATTCTCCGTTATTAATATTAATTATTAACTTTGCATCTTTAAAAAAATCATATAAACGAATGCCGAATACGATCATTATTGGCTCTGGATCTTACATTCCGAACAGAGTTATTGGTAGAGATTACTTCATGAATTCCGAGTTCTATACTGAAGACGGAGTAAAGATTGAAAAGCCTGTGGAAGAGACCATTGCGAAGTTTGTAGAAATTACAGAAATCGAAAACAGGAGATTCATTGAGGATGATCTTTCCAACTCACAAATCGGATATGAAGCCGCTAAAATTGCCCTTGAGGATGCAAAAGTAGACGGCGAAGAACTGGATTATATTATTTACGCAAGTAATTTCGGGGAAGTTACTGAGAACGGATATGCTGATTTCATGCCTACAATGGCTGCCAGAGTAAAGAATAAGCTGGGTATTAAAAACAGAAAATGCGTAACGTATGATATGCTTTTCGGATGTCCGGGATGGGTAGAAGCTATGATTTTAGCAGACAACCTGATTAAAGCTAACGTAGCAAAAACAATTCTGGTTGTTGGAGGTGAAACATTAAGCCGTGTAACAGATCCACATGACAGAAACAGAATGATCTTTGCTGACGGTGCGGGAGCTGTAGTCGTAAAAGCCACTGACGATGAAAATGTAGGAATCATTGCTCACAATACAATCTGTGACAATGGCCCTGAATTAAATTACCTTGAGAATGCTCCGTCTATCAATAAAGAAGTTGACCAAAAGCGCCTTTACGTAAGAATGCTGGGAAGAAAAATTTATGAGTACGCTCTTAAAAACGTTCCCGTTGCCATCAAGGAAACGATCACAGATGCAGGACTATCCATTGAAGATATTGACAAAATCCTGATCCACCAGGCTAACGCGAAGATGGATTATGCCATGATTGAAAGGCTTCACAGACTTTATGATATCAAAGAGTATGATCATGCGATCTCTCCAATGACTATTCAGGACTTAGGGAACACCTCTGTTGCAACCATTCCTACGATGTATGATTTAATAATTAAAGGAAAAATGGCTGGTCAATCGTTTAAAGATAACGGGAACATTGTGATGACTTCGGTAGGTGCCGGAATGAACATCAATGCTCTTGTTTACAGATTTCCTAAAAAATAGCATTTAAACAATTAAAAATATAAAAAAGCACAAAGGAAATCTTCTTTTGTGCTTTTTTTACATCAGATTATGCAAAAGAATCTTTTAATCATTGCCGGAATCTTCCTGTTTTTGGAGATTTATATTTATCAGGCCGTAAGAACACTGACCGATAATTTCTGGCTGAGAACCGGCTACTGGGCAGTATCTCTGGTTATCTACGGAATTTTCGCCTACGAGGTAACCCATTATCAAAGGTCGGACCGCAGTATGATAAGAGCACAGATCATGATTTCACTGTTCCTGGTATTTATCCTTCCTAAAATCTTTGTCGTTTTATTTTTACTGATAGATGATATTTTCAGAATCGGAAGTTATGCTATCGGATTTACCCAGTCTGCAGATAATTTCTTTCCCGAGAGAAGAAAATTCCTGAGCCTTGCGGGACTGGGAATGGGCGGAGTGCTTTCTTTGTTGTTTATTGACGGAATAACGTTCGGGAAATACCGTCATAAAGTAAGAAGAATCAAAGTAAAGCTGGCGAATCTTCCCCAAAGCTTTAAAGGTTACAAAATCATCCAGATCTCCGATGTGCATAGCGGAAGCTTTTCAGACCCGGGGAAACTGCAACATGCTATTGATCTGATCAATGAGCAGAATCCGGATCTTGTTTTATTTACCGGAGATATGGTAAATAATGTAGCGGACGAATTCAAACCTTTTATTCCTCTGTTTTCGAAGATCAAAGCGAAAGACGGCAAGTTTGCGGTCCTGGGAAACCATGATTACGGAGATTATGTAACCTGGACTTCCCTTGATGCTAAAAAACAGAATCTGGACACCCTTATCGACTATGAAAAGCAAGCCGGCTTTGATATGCTGAGAAATGAGCACCGTGTCATTGAGAAAAACGGCGAAAAACTATACATCCTGGGGGTTGAAAACTGGGGACTGAAACCGTTTCCTCAATTTGGGAAGATCGATGATGCTTTGAAGGGGATTCCTGAATCTGCAACCAAGATCTTGATGAGCCACGACCCTACTCATTTTGATTATGTTGTAAAAAAACATCCGGGAAACATTCACCTGACACTTTCGGGACATACTCATGGGATGCAGTTTGGCCTGGACCTTAAAAATATAAAATGGTCGCCGGTTCAATACCGCTATCCAAAGTGGGCTGATTTATACGAAAGTGAGGGAAAGATGCTGTATGTCAACCGAGGTTTCGGGGTACTGGGATATCCTGGAAGAGTGGGCGTATTGCCGGAAATTACCCTTTTTGAACTGAATTAGAGATACGGGATCGAGTTACGAGTTACGTGGTGGACAATGGCTATTTTTGTGGATGGCTATCTTAAACTTGGAATCTTGAGCTTAAACCCTTTAATTTAGCACCTGCTACCTAATAGCTGCTACCTAATAACCGCTACCCAACATCTAAAAAATATAATCTTTCATACGGGAAACAGCAAGCTCTTTCCCATTAATAAAACTCAGGAGGGCATCTAATTTGTCCTCCATTTTTCTGCCTGAAAACAAAGTTCTGTAAAAAGGAATATCAAAACGGTATTTTTTAAAATCCGTAAACTGCCAGGTATTGAGATAGATCAGTACAAATTCTTCATTCTGTAATGTTTCCAGCATCATATTCTGGTAATATTTCATCGGCAGGATCTGAAAGGTAAAATCATTATAGGGCAACTGACTGTATGGTGAGATGCTTTCAGGAACAATACTCAATCCGTCTTCTTCCGTTATTTCAGTATCTCTTTTCAGTCTTTTAAAAGGAAAAAGAATATTGGCATTGTCGATATTGGAAACATAATTAAATTCCAGAAGCTTCAGACGTTCCTGAGGGATCTTTACATCCTTCTGACGGATTCCCCGAATTTGTTTTTCGAGCAGGTCCTGAATATTTTTCTTGGCATTTTCAATGTCATCAAGATTTGAATCTTTATTATAAAAAGCAATTTCATGCCCTTTGGATGAAATTGCTTTTATAAGATTCTGCAGTTTTCCGGTAAGGGAAACCTCCACAAAAAAACTTGCTTTTATATCATGAATATCTAAAATTCTGAGAATGGCTTTTGTATTCTCTTCAGTGATTTTCAATCTTTCTTCATCGGTTATTTTGAAGCTGTTTTTTACCTCAGCCTCAATTTCTATAATGTTGAAAGTTAATAAAATCATTTAAATTAAATTTTAGATAAAAATTATAATATACTAAAAATCAGATGTTAAATAAAAGTTTAAATAAAGCTTTACTTTACATCATTAATTCTTTTCTAATTTCACTTTTAGATTTTTGATCATGTCTTTCGACATTTCTGAAATTCCAAAATCATAAGACAGTCCCCAGTCTTTTTTCGCTACGGAATCATCAATTGAGGCCGGCCACGAATCCGCAATTGCCTGTCTGAAATCCGGCTGATAATCGATTGAGAAATCAGGAATTTCTTTCTTGATTTCTTCTGCCAATTCTTTCGGCGTAAATGACATTCCTCCTAAATTATAAGACGAACGAACGGTCAGACTTTCTTTGGGGGCATCCATTAACTTCAGGGTTGCGTTAATAGCATCGTCCATATACAACATCGGCATTCCGGTGTTTTCAGAAATGAAGCTTGTATATTTGCCCTCCTCTATTGCTTTGTAGAAAATCTCAACAGCGTAATCGGTTGTTCCGCCACCTGCAGGAGTTTTCCATGAAATCAATCCGGGATATCTGATACTTCTTACATCCACACCATATTTGTCGAAATAATACTCGCACCACTTTTCACCCGCCATTTTTGAGATCCCATATACGGTAGTAGGATTCAGAACGACATCCTGTCCTACATCATGCTTAGGAATTCCTTTTCCAAATACAGCGATAGAACTTGGCCAGAAGATCTTTTTAAGAAGTCCTTCTTTCGCCATTTCACAAAAATGAAGCAGAGGTTCAAGATTTAATTTCCATGCAAAAATTGGCTGCTTTTCAGAAGTTCCGGATAAGAGGGAAGCTAAGTGGTACACTGTAGTGATATCATAATCTTTAATCACCTGTCTCACTAACTGCGTATTGGTTACATCCATTCTTTCATAATGCCCCGCAGAAGTAATCCCTTCCTGCCATCTGTCCAGTCCTGAAGCAACAACATTTTCTGCTCCGTGAATTTCAACAAGTCTGTTCGTCAATTCGGTGCCGATTTGTCCCAAGGCACCTGTAATCAGTATTCTTTCCGTATAGGATTCCATTTTTCAGATTTTTTTAGAATTGTACAAAAGTAAAAAAAACATGTTAACCATAATAAAAAAGGTGTATTTAAAAAAACACACCATTGATTTTCTGTAGGAAAATATTTCAAAATTGAGGTATAACCGGATCCGGTTAAAAGCTCAGATTCAACCGTACAAAGAGAAATCTTCCGTTCATTCCAAACTGGGAAATATTCCTGGAATATACAAACTGATCCTGATTAGTAAGGTCTATATTGGTTATAGGCTGACCTGAAGCATCTACGGAAGGTGTTGTCAGGGATTTTGGACCATAATTTTTATCAGGATAAATATCAAATAAGTTATTAGCCCCAATGGTCACCCTGAGTTCTTTTGTAAATTTATACCCAACCGAAAGGTCAGTGATCACTTTACCTCCCCATACCGGATGTTCAGTGGGAACCACCTGATCGTTAACAATGCTGCTATCTACCATTCCATCTCCGTTAACATCTGTTGTATTGGGATCGGTAACCTTTCCGAAATAGACATTCCTTAAAAGGATACTAAAATTATTAAATTCCAAAGAATTATTCAATGAAGCTTTAAATCGCGGCACGGCTTCTTCAAGGTAAACACGACTCGTTTCAGAATAATACCGGTTGATCTGTCCTGCATTCACTAAGACATCCGAGCCTTTGATATCTCCTACCCTGTTAGTTTTAGATACCGTAACTGCTAAATCAGAATTCAGCGATACTTTTTCGGAGGCTTTAAACCGATGTGAAATTACGCCTTCTATTCCTTTGGTCTGAGTATCAATAGCATTAGCAAAGAAGGTCGCTGCATTGGCATTAGCTTTATCAAAACCTTGCTGAAGGTCATATTCCGGACTTCCCGCAGGGAATGTACCTACAGGTCTCGAAAACTGATCTGTTAAAACCACCCTGTTTTTTATTCTGATATAATACCCATCTACTGTAAATGTCAGATTTGCCTGTGGAATTTTAGCCGTAAAACCTGCAGAAAAACTTTTAGATTCTTCTTGTTTTAACTGCGGAATACCCAATATCTGTGCAACATTAGAATCATTGGAGAATGTCCCTACTTCAAAAGCTGTTCCTCCGACGAATTGAGTGGCGGTTGCATTAAAATAAATCTGTTGTAAAGAAGGAGCTCTGAATCCTGTAGAATGAGCTGCTCTGATATTGATGTTATTGGTAAGCTTATATCTCGTAGCGACTTTATAGTTAAAGGTAGATCCAAAATCGGAATAATTCTCATATCTCAACGCTGCACTTAGTAACCAACGGTCGGTAACATCCAATTCTGTATCAAGATAAGCGGCCACAGAACTTCTTCCTTTTTTCAAAGCATTCTCAGGTCTGAATCCTGGAAATACCTGTGCACCTCCTGGTCTCGTGGCGCCCATAAAGTCTGTAGGTTTCAATGAAGCAGGAGTTCCGGGAGTTTGTATATTTCCATTAATATCATAAAGTGCCCAGGAAGCTTCTTCGCCGCTTTCTATTTTATATCTTTCCAGCCTTACTTCTCCGCCAAATGCAACGTTAAACCCTTTCAGCCAATCGAATTTGGTATCAAAATCAGCATTAATGGTGTTTTGCAGGAATCCCAAACCTCCTGCCCTAAACTTTCTTTGATCTGAACCCAACAAGGAAGTATTGGCTGTATTTTTTATCGTATAATCAAATGTATTCTGCCCGAAAGTATTACTGATATCATAGCCCACCTTTCCTATTTTCCCTTTAAAACCGGCTGCCAGTGAAAGATCAATCACATCAGAAGCGATTTCCGGAAGAAAACCGTTAGGATAAAGTGAAGTAGGCGTCCGGCTTTGATTGGGTCTTCTGTAAAATCCCGCTGCATTTCCCTGTCTGTAAGAAACACCTCCGAAAGCATATCCACGAACAGATGGAGAAAGATCAAATTCAGAATTCATAAAAAATTGACCCGACCCCAACTTAGATTGTCCTACCCGCATATTGAAATCATTTCTTTCAAGCCCTCTGTACGCTAATTCATTGCTTGTAACATCAGCTTTTAAAATTGATTGTAAATCAGGAATTGTGTTGGCATTCTGGATACCCGCCAGCATTGAAGGACTGAAGTACTTGACATAAGGAGCATATTGATGAATATAATTAATAATCTGTTGGGTATTGGAAGTATTCCCAATATTCCCGAATAAAGAATTGATATCAACTCCATTTTCTCGAGCTCTCTGTTCAATGGCATTATAGGCATTAAAAATATCTCCCGTAGCCGTTCCTGCCCTACTTGTAGCGTCTCTGTTCAGAAAACTTGCCGTAAAATTAAGAAATCCTGTCGCCCCCAATTTTGTACCATAATTCAGATCAACCTGGTACTTTCCGCCATCCCAACCGCCTCGATGATCATTAGCTCCCTTCGAATTAAAGCCACCGGCCGTGATCGCAGCGGTAAGATTGTTTGTATTTTTCTTCATAATAACATTGATCACTCCTGCGATGGCATCCGAACCATACTGCGCAGAAGCTCCATCCCTTAATACCTCAAGCCTTTCAATAGCAAAAGCAGGAATTGCATTGAGGTCTGTTCCCACAGAACCTCTTCCCGGGGAACCATTAATATTGACCAGCGACGAAGTATGTCTTCGTTTTCCATTAAGCAATACAAGAACCTGGTCCGGTCCTAAACCTCTTAATTGCGCAGGATCCACATGATCTGTCCCATCTGCAACTGTGGTAGAATTGGAAGTAAAGGAAGGTGCTGCATAGTTCAAAATCTGATTAAGATCCATCTGCGGGCTAAGGACCGATTGTGACCCTATATTGATTACATCTACCGGAACCGGCGTATCAGTAGCTACCCTGCTTTTATTTCTCGATCCAACAGTAATTTTAATTTCATCAACAGTTTTTACTTTTATTGTATCTGTTGCCTGGGCATAAACATTAGCCGTAACAAAGAATAACATTCCTAAAGAAGTAATTTTCTGGTATTTTTTTCTCATTCTGTATTTTTTATCAAATGTAGCAAATTACAACACAAAAACATACATTTTATTCATCAAAAAACAATATTAACCAACAAAACATCAAATAAATACAATATTTACTAAAAATAAAATAAAACCATTTAAATTTTAATACAAAAAAAATTAAAGTATTAAAATATTTTTCACTAAGTCGAATATTCAGATGTAATAATGATCTTGATTTTATCATTTCAAAAATCAGAAAAGGAAAAAAAAGGTTTAAGAACAATCAACACCAACGGTTTACATAAAAATCGGTAATTTTGTTATAAAGAAAAACAATCATATGAAGAAGATCTTAATTGCTTCGATCCTGTTGATAAGTCAACTGAGCTGGGCTCAGTTGACCAATTTCAATACTATTAAGGAAGTTCAGGTAAAAAATAAGGGCGTTGTAGTTTCTGCACATCCCTTAGCCAGTGAAGCGGGAGCCGCAATCTTAAGGATGGGAGGAAATGCCTATGATGCTATTACCGCAACACAGTATGCACTGGCTGTTGTCTATCCGCAAGCAGGCAATATCGGAGGTGGCGGATTTTTAGTAGGGGTAAAAAACAATGGGGAAAAATTTACATTAGATTACAGGGAAACAGCTCCGAAAAAAGCTTCCCGGGATATGTATATTGATAAAAAAGGAAAAGCCGATACCGATCTTTCTCAAAACGGAAGACTGGCAGTAGGAATTCCGGGAAGTGTTGCCGGTTTTTTTGCTACTTTAAAGCACTGCAAGCTACCTATGGAAAAGATTATTCAGCCTGCCATTGATCTTGCTGAAAAAGGATTTGCCATCACAGATAAAGAGGCAGAAATGCTGAATAGCCAAAGAGAAAAATTTCAGAAACATAATAGGTCTTCTATTATTTTTGTAAAAGACGCTCCATGGAAAGCAGGAGATCTATTAATTCAAAAAGACCTTGCCGAAACCTTAAAGCTCATCCAAAAATTGGGAGCAAAAGGATTTTACGAAGGAAAAACAGCTGATCTGCTGGTTGCAGAAATGAAAAGAGGCAACGGAATCATTACCCTGGAAGACCTTAAAAACTATAAAGTTGCAGAGAGAAAAGCTCTTGAATTTGACTATAAAGGAAATGATGTTGTCACCATGCCTTTACCTTCAAGTGGCGGGGTACTTCTGGCCCAAATGCTGAGAATGGCGAGTTTTGAAAATCTTGAAAAATATCAGCAGAACTCTACGAAGGCTGTTCAGATTATGACTGAAGCAGAAAGAAGAGCCTTTGCAGACAGAGCAGAATATATGGGTGACCCTGATTTTATTCAGGATAAAACTTCTTATTTGATCTCTGATGAATACCTGAAAGGCAGATGGAAAAATTTCAGTTTTGATAAAGCAACTCCAAGCTCTGAAGTGGGAAAAATCATAGCCCAGCCTAATGAATCTATGCAGACCACTCATATTTCTGTACTGGATAAGGATGGAAATGCGGCTTCTGTGACCACAACTCTTAATGGTTATTATGGAAGCAAAGTTTTGGTTTCAGGCGCAGGTTTCTTTTTAAATAACGAAATGGATGATTTCTCTATCAAGCCGGGAGTACCCAATATGTTTGGAGCCGTTGGTGGAGAAGCCAATGCCATTCAGCCTAATAAAAGAATGCTTTCATCTATGACTCCAACTATTATTCTTAAGAACGGAAAACCTTTTATGGTGGTAGGAACTCCCGGAGGAACAACCATTCCCACTTCAGTTTACCAGTCTATTGTGAATGTTGTAGATTTTAAACTGAATGCCAACATTTCAGTGAATGCACCGAAATTTCACCATCAGTGGCTTCCGGAAACGATAACTGTAGAAAATAATTTTCCGGAAAGTACCATTACCGAACTGAAAAGTAAAAATTACGTCATTGAAAAAACAAAATATATTGGAAAAACAGAGATGATTGTTCTGGATGACAAAGGGAATATCCATGCAGTCGCAGATGGTCGTGGAGATGACTCCGTGGCGGTTGAATAATCATTTCCCGTATCGGAGGAAATTACAAAATTTATAATAATACATTTGATAATGACGTTTCGGCGGGGCTTTCAGCCCCGCCGAAACTTTTTCATGACATTCGTCATGTTTTTATAAAAAATTCATACTTTCGCACTTTCAGAAATGTAAAATTATTTCACTTTGAAAGCAAAAAAAATATATCAGCATCTTTATTTCCAGGTGATCATCGCAATTGTTTCGGGCATTCTTTTAGGACAATTCTATCCTGAATTGGGAGAAAAAATGAAACCACTGGGAGATGGTTTTATCAAACTTGTAAAAATGATCATTGCTCCGGTTATTTTCATTACCCTTACTTTGGGTATTGCTCATATGACTGACCTAAAAAAAGTTGGAAGGATTGCTGTAAAAGCGATGATTTATTTTTTCACGTTTTCAACATTAGCTCTTATCATTGGCCTTGTGGTAGGTAATGTACTGCAACCCGGCCACGGTCTGAATATTGATCCGGCAAGTCTTTCCGGTGATGTTTCACAATATCAGGCAAAAGCCCACGAATCAACACTGACGGGCTTCATTATGAATATTATTCCTGAAACACTGTTTAGTCCCTTGGTAGGTGAAAACATACTTCAGGTTCTTTTGGTTGCTATTTTAATGGGTGTTGCATTGGTTTTAACTAAGGAAAAGAGCGGGAATGTCACTCATTTTTTACAGGATCTGTCTGCTCCGGTATTCAAAATTGTTCATATGCTCATGAAACTTGCTCCTATCGGCGCTTTCGGAGCCATGGCTTTTACGATAGGAAAATATGGTCTTCATTCGGTACTGAATCTGATATTTCTGGTAGCTACTTTTTACATTACTTCCATTCTTTTTGTCGTTCTTGTTCTGGGAGCGGTAGCATGGTATAACGGATTCAATATTTTCAAGCTTTTATTTTACCTTAAAGAGGAGCTTCTTTTGGTATTGGGAACGAGCTCTTCAGAATCTGCACTTCCGGGAATTATGGAAAAAATGGAAAAAGCAGGATGTTCGAAAGCTATAGTAGGTCTTGTAGTTCCCACAGGCTACTCGTTCAATCTGGACGGCACCAATATTTATATGACTCTGGCCTCTTTGTTTATTGCTCAGGCATTAAATATTCATCTTTCTCTTGACAAACAACTGATGCTGTTATTGATTGCTATGTTAAGCTCCAAAGGTGCTGCAGGAGTTACGGGAGCAGGATTTGTTACGTTAGCAGCAACATTAGCAGTAGTTCCGGAAATTCCGATTGCAGGAATGACCCTGATCTTAGGAATTGATAAATTTATGAGTGAATGCAGAGCGCTTACGAATGTTATCGGAAACTCTGTAGCCACAGTCGTAGTTGCCAATTGGGAAAAACAACTGGACCAGGAACAGTTTCATTATTGTTTAAATCATCCTCAGGAAGTTGAAAAAAAGATGGAAGTGTAGACAAGTTACAGAATTAAAATTCACCCATCGTTACTTCAGTTTGCAAACAGAGAATTCGTTATAAGATTTACGAAATCAGCCTGTTATCGATCAATCAGCGATTTTAAATCAAAATATTTAAGCTTGATGGCTGTACCTTCACATGAACAGGAGATTCAATCTTGTTAAACTCACCATCAAGATGCCAATTTTTGGTATTGACTTTAAATGATATTTCGGAAACGGGAAGATAGGTCACATATTCATCATCTTTCAGTCTCTTGGTAAACATTCTGAAAGCAAAAAGAGCAGAATAAGTAAGAGGAAACTTTTTTACCAAAACCATATCCACCAGTCCATCACTTTTACTCGCCTTGGGAGCAATATAGGCATTATTTCCAAACTGTCTTGTATTGGCGATATTCAGCATCAGGTATTTACCGTTATACTGCTTATATGCTTCATCAGAAAATTTCACCTTGATCGGTTTATAATTGAAGAAGGTTTTCAGGGAAACTTTAATGTAATTTTTGAATCCGCGGCTGGTTTTCTCAAATTCTTTAACTACTTTTCCATCAAATCCTGTCCCCGATACATTGATCGACAAACGGCCATTTACTGTGAACGTATCAATCTTTCTGGATTTTTTGGCTTTTATCTTTTCCAGCAACTCATCGAGGTTTTTATTAAAGCGGGTTTCATTAGAAAAACCGTTTCCTGAACCGGCCGGAAAAATGGCCAGAATTTTATCTGTATTGATCAGATTTTTTGCTACTGTAGAAATAGTACCATCCCCACCTATTGCTACGAAAATATCCACTTTATCAAAATACGTCTGAATAAACTCATCTGTTCCGGCAATAGATTCGGAGATATAATATGACGGGTTATCAACTTTTTTTTTCAGTTCGCTGAGAAACGGCTGATAATTTTTCTTAGCCGAAAAAGGATTGATGATAAAAGCTACTTTTTCCATTACCGCAAAATTAAAAAATGCTTCCTGAACCGGAAGCATTTATTTACTTAATTTTCATTCTTTCTTTAAATTCGGCATTTAAGGTTCCTTTAAGTTCTTCCCACGAAACAGGAATTGTAATATCTCCTGCAGCAAAGGCCGCAATTTCGTACGGACTATAATGGAAATACAGGTTTTTGTCATCAAAATAGAAATTACCAGAGACTGGTATTTTATCAACCAGCAGCATTTCAGAATTTTTTACCTCGCCATTCTCATCCGTTGTTCCACTTTTTATGGTATTGATATTTTTCATTAGGATCGCTTCGATTGCGCCCGATGGCATGGAAGTAATATCTTTTAATTCAAGTTTTTTATTATTCTTAAGGTCAAAAACCCTCTCCGAATATCCATATTCATCATGTGCGCCACCAATATAGGCATTGGTTTCATACTGAATATGCATATAGCCGTTGATATTGGATTTTAAATTCATGGAAGAATTTGAATACCACTTCTGAGCACGGGTCACTTCAGTAATCCAGTCCTGATTCTCCTTTTTTATAGAATTGAAATACTCATTTTTCTGATTTTCCAGAAAGGTCTGTAGTCCTGTTTTGGAAAAATCTTTAATTTTCGGATCCTGAAAATAAATACTGTCTAAGAGTTTTTTATCTTTTACTGAAGGAAAAACCAAAAGCTTTGAAGTAAAAGCAAGCGTTAATGAATCGGCAACCTTTGTAGAATCATTTATTATAACAGAATCTACGACAAAGTCTTCTGCTTGTTTTTCAGCCGTTTCCGTAACTGTTCCTGCTTTTTCATTTTTTGTACAGGCAGTAAATGCTAAGAATGAGGATAAAGCCAAAACGGCAATTGTGTTTCTCATAGTTTCAATTTTAATGGTAAATACAAAAACCATTCAAAACATGAACGGTTTTTATAAAATCTTATTCTAAAGATACTCATTTCAGAAAATATACACTAATTATTTCTTACTTAAGCTGATTACC
Source organism: Chryseobacterium sp. UNC8MFCol (assembly GCF_000482305.1). Lineage (NCBI taxonomy): Bacteria > Pseudomonadati > Bacteroidota > Flavobacteriia > Flavobacteriales > Weeksellaceae > Chryseobacterium > Chryseobacterium sp. UNC8MFCol. The sequence goes on from NZ_AXUZ01000012.1 coordinate 272,908, forward strand.
TGGTTTTCGCAATCTGAAATCACTTTCCAAATTTGTTTAAAAGCCGGATAAAACTCCTTAGGGTAAGTTGCACGCTGTACTTCTACCTTAGTTGTTAAAATAACCTTTCCGTTTTTTTCTTCTATAATATATGAATAACCAATCTCTTTATCATCTGTTTTAATTTTCTTATTCTTTGGAAAATCAGCTATTTTATAGTTTTCAGGAATGTTGATTTCGATTCTTTTCTCTTTAACAAATCCGGAAATGAAATCAATAGGATACTTTCTAGCTTCTACCTGATTAAAAATTTCAACATCATTTTTAAGAAATAAAACGGGATTTATTATCAACTTCTCTCCAACTTTATCCAAAAGATTGCTGCTGGAAAATTTAAGCTTAGTCTCAAAGTTTGAATTGTCCAATAATTTTGAGCCCACGTCCACACTATTTATACCAAATTTATTATTAAAAGATTGATTATATTTATCATTATTAAAGTCAAAATCTTCGTATGTTTCCAAAGCATACATTCCACTTTCTTCTTGAACAAAATTACCTGTTACCTCTAAATCTTCCGGGTTTAATGTTGCTTGAATAAAATATTTTTTTTCACTTATATTATTATTTAGTCATTCCTTAAAAAGCTAATTTTTCATTTTGAAAATTATACTTGCCTAAGAAGATTTTGAGAACAACTTCGAGCCAAAAAAGAATTTGTTGTTTGATTTGGTTCAATCTCATCTTCAAATTGTATCCAATCCCTGCTAATAGAGCGTTATGAATATCTCCAGCCACTCCTTTAAGGAAGTTTAATCCTAAGGAGTGGTTTCTTTTTAAATGTGAAATACAGGGTTCTATTGCTGCTCTTGCACGGAATCTTAATCTTGCAACTTGCTGCCCATATCTTGTTTTTTCTTTTTTTGTGGGAAGCAGAATTAAGGTGCCTTCTACTTCTTTGATTC
>NZ_AXUZ01000013.1:0-257395 GCF_000482305.1 Chryseobacterium sp. UNC8MFCol
CTGACATCTTATATACAACCTTTAGGGTGGTTTTAGCGGTGGGGCTCACCTGTTCCCATTCCGAACACAGAAGTTAAGCCCACCAGCGCCGATGGTACTGCTAACGCGGGAGAGTAGGCCGCCGCCAGTTTTTATTTTATTTTTAAAAAGTCTCATACAGCAATGTATGAGACTTTTTTTTGCTTTATACCTAAGCAGGTTATAGCTTACAGGTAACAACTAACAGGCTCTAGACAGTAAGCATAGAAGTATCAGGTAAAAGATACCGATACCTAAAATATCTTACATCACGCTCTTTGGTATTGTATACCAAGGAATCTGTCTTATTATTCCTGGTTGGTCGTTTTCAGCTCTCAATTTTCAACTTTTTATTTGTTTTGATGTATTTCCTTTAAAGATTATTCCGGACGAAAATAACGAGCTTATTTTGATGGGGAGAGCGATCTTAATATTCTTTGTGAGGGTCAGATATCAGATACATTAGAATACTATAATAGATTATATCAGGATATCTGGCAATAGCTTACGGAAGGTATTTATTGACTGAAGTTGTAAGAAATAATCTATACTCTTTAGGCGGTATAGAAATAGAGAACGAGCATGATACAGCTTTCATTGCTGATGCTCACGGGAACGTGCGGGAATTTTCCGTTGAAATATAGAGAATCTCCTTCTTTCAGGATGATTTCTTCATTATCAATAATATACTTTACTTGTCCCTTCAGGATAAATTTGAACTCCCAGGCATCAGTAATTACCTTTTCCCTTTTGGAATTGGGCTCAAGAGTTAACAAGACTGCTTCAAATCCTAAAGAATGTAAACTTTTACTGAAGATATGCATATATTTAAAGCCTTCAGCTTCCACTTCTTTTTCAATAACCTGCTGACTTTCTTTAGGTACATAGATAAATTTTGCATTGGATTTTTTCTCTACTCCTTCAAAAAAGTAGCTTGCATCAATATCAAGAGACTGAATAAGATCCAGTAAAACGGGAAGAGAAGGAATTGTTCTTCCATTTTCTATACGGGAGACCAATCCATTGCTTACGTTGGCTCTGAATGCAAGTTCATTAATCGTTAGATTGTTTTTTTTTCTAATATCTTTTAATCTTTTACCGATACCTATCAAAAAATCATTCATGCTGTTGCGTTTAACCTAAAATTATTATTCGTCATCGGACGAAAGACAAAGGTAATATTATTCTATAGAGTTTGTATGGTACCCGGAATCAATTCATTGAAAATTATTGTGGGTGCTGGAAAAATAAATGGATGAAAGATAAACAGTGGTTAAATTGAGTTCGGAAAACAGGTGTAGTATTCAGTGGATTCTGTCTTCCCCAAAAAAAATCCCTATTTTTGTGAAACTCCTTATTTCATTTATGAAAAAAATTATTCTTATCGAAGACGAAACCAGCGTAGTATCTTTTATAAAAAAAGGTCTTCAGGAAAACGGGTATGAGATTTCTGTAGCTTTTGACGGCCGTACGGGCGTACAACTGGTACAGGCGAATGACTTTGATCTGGTAATTTTGGATATTATGCTGCCGGAAATGAATGGGCTGGACGTCTGTAAAGAGATCAGGAAAACAAATCAAAGTGTGCCCATTTTATTCTTAACAGCTTTAGGAACTTCAGAAAATATTGTGCTGGGATTGGAAAGCGGAGGAGATGACTATCTTGTAAAACCATTTAAATTTATTGAATTGGTTGCCAGGGTAAAATCTTTGTTACGGAGAAGAAGTATTGCCAATGGTACACCGGAAGCGATTGAACCGGAGCCGGATAACGAACATGTATATCAGTTTTCAGATCTTACGGTAAATGATTATACCAAAAAGGTAACCCGCAGCGGCGAAGATATTACTCTGACTTCTACAGAATATAAATTATTATTATACTTCCTCAACAATCCGGAAAAGGTGATTTCCAGAGCGGAAATACTGGATGCCGTATGGGGTGTCAATTACGAATTGGGAACTAATGTAGTAGATGTTTACGTAAATTATTTAAGAAAAAAACTGGATAATCAGGAAGACAATAAATTGATTCACACCGTGATTGGGATGGGATATGTTTTGAAAAAACCTTAAAGAATGTTTAACAGAGTGATTACAAATCAAACCAAAACGATGGTCCTTTTAATGCTGGTTTTTACCGCCATTATTCTGCTGTTCAGTGGTTTGGTCTATTTTTCAATCGTTAATTTTTCACACCAGAGATTTTATGAACTATTGAAGATTCGTACGGCTACTATTATTCAGATAGAGAAAGGTAAAGATCACCTGGATATTCCAGAGAATTATGTTCTCAACAACCGGAACGACGAAGAGTTACCCATGGAAAAAGATTATGTATTTGCTGTTCCGGCCGATTCTAATTTTAAAAAAATATCGAAAGAAGTTCATATCCCTGATTCTTTTTTTAAAAGTATTATCAGAAAAGGAGAAGCTAATTATAACGATAAAGAGTTTTATTATATTGGCCAGAGTTTCAGATATGAGCATAAGGATTATATTGCCATCGCTTCTGCAAAGAATCATTATGTGGTCTACTACCTCGGATTTCTGAAAAGAACACTCCTTACCTGTATTGTACTTTCGCTGTTTTTCAGTATGATCTTTTCCTTTTATCTGTCGAAGACACTCTTTAGGCCGATTTTAAAAATTACAGGAAAAGTGAAGGAAATCAGTTCGGAAAATCTGCATTTGAGACTTGAAGCTCAACCGGACAATAAAGAACTGAATGAGCTGGTAGATACTTTTAATGGGATGCTTAACCGTATTGAGACTTCTTTTGAAACCCAAAATCATCTGATTGGTAACGTTTCCCATGAATTGAGAACTCCGTTGACTTCCATTATGGGAGAGGCAGATGTAGCTCTTTCCATCAGCAGGACGCCCGAAGAATACAGAGAAACCCTGGAAATCATCCTGAATGAAGCGGAAAAGCTGGATAAAAAAATCAAAGCGTTATTGATGATTGCCCAAACGGGATTTGACGGAAAAATCCAGAAAATGGATAAAGTGAGGATCGATCAGTTGCTTTGGGATGTTATCGAAACATTAAGAAGAATAGATTCAAGGAATAATATTTACCTGGATATCAGCATGCTTCCGGATAATCCTAAAAAGCTTAAGGTACAGGGTAACGAGCAATTATTACATCTTGCAGTAGCCAATATTATCAGTAACGGCTGTAAATACTCTAATTTCCAGCAGGTAAAGGTTTCACTGGGCGCCACAGATACAGATGTCTATATTATCGTTAAAGATACCGGAATCGGGATCCCTGAAGTGGAAATGAACAAAATCTATGATCCGTTCTTCAGAGCTTCCAATACCAAAAACTATGAAGGCTATGGAATAGGGCTTCCATTGGCCAGAAACATTGTCAGAATGCACCATGGTGAATTGGTTGTAAGTTCACATGAAAATCAGGGAACTACGGTACAGATGCGTTTCCCTAATTTTTATAGTATGCAACAGGAAAGTGTGTAATCCAGCGTTATAATTTTCGAAAATTTCATCTCATTTCCCATACTTAACAAACCGTATTGAATCTCAAAAGTATGCTTACTGTTATTTGATAATAGAAGGCTTTGTTATTTTATGATCTGCTTTTCCACCTGTTTTTACGTTTTACGATACATTTTTTTGCCAGTATTAATTCCTGTTAATAATTTTCTAATCTCATTTTAATCTCTTTAATGACATTTTAATTCTGTTCCAAAGATCTTCTAATCTGGTCGTTCTAGTTTTGTATTATCAAAAAGATCCAACAAAACAAAATAATAGAACATGACTAAAACAATTTTAATTGCAACGGATTACTCTCTAGAGTCATTAAACATATTAAAGAAAGTATTAAAAGAAAAAGAAGCAAAGGAAGACCAGAATCAGTATAATATCCTTTTAACATCAGGATATGATTCGGGAGATTCTATCAGAGACCTTTTATTTAATACAAAGACATCGGTTTTTAATAAAATAAGACCCGCAGAGTTCTGTGATGCCTATGGAATTATCAAGAACAAATACCCTCACCTGGTCAATAAAATTATCTGTGACATTTTTACGGGAAGTTTTCAAAGAACATTCAACCAATACGTAAAGGCAGAAAATATTGAAGAAGCCTATTACTCTTCATCCATTAAAAGCAAAGGAAAAGGAAAATTTGATCTGGTTCCTTACATCAAAAAATGCAAAGATCTGCCTTCCACAGAAGTAAAAGTTGAAATCAAGGAGCGGGTTCCTGAAAGAGGAAGGCTGGCAGAAATCTTTGTAGAAGTTTAAAAAAACACATATCAACCAATTAAAAACTAAAAAATGTTAAGGAATTATAGTAACAGCAGGACACTGGGGGATAATATCAGATTGGGGACGCTGACTGCATTTACAGCAGGTACTATAAATATTGCATCCCTGTTAATCTTCCTTTCTTTTACATCCAATGTAACAGGCCACTATGCTATTTTGGCTGCAGAAATAAGTAAAGCAAACTGGACACAGGTTGCCGTCGTGGGAGCATGGATATTTTTATTCTTCTTCGGAAGTTTTCTTTCCAACTTTATTGTCATTAATTTCAATAAAAAAAGTAAATATTTTGCCCATGCGATGCCGATTGTACTGGAAATAATCTGTCTCCTTTTTGTAGGAGTATACGGGCAGCTGTATTACCAGAAAACATTGGAGGAAACAGAATATCTGGTAGCACTGATGCTTTTTGCAACGGGTCTTCAGAACGGTTTGACGGCAAGTATTTCCAACTTCTCCGTAAAAACAACACACCTTACCGGAACAACAACTGACCTTGGGATCCTGGTATCCATGTTTACCCAGAAGAAATACCGAAAGAACGGAGAACTGATTGGAAGGGCAAAACTCCTGTCCAGTATCATGCTGGCTTATGTTTTGGGAGCTGTATTTTCAGGATTAACCTATTATTATCTCGAATTCAGGGTGTTTTACGTAATCAGTATATGTCTTTTGATTGTCATCGGATATGATGCTTATAAAATTCATGTACGTCACTTTAATACAAAATACAGGTATAACAGAATTTATAAAAAACCTAATCTCCTGGCCTATCTCTATGAAAAGATCCACGGAGTTCCTAAAAAGGAAGAAAAGAGAAAATGGGTCTTTGAAGACTAAAATAAAGAGATCATCACTATTAATTTTTTGTATAAACTAGCTGTACGCCCTTATTTCCTTATGGAATAGGGGCGTTTTTTGAAAAAATGGTCAGCCGATCCACCGTTTTTATGAATGTTTTATGAATGTTACAGATATAGTTACCTTCAGATTAAACACAACGAGTTGATAACGGCCTTCATTACAAAGATTAAAAAAACAGGATGGGGATAAATACAGCAAAAATGTTGATAATTAAATCTTAAATCACGATTTTAGTATTTTAATTCCCGTTTCCATTGACTATTTTTGTAAGTTGATTTACGTTTTTATGTCAGATATTATTCAGCTTTTACCGGATCATGTAGCCAACCAAATTGCGGCAGGAGAAGTGGTGCAGAGACCTGCATCCATTGTGAAGGAACTTTTGGAGAATGCTATTGATGCCGATGCTACAAAAATTGAATTGATTATCAGAGATGCCGGGAAGAACCTTATTCAGGTGGTGGATGACGGTAAGGGAATGTCTGAAACCGATGCGAGAATGGCATTTGAAAGACATGCTACCTCAAAAATCAAAGGAACTGAAGATATCTTTAAAATTGCCACGAAAGGATTCAGAGGTGAAGCTTTGGCTTCTATTGCAGCTGTTTCCCAGGTTGAATTGAGAACAAAACAGAAAGATACTTCTATCGGAACCAATATTTATATAGAAGGCGGAGTTTTCCAGTTTCAGGATCCTGTGCAGACAGCAGAAGGATCTAACTTTTTAGTGAAGAATCTTTTCTATAATGTTCCTGCAAGAAGGAAATTTCTGAAAAATAATAATATCGAATTCAGACATGTAATCGATGAATTTCAACGTGTAGCCCTTGCACATGAAAATCTTGAATTTTCGCTTTTCCATGATGATGAAGCCGTTTTCAGGTTGAGAAAGGGAAGCCAGATGCAGCGTATTGTTGATGTTTTTGGAAGAAAACTTCAGCCGCTTCTGATTCCCATTAAAGAAGATATTATCTGGTGCAAGCTTCACGGATTTGTAGCAAAACCGGAAGGAGCCAAGAAATCCAGAGGCGAGCAGTTTCTTTTTGTCAACGGAAGATATTTCAAAAGCCCTTATTTTAACAAAGCAGTTCAGGAAGCTTTTGAAGGATTGCTTCAGCCGGGTTATGTTCCTTCATTTTTTCTTTTTCTGGAACTTGATCCGGAAAAGATTGACGTCAATATCCATCCGCAGAAGACAGAGGTGAAATTCGAAGATGAACACCTTATTTTTGCTTTACTTCGTTCTACCATTAAAAGATCCCTGGGGATTTATAATGTTTCGCCAAGTCTGGATTTTGACAGAGATCCTGAATTGGATCATATGATGAATAAACCCGTTCCCAGTAAAGGAAATGGCGGCGGAGGCGGAGTCATAAAGATGCCCGAAATTATTGTAGATAAAGATTATAACCCGTTTTTAGAAGAAAAAAATGTACGTCCGGAAGAAATCCAGAATCTTACGGAAATGTACCATCAGAATATTACCGCGGAACCTTCGAAAATTAATTTGTTTGAAGATGAAGATTTCGATGAAGACCTTATGAGGCTTCCAAACGGGTACTGGCTTTTCAATAAAGGAGATGTAACCCTGATGCTGGATCTTGGAAGAATGCACAGACTATTGGTGTCTGAAAGTAATAAATCTACCAGGAAAACAAATACAAACAGCCACGCTTTGCTCTTTTCGCTCGAGTATCATATGAATGAGATTGAAAAAAATAAATACAATTCAATCAAAAAATATCTTCCGGAACTCGGGTTTGACATGAAAATTGCTCATGAAAGCGTGTTGAGGATAGATTCACTTCCCGAAGGATTAAAAGAAACGCAGGCAATGAAGTTCCTGGAAAACTTATTCGAAATTCTGGAATATAAGACGGAAGAAGAATTTATGCAGTATTATCATAACCAATGGAACAAAATGCAATCCAAATCCAGGTTTGATTTTCTGTATAAAAAAGATGCGGAGCAAGTGATCAAAGACTTTACAGCATTAGGATTCCCTGAATTTTTACCGGATGGGAAAAGATGCTTCTATGAAGTTCCGTTTAATGATTTTAAAAACAAATTTTAAAAAATATGTTTAATAATATACCACCCATTACAAGAAATATTATCATTATTAACGTCATCGTTTTTATTGTTACCTCATTAATGGGTAATCAGATAATTGGTTATCTGGCCGGATTCTATCCGTTTTCTCCTTTTTTTCATTCATGGCAGATCATCACCCACATGTTTATGCATGGAAGTATCATGCATATTTTGTTTAATATGCTGACCTTATTCAGTTTCGGTCCTATTCTGGAACAAACATTGGGAGATAAAAAATATTTAATACTCTACTTTGCGAGTGGTCTCGGTGCTTTTTTTCTCTTTAACCTATGGAATTTTGTGGAAGCTCAGCAGATTACCAATGAATTACAGCAATTGGGATTCAATGTAAGTGCTTATTTATCAGGAGCCGGAGTGAATTTTTCAGGGAGTGCAGATTCCGTTCTCAGACAAAAAGAACTCGTAGAAAGTCTAAAAGGTATTGTAGCAACTCCAATGGTAGGAGCGTCCGGAGCTATTTTCGGAGTGGTGGCAGCATTTGCAACGTTATATCCGGATTCAAAAATCGGAATTATGTTTATTCCGGTTCCGATGAAAGTAAAATATTTATTACCGATTGTGATTGTTATTTCTGTATATCTGGGAGTTTCAGGCAATGGAGGAGGAATTGCTCACCTGGCCCACGTTGGTGGAGCACTCGTGGGGTGGCTGTTGGCACGAAATTGGAAAAAGCATTTGTACAGATTCAATTAAAACAATTTTGTGAAAATTTTCAGGCTAATACTATTCGTTCTACATCTCGGAATTCTTTTTTTATTACTGGCTACCTTGTTGAATGCTTACATTCCGCCGAAAATATTTCCGTGGTTTAATCTGCTTTCGCTGGGCTTTCCTGTGCTTATTATTTCCTACGTTTTACTGACGCTTTTCTGGCTTATCAGCTGGAAAAAAAGAGCTTTTGTATTTATCCTGGCAGGTCTGGCTTTTTTAGGCCCCGTAAAACGGTGGGTTACTTACACTTCCGGTAAAAAAGAATCTCCTGAACTAAAGGTTGTTTCTTTTAATACCAAAGCAGGAAGTATGGGAAGGGAGCAAGTTGGAGCTTATCTGAAGTCTCAAAATGCCGATGTTATCCTTTTGCAGGAAGAAGGGAAAGGTTATGAAATAGAAGGATATCAAAAAGTAAATCCTTTCGGTGGTTTTACAGTGCTCACCCGGCATAAAATTATCAGCCAGAAGGTGATAAACCCGCAGGATGAAGAACTGAGAATTCCGGGCGTACAAGTTGATATAGAAATCAATGGCAGAATATACAGGTTTATTGATGTGTATCTGCATCCGTTTCGTTTTGAAAAAGAAATGGTAAAGCTTAGCGGAAACTCCGATACCAATGAACAGAAAGTAAAAGATGTTATCAAAAGACTTATTCCTACTTTTAAAAAACATCAGGAGCAGGTTGCATTTCTGCGCGAAGCTGTTGAAAATTCTCCTTATCCCGTTATTTTAGGTGGTGATTTTAATTCTGTTCCCAACTCTTACGAATACTATCACGTATCGGAGGGGTTGCAGGATGCTTTCCTGAATGCAGGAAAAGGAAGCGGAACAAGTTTTCACGATTACAAATTTCCAATCAGGATAGATTATCTTTTTTCTTCCAAATCCGTTCGTGCCGTTTCTTACGTTGTAGACCGTTCTATCAGTCTTTCAGATCATTATCCTGTTATTGCAGAATTTGCTGTCGATTCAAAATAATCATAAAAAGAGTTAAAAATTTTGTTCTTGGTAGGGTTTTTGCTTAAAAAAACGCGTACCAAGACCGTTTTTTCATGAAGTCGAATCAGATACTACTGTTTATACATATTGTCGTTGCTGTTTTATTACTATGCACATTGGGGAATGCATGGATTCCGCCTAATCTTTTAGGGAATCTTAATCTGCTTTCTCTGGGTTTTCCCTATCTGATAGTGGCTCACCTTATTCTTACGATGATATGGATTTTTAAAAAGAAGAAAGTTGCCATTGCTTTTGCATTAGGTACTCTTATTTTTTACAATCCGATAAGAAGATGGGTTAATTTTTCCCCTAAAACAGAAAATCTTAAAACCATTCGTGATATTAAAGTACTGACCTTTAATGTAAAATACGGCGATTATGGATGGGACAAAATAAAAAACTACATTAAAGAGCAGGATCCTGATATTATTTTGGTTCAGGAAAAAGATACCAACAGGGCGATAAAACATGACCTGGTAAAATACCCTTCGGTGATTCTTAAAACCAAGCATAAAATTATCAGACAGTCGGAAATTATTGAAGACAATGCAAGAGGAAACTCTTTCTTTGCAGATGTGGATATCAACGGTAAAATTATTAGAATCGTGAATGTTTATCTGGAGCCTTTCAGACTTCATAAGACCATGTTTACAAAACTGGATGCTTTTGGAATAGGAAATGTTTCGCAACTTCTTTCTCATATGATTCCTACTTTTCAGGCTCACGAAGATCAGGTGAAAAAGATCAGAAAAGTGATTGATATGTCTCCGTATCCTGTGATTCTGGCGGGTGATTTCAATTCTGTTCCCAATTCCTATGAATATTATAATCTGGGTAAAAACCTTCAGGATGCTTTTATGGTGGCTGGTAAAGGAAGTGCAAGCAGTTTCCATGATTATAAAGTTCCATTGAGAATAGACTACATTTTCACCTCAAAATCCATTATACCTTTGAGCTATAAAGTAGATCAGTCTGTAGAATTATCGGATCACTATCCTGTAATTGCAGAATTTCTGTTAAATTAGTTCCATGAAAAATTTATTGTTTGCGGTCTTTATTTTTTCCGTTCTTTTCACAGCGTGCTCCAAGAAAGAGTCATCAGGATTTGCTGCGGAACCGGAAGTAAAAACCCATTATGATACTACAGCCATTGATTCGTTTTCTAACGGGGCGGTTTCCGTGGATATTGCACGAAAGATCAGAATGTCTTCCCCAAAGTATCTCGATTCTGTAAAGCAGGCCAAGAAGGCTCAGGAAGAAGAAAAGAAGCTGAAAGACGAGCTGGACAAGGAGAACAAGAAAAAACTGGAAGAAGAAAAGAAAAAAGCAGAATCTGAAAAAAAACAAAAGGTTTCTGAAAAACCAACCGCCGAATCTAAAACAGAATAATTTAAAAACATTTTAAAAATATACAATATGAAAAAGCAAATTTTAACCGCTTTGGCGATCTCCGTATTCGCTGTAGCATGTACCAAATCAACAACAAAATCAGAACAGGTAGAAAATGCGGATGGTACCGTGACAACTACAACAACAACTGTTACGGAGTCTTCTCCTCATCTTGTTGATTCAGCCAAAGTGAATGAAGCTAAAGAAAATGTCAATGCAAAATTAGACCAGGCAGGGGATAAAATTGATAATGCAGCTCAAAAAGCTAAGGATAAAATTGATGCCACGGCAGATAAGACAAAACAGGACCTTAATAAAGCCGGTCAGGATATCAAAACGGAAGCTAATAAAGTAGGAAAAGATATTAAAAGCGGAGCCCAGGAAGCAGGTAAAGATGCAAAAGAAGCGGCAAGGAAAAGCGCTGCAAAAGTAGAAGATGCAGCCAAAAAATTAAAAGAAGATTTAAGTAAATAAAAGAAACCCGCAGCTGAAAGCTGCGGGTTTTATTTTTCTAAAAAGAATAAATTGCGAGACGTCCGCTGTTTTCCAGCCTTGCCTTCTTTTTTATCTGTTCAATTCTAATAAAGGATCAATATATTCTCTGTCATTGCTCAGCCTTGGTACCTTATTCTGGCCTCCAAGTTTTCCTTTAGATTCAAGCCAATGATAAAATAAATTGTCTTTCGCAATATGAACAATCGGTCTTCTCAGTGTCATATTGTTGTACCTTTTTGCCTCATAATCAGAATTGATGGTTTTCAAATGCTGATCAAAGACATCGATAAAGCTGTCCAGGTTATCAGGATATTGGCTGAACTCAAAGATCCACTCATGGGCACCTCCTTCGTTTTCTTTCATAAAGACCGGTGCTCCGGTAAAATCTGTAATGCTGGCACCTGTAGCTTCACAAGCCTTAGCAAGGGCAGATTCTACATTGGTGATCATCAGCTCTTCCCCAAACGCATTGATATAATGCTTCGTTCTGCCTGTTATTTTTATCCTGAACGGATTGATCGAGGTGAATACAACGGTATCACCAATCAGATATCTCCACAAACCGCCATTGGTAGTAATGACCATAGCGTAATTCTTTCCGATTTCTACATCTTCCAGACTTACCACTTTAGGATTTGAATAATGAAACTGATCCATGGGAATAAACTCATAGAATATTCCATAATCAAGCATCAGAAGCATCTCATCACTGTTTGATCTGTCCTGTATTCCGAAGAAGCCCTCGGAAGCGTTGTAAATTTCGTAGTAATTGATGTTTTTTCCGATGATCTGCCTGTATTGTTCCCTGTAGGGCTTAAAACTGATTCCACCGTGGAAAAATACCTCTAAATTAGGCCATAGTTCCGATATGCTTCCTACATTGGTTTCCTGCAATACTCTTTGCAGAAGGACCATCATCCAGCTCGGAACTCCTAAAATACTTCCCACATCTTCGTTCTTTACTTCAGAAGTGATTGCTTTAAGCTTGCTTTCCCATTCCCCCATCAATGAAACCTTTTTACTGGGAGTCGTCGTGATCTCTACCCAAAAAGGAAGGTTGTCTATTAAGATAGCAGATAAATCGCCGAATTTGGTGTTAAAATCTGCATACAGTTCAGAGCTTCCGCCTAACCTCAGGTTTTTATAATTGAAGAGCTGGTTTTCCGGGTGATTATTGGCATAAATGGAAACCATATCTTTGCCGGCTTTCATATGGCAATATTCCAGGCTTTCTGCTGAAATAGGAATAAACTTGCTTTTAGCATTGGTGGTTCCCGAAGACTTTGCAAAATGCTTGATGTATCCTGGCCAGCTTACATCTTTTTGTCCCTGTCTTGCCTTTTCAATATAAGGTTCGAAGTCTTCATAAGTCACTATCGGGACCTTATTTTTAAAATCCTGATAACTTGAGATCGAATTGAATCCGTATTGCTTACCATATTCTGTATCTTCAGCATGAAATAGTTGGGAAAATAAAATACCCTTCTGTGTTTCAATCGGATGATTCATGAAATTTTGTATCTGATCTATCCTTTGACGGATAAACCAATTGACTACGGTATTAAAAAGTGCTTTGGTTGCCATTTCAACAAATATAATAATATTTGAATTTTCAGAGAATTTTTTATGGGCTTAAATAAAAAAACCGTTACAAATTATGTAACGGTTGAGTATGTGATGTATTGTTTCTAGCAATATTCGTCGTAGGCAGCCTGAAGGTTTGCAGCGATAGCACCGGCAGGATTTCCTTCAATGTGGTGTCTTTCCAGCATGTGAACCAATTCTCCGTCTTTAAAAAGAGCTACACAAGGGGAACTTGGAGGGAATGGAGCAAGGTGTTTTCTAGCCTCTACCACAGCCTCTGTATCAAATCCTGCAAAAACAGTTGTTAAATGATCAGGCTTTTTGTCTCCGGTTAACGAGTATACAACGCCTGGTCTTGCTGCTCCTGCAGCACATCCGCAAACGGAGTTGATCACTAACAATGTAGTTCCTGACTGCTTTAAGGCATCTTCTACCTGAGCAGGAGTTGTTAAATCCTGGAAACCTTTATCTGTAAGTTCAGCCTTCATAGGCATTACTAAATCTGTTGGATACATATATTTTGTTTTTTATCACGACAAAGTTACGTAATTCTTTACGTTTGTTCAATATATAATAACTATCAATCGTTTAGCCAGATAAAATTAAGTAAATGTTAATATTGTAATTATATTCAAAAAATAGTGAATTTAAATTAGGAATAATGATATATATTTATTAAATTTGAAATGATTCTGAAAAACAAAAGACCATGAAAAAAACATTTACTGCTTTCCCTCAGGCAATCAACCCACTTAATTCTGTATGAAATATGACAGCAAATTGACTCTTTTTTTTCAGTTTTGAATAAACTGACCGACAAATTTGAATATTTAAAAAATGAAGCCCGGAACTGAAAAGTTCCGGGCTTCTTTAATCAAATCGATATGCAAAGGTTGAATATCCTTAAGTTATAATGAAATGCATGTTGATGAGATACGGAATCAATCCGAAATCAAAAACATATACTCCATTAAGAAAGCAGCTTTTTAGCCATATCAGAGATACTTTTTCCATCTGATTTTCCGGCTAATGCTTTTGAGGCTGCTCCCATTACCTTACCTAAATCTTTAATGGATTCAGCTCCGGTTTCTGAAATAATATTTTTTATTTCTGTTTCCAGTTCTTCAGCAGAAAGTTGCTTGGGTAAGAATTTTTCGATCACTTTCATTTGTGCCTCTTCCACTTCAGCAAGATCCTGTCTGCCTTGGGCGGAAAACTGTTCAAAAGAATCCTTTCTCTGTTTGATCATTCTTTGAAGAATGGCAATTTCCTGTTCTACAGAAACTTCAGCTCCTCTTGCTTCTGTTTGTAGAAGAAGAATCTGAGATTTTACGGCACGAAGAGAGTCTAAAGCAACTCTGTCCTTTTCTCTCATCGCTGTTTTTATAGCTTCGCTTATAGTATTTTCTAAACTCATGGTTTCAAATTTAACAATGTATCAATGTAACAGGTTACCAATGACTGATTAGTACATATTGTTACATTGGTACATTTCTACATTGTTATATTAATTAGTCTACATCTTTATTCAAGAATCTGTTTTCTCTGATCTGCATAGATCCGTTGTTGTCAGACAGGTAGGTATTGATATTCTGGTCTGAGGCATTGGTTCCGTCGATTGAGATATTTTTTCTTTTGAAAGCCGGAATAGATTCAAATTCACTCATGCTGTCAAAGCTCTGATAACGGGAGTTGAATTCTTTTAATTTATTTCTTCTTTCTACTACTCTGTCCTGATCTACTGTTTTGTTCACAAACGTGAATTCAGATTCTTCAGTTTTAGGTGTTTCAATTTCTTTTTTAGTTTCAAAAGCAGGTTTTACTTCCGCTTTCGGTTCTTCCTGCTTTTGGTAGAAGGTCTCCATCTTTTGAGCAGGTTCAGCTACAGCACTTGCCGGAGCATTGAACTCTGCTTTTGGCTGGCCAAAATCCGATTTGGATTCATTTCTTGTGGGTTCATTCACAAAGAAGTTGAATTCAACCGGTTTTTCTTCTGAGAAAGACTTGCTAACAGGAGTTCCCGACTGAGGTTCTTCTTTTTTATTTTCAAAATCAAATGAGAAAGACTGGATCTCAAGATCATTAGGATCTTCACCTTCTTCATCAATAGAGAAAAGGCTGTATTCCTGTTCAGTTTCTTCTTCATTTCTCCATGCCTGTTCAGGGGCATTTGAAGTATCATCCTCTTTATCAAAGAATTTGATTTCTGTTTTGATCTCTTCCTCTTCAATAATCATTTTTTTTTCAACAGATACCGTGTTGAACTGGGGTGTATCATGATCTTCATCATCTAATCTGAAGTGATTGGATCTGCTGGAATCAATGGGAGTCTCGGGGGTAGCTTCTCTTTCTTCTCTTGTTTTAAATGGAGAGTTTTTTGGGGCATCAAAGCTGTCGTTCAGGCTGATTCTTATTTTCTCAGTAGGGCCTGCAAACTTTTTGTTCTCATTGGAGAAACCTGTTGCAATAACAAGTACACTTACCGCGTCTCCTAATTCTTCGTCAGCACCCACCCCGAAAATGATATCTGCTGTATTTCCGGCTTCTTTCTGGATATGATCCATGATGATACCGATTTCATCCATGGTTACCTCTTCGGCACCACTTCTGATCAACAACAGAACATTCTTGGCTCCTGTAATCTTATTGTCATTCAACAATGGGGAGTCAAGGGCTTTTCTAACGGCTTCTTCAGCTTTATTTTCACCTGAAGCGGTTCCGGTAGACATCAATGCGGTTCCTGAGTTTTGAAGAACAGATTTAGCATCTCTAAAGTCGATGTTTACATCAAAGTAACCGGTAATAACCTCTGCCATACCTTTGGCTGCATTGGCTAATACTTCATCTGCTTTTGAGAATCCCTGCTTGAATCCAAGGTTTCCGAATTGCTGTCTTAATTTATCGTTGTTGATCACAATTAATGAATCAACGTTATTTTTTAATTTGTCGAGACCATTTTCTGCCTGTTCCAGTCTTCTTTTACCTTCGAAGCTGAAAGGTACGGTAACAATACCCACGGTTAGAATACCCATGTCTTTTGCTACTTTAGCAATGACAGGAGCAGCTCCGGTACCGGTACCACCACCCATTCCGGCAGTGATAAACACCATTTTGGTATTTTGTCCCATAGCGGCTTTGATGTCTTCAATACTTTCAATAGCTGATTTTTCACCAACTTCAGGATCTGCCCCAGCACCAAGACCTTCTGTGATAGAGGTTCCCAATTGAACTTTATTGGCAACAGGGTTATTATCTAAAGTCTGTGCATCTGTATTACAAATCACGAAATCTACCCCGTGAATACCTTTTTCGTACATGTGTTTCAGGGCGTTGTTTCCACCGCCTCCTACACCGATTACTTTTATGATGGATGAATTTCCTTTTGGCAAATCAAATGAAAATCCTTGTGTACCTATATTTTCCATTACTATACTTTTAATAATTATAATTGATCATTGATTGATGATAGTTGATAAGGAAAATTTCGTTTATCGCTTATCATTCATCATTTATAATTTACTCTACTTCTTCAAAGAATTTTTTTACTTTTTCCATAAGCGACTGACCGAAGGTCAATTTCGCTCTTCTGTTCTCTTGTTGCTGGTTCATCACAGGTTGTTCCTGAACCGGTATTGCCTGCTGGGCAGGTTGAGCGGTTTCGGTCTGTGTAGCAGTAACTTCAGACTTTGGTTGTTCTGCAACAACTTCTGTCACTTCATCAACGTTCTGCTTTTTATCCCTGATTTTTAAACTTTCCATCAGCAATCCGATAGATGTAGCAAATTCAGGGCCTTTCAGATATTGATTTTTGTCATTGGCGATATATTCATTCGCAAAACCTATTCTGCTGTCAAAACCTGTAGTATAGTTGGCCAGCTGACGAAGATGCTTTAAGTTTGAACCCCCACCTGTCAGAACAATTCCGGCAATGAGTTTTTTCTTTTGTTCAAAAGCGCCATACGCTTTGAGCTCAGTATTAACCATTTCCAGCACTTCTTCTACTCTTGCATTAATAATTTGAGCCAGAGTTTTTAGAGAGATTTCCTTGTCTGGTCTTCCGTGAAGCCCCGGAATAGTTACAAAAGTACTATCTTTTTCTAATTCGGGGACAGCCGATCCGAATTTTACCTTCAGTTGTTCTGCATGTTTTTCAATAATTGAACAGCCTTCTTTGATGTCTTCGGTTATTATTCCACCTCCGTAAGGGATTACACAGGTATGTCGGATAATGTTATCTTTGAAAATAGCAATATCAGTGGTACCACCACCAATATCCACAATAGCAACTCCGGCTTCTTTTTCTTCTTTGGTAAGAACGGCTTCTGAAGAGGCTAGAGGTTCTAAAGTAAGGGCTTCCATTTCTAATCCGGCTTCGCGAACACATCTTGCAATATTTCTGATGCTTCCCATTTGCCCGACTACCACGTGAAAGTTGGCCTCAAGACGTTTGCCGTGCATTCCGACAGGCTCCTGAATTTCACCTTCGGAATCCACTTTATATTCTTGAGGAAGTACATGGATAATTTCTTCTCCCGGAAGCATGACCAGCTTTTTCACCTGATCTTTTAAGGCTTCAATGTCGTCATCTGTAATAAACTTATCAGGATGTTCACGCATAATATAATCGGAGTGCTGCAGAGAACGGATGTGTTTTCCTGCAATACCTACCGTAACTTTGCGGATAGGAACTCCGGCACTGGATTGTGCTTCGGATACTGCAGCCTTGATTGAATTAATAGTCTGTGAAATATTATTCACAATACCTTTATGAACACCAAGACTTTTAGCTTTTCCTACACCGAGAACTTCTATTTTCCCGTGTGCATTCCTTCTTCCGACAATCGCGACTATCTTTGTTGTCCCGATGTCCAGACCTACTGAATACTCTTGATTTTCCATTTTTATATCGATTTGATTTTTTCTACTTTTTTCATAAACAGGAACTGATCCTGTTTTGTGTTATAATGTCACTTAAGACTTTCTTTTTATTCTATTTTCACCTTGGGTTTCGGCTTTGGCTTGGACTGTGCCGGTGCCGGGGATTTTTTTTCTGTTTTTTTGATTTCTTTTGATTGTGTTTTTGGTTTAGAGCTCTCCTTCGGTTTTACTGATATTGAGCTGGTCTTTTTTACTTCTGCAGGTTTAGATTTTGTTTCCACCTTTTTTACCATTGTGGCCGGAACTTTTGCCAATTCCATTTTCCCTGCTTTCAGGAGGCTGTCGTTTTCCTTGAAATAAGGATTCAGGGTGGTGACAATCTGGTTCTGATATTTTACAGAAACCATACTGTATTTTTGAGGGTCCTGATATACCAGGTATTTTTCAACAAAAGTTTTAAATCCTTTTACCTTAAAATCAATATTATCTAAGTCTCCTATTTCTACTCTGTAATTTCCTTCGCTTGTGAGAAGATTATAGCTGTCTTTGGTTTTTGATATTCCGATGAAAAACTTCTTGCTGAAGTCGTCTTTATCAATTTTCCCCACGAGTTCTGCCAGTTTCTCATACTCATCCGGTTGTACATTCCCCGTCACCAGCATGCAAGGATGTGAGTAGGTTCTGGAAATGGGAAATTCCACCCCTTTTTCATCGACGTAGAAATCTTTTCCATCTTTATTCAGTCTGAACACGGGAACTCTCTGCTTGATATCGAGATTAAGTTTTCCGTTTAAGTTCAGATAGACATTAGCACTGTCTACAGCCGGAAGATTATTGATCTTTTTTTCAAGAGCAGGAATATTAAGATCTCCCACTTTACCTGAAGGGTTTTCTTTATTTACAATTTCCCTGATATCTTTTTCATCAACGAAGTAAACCGGCGTTTTTTCGTTCATTTTTACAGAAATTTTATTGTCCGTAATCTTCTGGCCGCTGAATCTCTTCAATGAGAAACTCAGTAACAATCCAAGGATGATTACAGTGACAGCAATTTTTAATATTCTGTATTTATTTTTCATATTTTTTCTTTAAACGCTATGATCGCAAAGGATCCTTATTCTTTTTTCCGTTCGCGAGGGCGTTTCACTCAGCGAAGGCTGTTATTTTTATAATTTTATTTTTACTATATCTTCTTTACAGAAATCTCTGTTAATTCATTTTCTTTGCTAAGTGAAACGCCTCTGCGTTCGAAAAAATATTTATTTTTTAATCTTTCTTTGCGTACACTGCGTTTGTATTAAATTTTTGCAATCCACTCACATATCGGGTCGTATAGGGTATCTATATTTCCTGCACCTACGGTAAGAAGGATGTCAAAATCTTTTTCTTTTATTTTTTCAAAAGCATCCGATAATGTGGATACTTCTTTTTTATCTAATGTCACTTTTTCTGCCAGCCACTTTGAAGTAATTCCTTCAAAATTTTCCTGAAGTTCTCTTGCCGGATAAATATCCAGTAAGATTAAATCATCAGCATTGCTTAAGCTTTCAGCAAATCCTTCAGCAAAATCTCTTGTTCTGCTGAAAAGGTGTGGCTGAAAAACCACCAACAATTTTTTATCGGGATAAAATGTTCTGATAGAACCCATTACAGCATTAATCTCTGTAGGGTGGTGGGCATAGTCATCGATATATATTTTACCGTTTTGATAAATATGCTTGGTATATCTTCTTTTAATTCCTTTAAAATTTGCTATTGCTTTTTTCAGCGTATCAAAATCTACGCCTAAATTGTGAAGAATGGCCAGTGCTACCGTTGCATTTTCCACATTATGGATTCCCGGGATTTCCCAGACGAAATCTTTTATGGTCTCCGTTGGAGTATGGAAATCAAAATAAATCTTATCATGATTCATGCGCAGATTGTCTGAATAGTAATCTGCGGGTTCATTGACCGCATACGTCTGATGTTCTCTGCCTATTTCAATTCCTTTTCTGACAAACAACTTTTTGTCTTCAGGTACCAGGGCAGCAAATTGTCTGAAACCTTCTTCTATATGGCTTTTATCCCCGTAAATGTCCAGGTGATCAGCATCTGTAGATGTGATCACTGCCCAATCCGGGGAAAGATTAAGGAAACTTCTATCGTATTCATCTGCTTCCACTACAGAGTACGTTGAGCCGTTGTACAGGAAGTTGGATTTAAAGTTTTCAGAGATACCTCCCAAAAAGCATGAGAAAGGTAAGTCTGCTTCTTTGCATAAGTGAGAAACCAGGGTAGAGGTTGTGGTTTTTCCGTGAGTTCCTGCTACGGCGATACAATCTGTATTTTCGGTAATCAGCCCTAAAACTTTTGCACGTTTTAAGACTTCAAACTGATTTTGGTTGAAATAATCCAGTATTCCAAGCGTTTTGATTGCCGGCGTATAAATGACCAGGGTATTCTCTTTGTGAAGGGAAGTAATCCTTTCATCAATAATATCTTCAAAAACGATATCAATTCCTTCGTTCATCAGGTTTTGTGTCAGTTTTGTATTGGTTTTGTCATAACCCAATACTTTTTTCCCGGAAGCATTGAAATAGCGAGCCAAAGCACTCATTCCGATACCTCCGATTCCAACGAAGTAAAAAGTTTGATATGTTTCTAAATTGTTCATTTCTTTATTTTGTATTATTGTATTCATGTAAAATGTCGCAATGATTTTCGTTGATGCATTTTACACTGGTACTTTTTACATTAATTTAAATATCTCATCTACAATCTCTTTTGCAGCGTCCGGCTTGGCAAAATATCTGAGATTGGCAGACATTTCTTTTCTTATATTTTCATTTTCGCAGATTTCTGATAATGTATTCCAGAATTTTTCCTGCGTTTCAGAGTCTTTTACCATTCTTGCCGCATTTTTGTCAACCAGATTCATGGCATTTTTGGTCTGATGATCTTCCGCTGCAAAAGGGAAAGGCACCAGAAGCACCGGTTTCTGTGCTACTGCCAGCTCTGAAATGGCAATGGCTCCGGCTCTTGAAACAATAACATCTGCTGCAGAATATGCCAGTTCCATATCTTTGATAAATTCAAGGATCTGAATGTTTTTCGTGTCAACTCCCTTTGTTTCTTCTAAAATATCTTTGTAATCGAGCTTTCCGGTTTGCCAGATCAGCTGATAATCTTTATTTACAATTTCGTTTAAGTGGGATTTCCAGGCATTATTTAATGTTCTGGACCCTAAAGATCCTCCTACCGATAAGATGGTAAGCTTATCTTTATTTAATCCCATTTTTTCTTTCGCTGCTGCTGTTTCCTGCATTCCTGAAACAATTGTGGAGCGGATCGGATTACCCAGGAATTTTATTTTTTCAGCTGGAAAACCTTCTACCTGAGGGTAGGCTGTAAATACTGCCCGGGCCTTCTTACTCAGGATTTTGTTGGTAACTCCTGCGTGGGCATTTTGTTCCTGAATGAAAATCGGAATTCCCAGTTTGCTGGCTTCATACAAAGCCGGTCCGCTTGCAAAGCCACCTGTTCCTACAGCGAAATCCGGAGCAAAGTTTTTAATGATCTTTTTAGATCTGGATAAGCTTTTCAGAATTTTGAAAGGCAGGCCTAAATTGGATAGCATGTTTCCTCTGTCAATTCCCGCAATATCAATTCCTTCAATTTTATAGCCGGCCTGCGGAACTTTTTCCATTTCCATTTTTCCATTGGCTCCGATGAACAAAAATTCTGCATCCGGAAATCTTTTTTTGATTTCGTCAGCGATGGCGATGGCAGGGAAGATGTGTCCTCCTGTTCCTCCGCCTGATAGTATTATTTTTAGTTTTTTGTTCATATAATAGGACTGTCCAATTTTGTTTTAAGTTGCTTCGTCATTCATTCCTTGCAATGACTTAAGCTATATCGTTTATTTCTGCTATGCTTTGTTTTTTGCCCATTCCCTCTTCATCATAGATCTGGATTCTTGAGCTTATATTTAAGATAATTCCCAACTGTAGGTAGGTGACCAACATGGAAGTACCTCCGTAACTTATGAGGGGCAGTGGCTGTCCTGTTACCGGGATGAGATTGATGGCAACTGCAATATTTACAGCAAGTTGTATAAAAATCATCACTCCGAGGCTGAGTACCAGTAAAGATCCGAAGAATGCCGGCATTTTACTGGCAATCATGACAATCCTGATCATCATTATCAGATAGAGACTGATCAGAAAGGCTGCTCCGATTACTCCGTACTCTTCTACAATGACGGCAAAAATAAAGTCGGACGCAGACTGTGGTAGCATCTGTTTCAATGCACTTTTCCCTGGTCCCATTCCTGTAATACCACCGTGTACGATGGCTGCTTTGGCCTGCATTACCTGATAATTTTTTGCTTTTACACTTTCATCATCGGTATCAGCTGTTTTGGCCTTGCTTGATGTAAATGTTTCAATACGGCTCATCCATGTGTGAACACGGTTTCCTCCGATCATATTGGTATTTAACGCAATTAGCAGGAAGAACACGATGGCTACAAATGATGCTGAGATAAAGCCTGCAATGTACTTCCAGTGAAGCTGCCCTATCACCAGAACGACTACGGATACCATTAGAATCATCAACGCTGTGGACCCGTTATCTTTGGCAACCAGCACAAAAACAAGAAGGATAGGCCCGAAGATATACATGATATTTTCTATCGGAAGCCTTTCTCTCGTGATTTTTTTGGTTAGATATCTGCACAGATAGATGATCAGCATTAAGAAAGCAAAGGATGACGGCTGGAATGAGATCGGGGTCCCCGGGATTTTCAACCATCTGGAAGCACTGGCTCCATCAATAGTCTGTCCTGTAAACATGGTGACGATCAATAAGACAATCATGAGACCCAGCAATATGCTGCTGAGCTTTCCGATGTATTCATATTTTATCGTTCCCACCAGTCTCATAATGGCCAAGCCTAAAACTACAAAGAACATATGTTTGATAACGTGACCTGTAGTAGTCCCGTTATTAACGATATATTCGAGATTTGAACTTGCAGAATAAACAGGGAAAATAGAGAAAATGGAGATCACAAGAATGACCATCCAAAGTACTTTATCGCCCTTTAGAAATTCAAATCTGCTTTCTGTGTTCTGTTCGTCCATATTGATTGTATTCATGTATGTCTGTAAAATGTATTGATGAGTTTTACGGTCATTAATACGTAATACATTATACTTTTTACATTTACTTTAATACCTGCTCCTTAAACTGTCTTCCTCTGTCTTCATAGCTTTTGAATAAGTCAAAGCTTGCGCAACAAGGGGAAAGCAGAACGGTATCTCCGTTTTTAGCGAGTGATTTTGATATTTTCACTGCTTCTTCCATGCTGGAAGTATCATAAATGAATTCTTTTTTATCTTTAAAGAAATCTATGATCTTCTGATTATCAATGCCTAAGCAGACAATTGCTTTTACTTTTCTTTTGACTAAATCTTCAATTTCAGTATAGTCATTTCCTTTATCAAGACCACCAACAATCCAAACGGTTGGGGTTTTCATGCTTTCCAGGGCATAATAGGTAGCATTTACATTGGTTGCTTTACTGTCGTTGATGTACTTAACGCCTTCAATCTCAGTTACAAACTCCAGTCTGTGTTCTACAGCCTGAAAGGTCATCAATGAATGCCTGATGCTTTCGTTATTGATTGCCAGTATTTTACCTGCTATGGAAGCGGCAAGGCTGTTGGCAACATTGTGGTTTCCAAGGAGAGATAATTCATCAAGTTTCATTGAGAATTCGTCTTTCATTTTTACCACCATTTTATCATTTTCAATAAATCCTCCTTCAGACAGCTTTTCATTTGTTGAGAAAGGAATCATTTTAGCTTTGATCTCCAGTTTTTCAAGGAGATTTTTGCTCATTTCGTCATCTTTATTATAGATAAAGAAATTGTCGTTTTCCTGATTTTCAGTGATCCTGAATTTTGCCAGTGCATATTCTTCGTAATTGTAATTGTACTGGTCCAGGTGATCTTTTGATAAATTCAACAATAATGAGATATAGGGTCTGAAATTCTGAATATCATCAAGTTGGAAAGAGCTTACCTCCAGCACATAATATTCGTGGTTTTCATCAGCTACCTGTTTTGCAAAACTGTAGCCTATATTTCCTCCTAATCCCACATTTAATCCGTCATTTTTCAGGATATAATAAATCAGGGAAGTGGTGGTTGTTTTTCCGTTGCTTCCGGTGATGGCAATGATTTTTGCATCGGTAAATTCAGAGGCGAATTCAATTTCTGAAGATAATCTTATTCCTTTCTCGTGAATTTTAGTGATCATCTCTGCCTTTTTCGGAATTCCCGGGCTCTTTACAATCCAATCTGCATTTAAGATTCTTTCTTCATCGTGGTTTCCTTCTTCAAATTCAATCTCATTTTCGGTAAGAAACTGCTTGTAATTATCTTTAATGGCTCCCTTGTCTGAAAGAAATACTTCCAGGCCTTTCTTTTTTGCCAAATATGCAGCTCCGCATCCGCTTTCTCCTCCTCCTAAAACAACTATTTTCATATTCTTTTCTTTATAAGATGTAACTGGTAAAAAGTACTTGTGTAATTTGGATTTCTAATCAAGACTTTCTACGTGGCCGTACATCTATCTCATTTTTAATGTGATTAAACATATGATAGCCAATACAACACCGATGATGATCATCCTGTTCACGATTTTACTTTCGTGGAATCCTACCTTCTGATAGTGGTGGTGTACCGGTGACATTTTAAACAATCTATTGTTTTGGGCATATTCTAACCCATATTTTCTTTTTCTGTATTTGAAAACGATGACCTGAAGCATTACGGAAAGGTTTTCAATTAAGAAGATTCCGCATAATACAGGGATCAGTAATTCTTTTCTTAAAATAATGGCTAAAACAGCAATTACTCCTCCCAGCATCAAACTTCCTGTGTCTCCCATGAAAACCTGGGCCGGATAGGTATTGTACCAAAAGAATCCGATCACAGCACCTACCATTGCTACGGCAAAAATGGTCGTTTCTCCCATATTGGGAAGGAACATGATATTGAGGTAGTCTGCAAAGATGATGTTCCCTGAAAGATAGGCGAAAAGAGCTAGTGTAAGTAGAATAATGGCGCTTGTACCTGCTGCGAGACCATCAATCCCATCGGTGATGTTGGCACCGTTTGAAACAGCCGTTACGATGAATATAACGATAGGGATAAAGACAACCCATGCCCATTCGTGGGCATCTTTATCATTCATCCAAAACAAAATTCCGCTGTAGTCGAACTCGTTGTTTTTTGCAAAAGGCACGGTAGAAACGGTGATTTTTTCGGTAGGCATAAAGTTCTGCTCTACGTTGTTTCTGTTCACCACTTTTGCATCGGCATATTTTCTTTTAACGGTAATATCGGGGTGGAAATACATTGTAACTCCGACAATTAACCCTAATCCGACCTGGCCTACTACTTTAAATTTGCCACTAAGACCATCTTTGTTTTTTTTGATTTTCTTCAAATAATCATCTACGAAACCAATAGCCCCCATCCACAACATTGAAACCAGCAATAATACAATATAAACATTGGTGATTCTTGTAAATAACAGTACAGGAATAATGGTGGCCAAAATGATGATCAGTCCTCCCATGGTAGGGGTTCCTTCTTTCTGTTTTTGCCCGTCCAGACCAAGGTCACGCACCAGTTCTCCCATTTGTTTTGATCTCAGATAGTTGATGACTCTTTTTCCGTAGACAAGAGCAATGATCAGAGAGAGCAATACCGCCATCCCGGCACGGAAGGAAATGTATTTCAACATTCCTAATCCCGGAACATGGATTCCATGGTTGGTTAAATATTCGTATAGATAGTATAGCATGTTTCTTTTTTAATTTAAATTAATCTTTCAATATTATTTACTCATTAATTTCCAAAGCTCATTGATTACTTCTTTGTCATCAAAATGATGTTTGACACCATTTATCTCCTGATAGTTTTCGTGTCCTTTTCCGGCTACCAAAACAATATCTTTAGGTTCTGCAAACTTTATAGCCATTTTGATGGCTTCTTTTCTGTCCGGAATTGAAGTGTATTTGCTGAAGTTCTGAGGTTCAACGCCTGCTTCAATTTCCTTGATGATCTGTGCAGGATCTTCTGTTCTCGGGTTGTCTGAAGTGATGATTGCCAGTGTTGATTTTTTGGTGGCAATATTTCCCATTTCAGGTCTTTTGGAGTGGTCTCTGTCGCCTCCGCAACCGAAAACAGTGATTAATCTTTCATTCTTAGTTCTGATATCATTGATGCTGTCCAGAATATTCTCCAGGGCATCCGGAGTGTGGGCATAATCTACGATAAAGAATATTCCTCCATCGGATTTGAACGTTTCAAATCTTCCGGAAACTCTTTTTAATTTGCTGATGGCCTGCAGGATTTCATCCTGTTCAAAACCGAGTTCTTCTGCAATTCCGAATACAAGTAATAAATTGTACACATTGAATTTACCGGTCAGTGTCGTCCAGAATTCTTTTCCGTTGAAGTTCAACAGCATCCCGTTGAAATCAACCTCCAGCAATTTTCCGTGGTAATCTGCCATTGTTTTCAGCGCATAGGACTTCTTTTTTGCCTTTGTGTTCTGAAGCATTACCTTTCCGTTTTTGTCATCTGCATTGGTGATGGCAATAGCGGTATCTTCAAGTCCGTCGAAGAATCTTTTCTTTGTTTTCAGGTATTCTTCAAACGTTTTATGATAATCTAAATGATCATGGGTAAGGTTTGTAAATCCTGCCACTTTGAAGTGTAATCCTTCAATTCTGTTTTGGGCAATTCCGTGGGAACTTACTTCCATGAAAGCATACTCACATCCTTTTTCAACAGCTTCTGCTAAAATCCTATTGATGGTAATCACATCCGGAGTGGTATGGGTTGCCGGAATGACTTCTGCACCAATTCTGATCTCAACAGTGGATAGTAAAGCAGAATCATATCCTAAATTTCTGAACACATCAAAAAGAAGGGTAGAAACTGAGGTTTTACCATTGGTTCCGGTAACGCCGATCAGTTTCAGCTTTTGAGACGGGTTTCCAAAGAAATTGGATGCAAGGTGTCCTAAAGTCTTTGAAGAATCTTTTACCACCACATAAGTGATATTTTCATCCGGTCCTTCAGGTAGTTGTTCGCAAACGATCGTTGTTGCTCCTTTTTCAATAGCGGAAGCAATGAACGAATGTGCGTCCACCACTGTACCTCTCATTGCAATGTAAAGAGAGTTCGCTGTAACCTTTCTGCTGTCGATCACCAGTTCAGATACCTCACGGTTGCTATCACCGTGAATTTCTACTACCGGAATTCTGTTTACTAATTCTGTTACTGTCATTTTTATCAACAGGACTCTATCCTATTTTTTGTTAAATCGTCCCTTTGGACTCTGTTTTCTAATTTTGCAGAGACAAATAAATTCTCTGGTTCTTACTGATCGTCGTCCCTTCTAAAGGGAATTGTTCTTTAATTCTTCCAACACCTTTGTAGTCGACACGGTATCCTAAGTTTTCTAATTGTGGGATTACATTTTTACCGATTAATCCTACAACATTAGGCATTTGCTTATCATTGACTGCTACTTTGACATTCGGCTCCACCATTTTGCTCAGGTTTACTTTCTTGTCTACCAGCATTTCTTTTTCGATATTCTGAGGTGTTTTCAGGAATGTTTTTCCTGCAATTTCCTTAAACACCGGTGCAGCAACCGGACCTCCGTAGAATCCTATAGCTGTATTAGGCTCACTTACCATGACATAGCAGGTATATTTTGGGGCATCTGCCGGATAAAAGCCTGCAAATGATGCGCGGTATTTCATCGGGCCGGGAAGCCAGTATTCAAATCTTGCAGTCCCTGTTTTTCCTGCCATTTTAAGATTGGGCGTGAAAATACTTCGTCCGGTTCCTTTTTCAACAGCCTTTGTCAGGGCATTGGTCATCATTTTTATGGCCTTTTCTGAAGCCATTTTATTAACCATTACTTCCGGTTTGGAATTGTACATTACTTTTCCGTCTTTCATGATCTTATCGATGAACAGGGGCTTAAGCATTTTACCACCATTGGCTACCCCGTTATAGAAGGTGGCCAGCTGAAGCAGATTGACATTGGATGAGTATCCGAATGAAATAGAAGCCAGTGTGGCAGCGTTCCATCTTTTGTTTTGTGGTGTTAGGATCTTCGGTTTTGTGATTCCCGGAAGTTCGATGTCCATTTTATCAAAAAGCTTCCAACGTTTCAGGTGATCAAGGAAGATCTGGGGTTTTTCGGCATAATATTTTGTGATCAGTTTTGCCGTTCCAACATTACTGGATTTTGCTAATACGTCACTGATGTCATAAGTTCCTCCGCCGTGACCATCTGATATTCTTTGTTTTGCGTAGGTCCAGACACCGTTTCCAACGTTTACCGTTGTATTTTCATCGATGAATCCGTCATCCATTGCTGCTAAAAGAGAAATGGTTTTAAAGGTAGATCCGGGTTCGATATTATCTTTCAGTGCATAGTTGTAAGAATCTTCGTAATCTCCTGATTCTGTTCTTCTCAGGTTTACCAATGCACGAACTTTTCCGGTTTCAACTTCCATCACGATCACGGTGCCGTGTTTTGCCTCATAATGGATCAATTGCTTCTCCAGTGCGGAGTGCGCAATGTCCTGAATTCTAAGGTCTAAAGTAGTATAAACATCTTCTCCGTCAATGGGTTCCTGAACCTTCCAGAAGTCAATCGGTTTCCATTGTGAAGAATTGATTCTTTGTTCCAGTCTCTTACCGTCGGTTCCTGTCAGGTACTTTGAGAAAGCCCCTTCAAGTCCGGATTTTAGCTCACCGTTATCCATACCGATAGTTCCGGCTCCGATTTCTGAAGTTGCCAATTCTCTTTTATAGTTTCTGTCAACGATGAAACCTCCTTTATTTTTACCTCTTTTAAAGATCGGGAATTGTCTGATTCTGTCATATTCGTCAAAATCAAGCCCTTTTACCAAAGTATAATACTGGTTTTTCTTCTTTTTTTGTTCGTCAAATTTTTGTCTGAATTCTCCTCTTGACTTTCCGAACATTTTACTTAAAGAATCCGTCAACGCTCCGATATTGTTGCTATAGACCGTATCTTTCATTGTTTTAAAGTCAAGATAGATGTCATAGCGCATTACAGTAGTTGCGAGAATAGATCCGTCGGAAGCGAAGAGGTTTCCGCGGGCAGCTTTCAGAGTGGCTTCACGATAGTTTTTATTAATGTAATCGTCTTTAATTTCCTGAACATTAGTATTTTGAAGGATTACGATCCTTGCCAAGAACATTACAAACACGCACAAAGCCACCACTGCGAAGAGGTAGCCCCATCTTAACGTTTTTTTACGTTTATTGTCGTATTCATTTTGCTTTTGCATCTGTACTGTCCAGTTTTATTAGCAATTTATGAGGATGGTTTTCAAGGGTCATTAATGAGTCCCGTGCTACTTCTTTCCCCAACTCTGATTCCATTTTTACTTTGATCAGCTTACTTTGTGCGTAAGCGTTTCTCGATTTATATTCTTCAGTTTCTTCTTTTAGAGCATTGACAATTTTAATTTTCTTGTTGACGAGATGGTTACTGTAAATCATAGCCATCATCAGGATAAACAACAGGAGGAAATACTTGTAATGTATTTTGATCTCATCGCGGTTGAGGAAATTCCCTTTTATAATGTCTATAAAAGTGAGTCTCTTCTGTGGGCGATTTGTTGTTCTTTTTGCCAATTTATAATGTCAATTTGCTTCGCGGTGAATTTCCTTGTCGGTCTTAGTTTCAAAATTTAAGATTGACCATTCGGTGATTCACCTTTATATTTTAATTCCTGTTCTCATTTTTGCACTTCTTGCTCTAGAGTTTTCTTCGATTTCCTTGTCATCAGGAACGATCGCTTTGCTCTTCAGCAGGTCAAATGCTTTTTTATAGTTTCCGTAGATATCTCTTTCCGGTTCTCCTTCAAACATTCCGTTTTTCAGGAATCTCTTTACCAAACGGTCTTCTAAAGAGTGGTAAGAAATAACGACTAATCTTCCTTCCTGTTTTAAAATGTTGTACGCCTGAACGAGCATTTCTTTTAATACTTCAAGTTCCTGGTTTACTTCTATTCTAATGGCCTGAAACAGCTGAGCATAGAATTTATTGACTTTATGAGGAGGAATGTAGCTGAACAGCTTTTTCAAATCCTCTGTCGTTTCTATACTTTTGGTCTTTCTTTGATGAACAATTTCCCTTGCCAGCTTTCTTGCCTCTCTTAATTCACCGTAATAATAAAAAATATCTGCAAGCTGCTCCTCTTCATAATCATTGATGACTCTTTTGGCATCAAGTCCCTGCATCACATTCATTCTCATGTCTAACGGAGCATTGCTTCTGGTAGAAAAACCTCTGTCTGCTTCATCAAACTGGTGTGAAGACACTCCTAAGTCTGCCAAAATCCCATCAACCTGAGAAATCCCGTACATTAACAACGCATTTTCAAGAAATCTGAAATTCTGGTTAACTAGTGTAAATCTCGGGTCATCAATTGTATTTTTAAGCGCATCCAGGTCCTGGTCAAAACTGAACAATTTCCCTTTTTCGGAAAGTCTGCTCAGAATTTCCCTTGAGTGACCACCGCCACCAAAGGTGCAATCCACGTATATTCCGTCAGGATTCGTCACCAAATCATCAACACTCTGTTTCAACAAAACGGGGTTATGGTACATGCTTAGTTGTGTTTTTTATTAAATAAATATTTTATTAATAGCTATAAACAGTTAATCTTCATCAAAAGAGCCCATCACATCTTCAGCAAGGCTTGCAAAATCGGTTTCATTGGTGGCAATTACCTTTTCGTAGGCTTCTTTATCCCAAATTTCAAAGAGTTCTCCTGCGCTGGTGATCACAATATCTTTCTGAAGATTTGCAAAAAGCGTCAGGTCTTTGGAAATCTGCAGTCTTCCGGCATTGTCCAATTCTACTGTTTTTACTCCTGCGGTAAACATTCGTATGAAATCAGCATTCTTTTTTATGAACCTGTTCAGTTTATTAATTTTGCCCATCAGTTTGTCCCATGCATTCATAGGATAAACTTCCAGACAAGGTTGGAACACAGATCTTTTGACTACAAACGCCTTATCGTCGAAGTTTTCCATCTGTTTGATTAAAGATGAAGGAACTTTTAAGCGGCCTTTGTCGTCAATTTTACACTCATATGTCCCAATGAAATTTTTCATTTGGGACAAATTTATATAATAATTTCCAAAATTTCCCACTTTTTCCCACTTTTTGACTCAATGTTAATAAGTTTTATCAAAGATTTAATTTCAAGAACGTAAAATACTGATATGTTGTCAGTTGCTAAAAGTGTTATTTAAGCCATAGTAAAGAGGTTTTCAAAAAAAAAGTTAAAAAGGAGAATATTGTATTATTTTTATCTTAAATTAGGATAATCAAAATATTTTTGAGGTTTAATTTGTATTTTTGCAGGGCTTTATTAAGGCGACTTATGATATTTAGTACAAAAAAAGAAAAGAAATATTCCTATGTAGAAGCGGGAGAAGGACATCCATTAGTGCTGTTGCACGGGTTAATGGGTGGTTTGAGTAATTTCGATAAAATGGTAGATTTTTTTTCGGAAAGAGGATATAAGGTATATGTTCCTCAGCTGCCTATTTACGATCTGCCGGTACTCAATACGAATCTTACCACTTTAGCAAAATATATTATCAAGTTTATAGAAAGTCATATTTCCGGACCTGTTTCTATTGTAGGAAACTCAATGGGAGGGCATATAGGGCTTATATTAACCTTGGCAAGACCGGATCTTGTAAAAACTCTTGTTTTAACGGGAAGCTCAGGATTATACGAAAGAACTTTCGGGGATAGTTTTCCGAGAAAGAACGACAGATCTTACATCAGAAAGAAGACGGAAGAAGTGTTTTATGATCCTAAGGTAGCTACAGAAGATCTTGTAGATGAAGTTTTCGGAGTGGTAAATGACCGTATGAAAGGAATAAAAACGGTGATGCTGGCCAGAAGTGCCATCAAACACAATATGTTGAATGATCTTCCTAAGATTACAACCCCAACTTGTTTAATCTGGGGAAAACAGGATAATGTAACTCCTCCGGAAGTTGCGGAAGATATGCATAAATTTATTCCGAATTCGGATTTATTCTGGATAGACCATTGTGGCCACGCAGCGATGATGGAAAAACCAGATGAATTCAATGAGATCCTGTTCAACTGGATAAAAGATAAAGTTTAAAATAAATATTATAACCATTAAGAGCTTTTCTTAGTGGTTTATTTTTCTAAAATACATTCAAAAATGGTTATTAAGACAGCAGAGTTTGTAAAGAGTAGTGGAAAATGGCAGGAGTGTCCTGAACCTAATATTCCTGAGTATGCTTTTATCGGAAGATCTAATGTAGGAAAATCGTCATTGATCAATGCGATGATGAATCATAAAGATTTAGCTAAAACTTCGCAAACACCCGGAAAGACACAGCTGATCAATCATTTTTTGGTAAATGAAAACTGGTATCTTACCGATTTGCCGGGGTACGGATATGCAAAGGTTTCAAAAGTTCAGCGAAAAGATTTTGAAAAGCTGATCACCAATTATATTCTGAACAGAAGGAACCTTGTCAATTTGTTTGTATTGGTAGATTCCAGACATAATCCTCAGAAAATTGACCTGGAATTCATCCAATGGTGTGGTGAAAGTGGTGTTCCTTTTTCAATCGTCTTTACGAAATCTGACAAGCTCAAGCCTAATGCTGTCATTAAAAATGTTGAAGATTATAAAACCGAGCTTCATAAAACCTGGGAAGACCTTCCCGAGTTATATGTTACTTCAGCTGAAAAGAAAGAAGGAGGAGACGAGATTTTGAAGTTTATAGAAAAGACCAATGATTTCTTAAAGAACAATAATGTAAGTTTCGATGAGTAATATGATCTGGAAAATTAAAACATTT
Organism: Chryseobacterium sp. UNC8MFCol; assembly: GCF_000482305.1. NCBI lineage: Bacteria > Pseudomonadati > Bacteroidota > Flavobacteriia > Flavobacteriales > Weeksellaceae > Chryseobacterium > Chryseobacterium sp. UNC8MFCol. Next base: position 32,343 of record NZ_AXUZ01000013.1, read on the forward strand.
GACGAATTTACCGTTCCGGAGCTTTATGCAGTATTGAAAGCGCGTATAGATGTCTTTGTCATTGAGCAGAACTGTCCTTATCCCGATCTGGATGATTATGATCAGAAAGCGGTTCATATCTGGGCCGAGGAGGATGGGCAGGTGCTTGCTTATTGCAGGGTTTTTGACAAAGGGATAAAATATGATGAAACTTCATTCGGCAGAGTGTTGACTACAGCGCAGGCCAGAGGAAAGAGCTTGGGAAAACTATTAATCAATTATGCCGTGGAAACTATAGAAAATCGTTTTCATACTTCTGAAATTAAAATTTCAGCACAGGATTATCTGTTGAAATTTTACAGTGATTTCGGTTTTGTAGACACGGGAAACAAATACCTGGAAGATGATATTCCGCATACGGAAATGATCAGGAAATAAAATAAAAGGTATCCCCGCAAGGATACCTTTTTTCATGGTTATTAGTCCTGTATTTTAATTGCATCCGGAGCAATAAGATCTGTCTACATATTGTTTACTGCTCCCCGAGTAGTAATAGCATCCGCCTCTTGATCCTACATAGAGTTGATTTCCATTGTAGGTACATCCTCCACTGTTTTTTGAGTAAGATCGTGATGATCTTGAGGTTGTATATTTACTTTTTTTGTTGCTTTTGCTCTTTTTTGGTTTTTTAGCGGTTAATTCCTTAGCGGAGGTAACGGTGTTTGTGGTGGCAGAAAAATTAGCCGGTAACAATAATCCAAGGCCTAAAAGGCTGGTGAAAAGTAGTTTTTTCATAGTAGTAGTTTTTTATTATTTATATAATGGTTTCATGGTGGTTTTAGCGATTATATTTTAAATCAAACTTATCTTGTGAAGTAAAGATGAATACAAAGAAATCTATAAAGGCAATGCATGCAGGAATAAAAGTCCAGCAAAATAATATGTAAGCAATTCCCATTACGGTTTGTCCCAGGTAGAATCTGTGTATACCTATCCCGCCAAGGAAAAAAGCTAATATAGTGGCTGTATTCTTATCTTTCTTGCTTTTAATTATGACCGGAACCGCTTTCTGTTCTTTTGCTTTTAGTAGACTGATTTGTTCAGGTGACATAAAGGTTAATTGGGAAAGATAATGTACAATATTTACAATGTGATCATTGGCATGGTTAACTTCATGAGATTCATTAAAGGTTCCTATTTTTCGTCTGATTTCAATACTGATTTCAGTTTTATTATCTGAGACAGAATTTAAATTAATATCAATATAAACTCCTAAACTCAAAAATTCAAAGGACTCATAGGTAAATTGATTAAAAATCTCATTACTAGAGAATAAACGATATTTTGAATTAATCAGGGTTATATTTTTTGCACATTCTTTAATTCTGTCAAGAGAAAAATCTACATGCAAAGTTTTTTTTGGATTAGGAATTGCAAATACAGCCATTGTTTAATAATTTTCTAGTGTTCTGTGAAGTTCTTCTCTAAATGTATAGATCTCCTCCAGATTATTGAGCAATACTTTCTCACCCGAATCTTTACCATTGTGAAATGTTTCAATATATTTATTTGCCGTATTGAAGTGGAGTCTACACAATGGTTTTCTGTTGTTGTCATCTAGGAGAATTCCAAAATAGGATAGGGTATCTCTATATGCAATTCGGGTTGCAGGAATTTTTTCGCGCATGATCGCTTTTACAATCTGGAATCCTTCCAGCTCTTCTTCCGTTGTGACAATTTTAGATTCATTATTTTCATCTATTGGCTGAGCAGATTTTACCTCATCATCTTGTTTTTCAATTTGCTCATTAATATTTAATGCTGATTTGAGTCTGAAACTAATAGATTCGTTGATGGATGTTGTTAATGCCTTTTTGGTATATTCTTTAAAAGAAATCATTCTGTTTGCGGTAATAGGCTTTTCAAAGAATCTGCTGACCAGAAGCTTTACCATTTCATCAGATGGGGTTTCGATTTCTTTTTCAAATTCTTTTCTTATTGCCTTAATATATTTTAGGGCTTCGGCAGAATCTAATATACTTTCCAGATTATAATCTTTTTTGGTAAAACTTTCCAATATTTTAATTGAGCTATCTTTTAAGTCCTCGATATTGATAGTGAAAAATGGTTTTTCATCCATAATATTTGGCTTTTCAAGGTCTGTATAAAAGTTATATATGATCCCATTTGTGAGAACACCAAACCTTGTCTTTGATACATGATAATACCTATGAAGTTGAGAGTTATGAGCATCTGCATTTTCTTTCCAGTGTTTGCATTCAATTATGAAAATGGGCTCGTCATTATTTTTGATTACGTAATCTACTTTTTCTCCTTTCTTTGTTCCGATATCACAAACATGTTCAGGAACTACTTCTGTAGGATTAAAGATGTCATAACCCAGAATTTGTATAAAGGGCATTACAAAAGCATTTTTCGTTGCTTCTTCAGTACTGATCTGATCTTTTAATCCTGATACTTTTTGCTGTAATTGCTCAAGTTTGATTTTAAGGTCCATTGTTTTGTTTTATTTATGATCCAAAAATATAACTCTTCAACAGCCAATCCTTACGGTTAACCGTAAAAACAAAAAAACCTTTCAGAAAGTGAAAGGTTTGTATTTTGATAGCTGGGTTAGATAATACCCCAATCTTTGCAAAGTGCGATGAGTTGCTCATTATTAAGTACTCCCAGGGATTCTTTAAGGTTGTTGAGTGATTTTTCAACACTGCTTAGACTGGATGGTCTGATATTATTTTCTTTTAAATAATCGGGTATATTTTTTTGAATCATTCCTTCAGAAAGGAGTTTGACGAGGATTTTATCAAACTTTGTAAAATCGTAGGAATTCTTATTCTTGATAGAGTCTTTTACATTCGAAGAAATGTATTTTTCATTATTGTGAACGGCTTTTATGGCCCGTTTCAATTCTTTGATATCTTCCCGTCCCTTGGAAACAAATCCATTGATATGATGGGTCGTAAAAAGATTTTCGACTATTTCCGGCCTGTTTTCAATAGAAAAAACAATGATTTTAATAGGGGGTGCCTCTTCTTTAATGGCATCCACAAGTTCTTTCCCGTTTTTTAAAGTTTGCTCTCTATGGTCTGTATCAAAGGATAAATCAGTAATTAATAAATCATAAGGGCTTTTCTCCCGTATACTTTTTTTTACCTTCATCCATGCATCATCACAATAATGTACATTATCTACAGTTTCAATTTTCAGTTCTTCAACGGCTTTTTGGACGGAAATATTAAAACTTTCAAAATCTTCGGCTATTAGTACTTTTTTAAACATAATTTTATTTTTTGACTGGAAATGAAAGGTTTATTTTTAATCCCTTTTCTGTTTGCGTTTCAAAATTAATTGTTCCGTTTATAGAATTTATACGGGATTCCGTATTTTTCAAGCCATTTCTGGGAATGTGTTCTTGAATTCCCACTCCGTTATCTGAATATAAAATGATAATAAGGTTATTTTCTCTTTCAAAATCAATCATCACACGATCTGCTTTACTGTGTTTTCTCATATTGGTCATCAATTCCTGCATAATATAGAAGATTTCGCTTTTAGCAGTATCTGAGACTCCACTCCAAATATCCTCTTCATTGCCAATAATAGGAACTTTAATGGTATCCGAAGAATACGATTTCAACATTTTTGATAGTTGCTTTGAAAAATCTTTTTCCAGAACCAGATCTTTGTCATCATAGGAAATATCACGGGAAATATGATAAATACTTTCCAACTTATCCAGCAATTCGTTTTTGTCAATAACAGGAATATTTTCTACTTCGGACATGACATGGTAGACTTTATTGGCCACTTTGTCATGTACTTTTTTAGAATATTTGAGTTCAGTGTTCTTTACCTCGAGTTCTTTTTCCTGTTGAAGACGTTTTTTTCTCCTTCTATACCAGAAATATCCCACTGTTAACAGAACGAGTAGGGTAGTTATTCCGATATTTCTCTGTAAGATTTCAATTTTGTTCTCTGCATCTTTTGCTTTTAATCTTTGGTTTTCTGTTTCTTTCTTTTCACTGTCGTATTTAATGAAAGCAAAACGTTTTCGATAATTATTTCTGCTGGCTTCAATGCTATCTGAAAGAATTTTATATTCTTTAAAGTTTTGTTTGGAATGGGACGGATCATCCACTAGAATTATTCGCTCTATAGCTTGTAGCCTATCATCCGGACTTTTTATTTTAATAGCATTATCATACATTTGCTGTGCATAGTGCAGAGACTTCGTTGGCTCTAGATTTTGATTTATTTCTGCTAAATGAGAGTAGCAAGAATTAGCTCCCCAAAAATCCTCATTTTTTAATTTATCTTTTAATATAAGTTCTATTTTTTCTGTTGCTGGATAGGTTTTGTTGTCCAACCATTTTACATATTCAATAAGGTCTTTAATTCTGTTAACCAAATTCTGATTATTAATTTTTGATAGATTGATAGAATATAATATTTTTAAGGCTTCGTAGTGTTTTCCTGTTTTAAATTCAGCGACTGATTTGTTGCATAAAATATTAATCCTGCTTTCTTCGGTTGGAATTTTTTCAGAGAGTGCTTTATTATACCAATTGATAGCATCATTATATTCTTTTTGATCTAATTTTAGATTGGCCATCGTATCATAAACGGAAAAAAAACTTTCATCATTTTCTTTCATCATTTTTAATGCCTCCACTAATGTTGCTTCTGCACCTAATATATCTCCGCTGCTTTTTTGTGCAATGGCTTGGCAAATTAAGCTTTTCGATATATTAGATGAGTCTTTTTGCTTAGCAAAATAATTTATTGCTTGTTGAAACTTTGAGTACGCTGTAACATCATCTTTAAGCAATAATCCAATGCCTTGATCATAGAGGTTATTTCCCTCAATACTACTTTGATCTTCGACAATTTTTTTCTGACATGAAAAAAGGAATAACAACAAAAAAGGTAAATATTTCATCATGGTACTAAAATATAAAAAAACCACTCATGAAGAGTGGTTTGTCTTTACTTTTTAGGTGGAAGAGTGGGTGCGGTCTCACCTCCAGTATCTTCTCCTAATTCAACAGATGCATGTACTGTTACCGGAGCCGGATTGTTATCTGTTGTTGTATTCGCGTTATTATTTGGGAATGCTAAACCTAATAGCATTAATATAAACTGGATCATTTCCTTACAATTTAAAATTTGAGCATTTCTGTAGTTGCCAGTGAAACCGATCACAGGTAGAGCTACACGAGTAAAAAATTTGAAGCGCTTCTAAATTTTTGGGAAGTGAACCTTCAAAAACGGAGGAGAAACATCTGCTTCCCAACCCGGAGTTTTCCTCCGTTTTATCAGGTGATTATAAAATCAGTTTTGTAAATTTGTTTTTGTAATGTTTTGTTTATCACTGATTTTCTTATGACAAAGATGCGACAAGATGTGACGCATTAGTTAGACAAAGGATAGACATCGATAGACAGAAAATGGACAGGGATTGTATTACGGTAATCCGTAATGTGGTATGAGTGAGAATCATCTATTTTGTAAATACTCAAAAAACGATATATGTCCAAGAAAAAACTACTAATTCATGAGGTGTTCAATAAGGCAAGGGAGGATTCTCAAAGGGATACTAAGAATGGCCTTTCGTCTTATTTATGGCTTTATTTTAAAGAAGATTTAGGCTTTGATATCAACGATAAGAGTTTTGGGAGATATTATGACGCTTTTATTAAAGATCAAGGGGATATTAATATTCAACCTGATAGGCTGAATGTAATGAGTCGTTATCTTGGTTATAAAGACTTTGCCGAATTTTCACGAACTTTTGTCAAGAAGGAAGATGATAGTAATAAAACAACGGTTAAAATAACTGTTGATGAAGATGAGGAGTCTATATCAGAAAAGTTTTCAAAGTTGATTATTAATATTACGAATGAACAACATTTTAAAATGCCCGAATTTATTAAACAAAATGGCTTGGGTATTATGGAAATTACTTTTCTTATATGCCTTGTCACAGGGAATGTTCTTTTTTCCAATAATAAAAAGGTTAATCATAATCAGTATTCTGCTTTAAGCTTTATGTCTGAGGTGAAACCTCATATTGAAAAGAAATATATGTATTGGAATGGCGAGAGATATATTGCTACAGATAGTAGCTACATTAATCCGGGGATTGATATTGTAGCCATGAATGAACATAAATTTCAATATTTTAAAAAGATTATGAGAAAAGATACCTTGACTGATTTAAATGCAGTGGGAAAAACATGGTATTCAAAGTATAATAATGAAGTAGAATTTTTTACAGACGATGGAATAGATCCTGATAATGGAAGAGAATTGAGAAAATCAACCTCTCTTATTATCTTTAAATATGCTGGCAAACAGAAAGACACGATAGAGCTTGAATGATGTTTTCGCTCATTACTTTTTTTTCAAACCTTCAGCCCATAAAAAAAGCGAAGATTTCTCTCCGCTCCGTATTATTCTGCATTCAGCATTCCCATTTCTCCGTAATGCTTTTTGAATTTCTGAATTTTTGGTCCCACGACAGCGCTGCAATAAGGTTGTGTAGGATTTTCATTATAGTATCCCTGATGATATTGTTCTGCAGGCCAGAATTTGTCGAACTTTGTTAATTCTGTCACATAAGTTCCTGGCCATCTTCCTGATTCCTGAGAGACTTTAATCGCTTCTTCGGCCTTTACCTTTTCTGCATCGTCTTTATAATAAATAACGGAACGGTATTGGGTTCCGATATCATTCCCCTGTCTGTTGAGCTGAGTAGGATCGTGAAGAAAGAAAAACACATCCATCAGCTGTTCATAAGAAATAACTGCCGGATCATAAGTGATCTGTACTACTTCTGCATGGCCGGTTTCACCGGTGCATACTTCCTGATAGGTGGGATTATCCTTATGCCCTCCGGAATATCCCGAGATGGCTGATTGTACACCTTTCAACATATTGAAACAGCTTTCTACGCACCAGAAACAACCGCCTCCGAAAGTGATTTGCTCTAAATTATTGTTATCCATTTTTAGTAATTATTCTATTTAATGATCTTTTCTTCCACCTAAAGATGTTTCGGAAAAGCCTATCAAAAATATGAAAAAAGTTTTCATTTCAGCATAATTTTAAAAGCTTAGCTTCAATTGCTCTGATAGATGGGACGAATGATTTCTCAGTAGAAATTCTGCGAATCTGCGGGAAATAAAAAAGCACCCTCAAAGGATGCTTCATATTATTTACAGAGATATTCAGTTATTTTTCCCAAACTAAGGCACTTGCTCCTAAAATAGCAGCATCGGCTTCGTTAAGCTCACTGAATACCAGTTTTACTTTGTTTCTGAATATAGGAAGTAGATTTCTTTCCATATGAAGTTTTGCAGGCTTTAAAATAAAGTCTCCGGCTTTGATCACTCCTCCGAATAAAAGGATTGCTTCCGGTGAAGAGAACATGACAAAATTCGCTAATGCCTCTCCAAGTTTTTGTCCGGTATATCTGAAGACTTCAATGGCGATAGGATCTTCTTTCATAGCGCATTCATAGACCGTTTTAGAATTTATGGCGTCTTCAGGATACTGATTCAGCATAGATTCCGGGAACTCGGCTCTCATTTTTTTTGCCGTAATTGTAATTCCTGTTGCAGAGGCGTACGCTTCAAGACTCCCTTCAGAGCCGGTACTCCAGTGTTTTCTTCCACCGGGCTTTACAATCGTGTGTCCCAGTTCTCCTGCAAAACCGTCATGTCCGTAGATTAAGTTTCCATTGGCAATAATTCCGCTTCCCACGCCTGTTCCCAAGGTAATCATGATAAAATCTTTCATTCCTCTTGCTGCACCGAAAAGCATTTCTCCTAGAGCAGCCGCGTTGGCATCATTGGTTACCGTACAAGGTAAATTGAATTTAGCTTTCATCAGCTCTGCAAAAGGAATAACACCTTTCCAGGGCAGATTAGGAGCCAGCTCTATTGTTCCCTTGTAATAGTTGGCATTGGGAGCACCTACTCCGATTCCGTCGAAGTGTTTTTCAGTACCGTGTTTTTCCATTAAAGGAGACACATGTTCATATAAAGCATCGATGAAATCTTCAATTTTTTCGTATGCATCGGTTTTCAGGTTTCCCTTATCCAGAACTTCTCCGCGATGGTTTACGATTCCGAATTTGGTATTGGTACCACCGATGTCAACTCCCAGGGCAACTTGTTTTGATAAATCTATTAACGACATTTCTATGATTAAATTCTAGGCTCTAAAATTATAAAAAAGATTGTATTAATAGATGCTCAACCCAATATAATTTAATATTTTAAGCAGTTTTTATCACTTTTTTCTTTTTTCTGCCCCACCAAATCATAAATCCTGTTACCGGAAGTGAAGCGCAGATAAGACTCACAATAAAAGCAATGATCTTTGTCGGAAGGCCTAAAATAGCTCCCACGTGAATATCATAATTGGCATTTACTACTTTTTCACCAAAGTTTTTGTCTTTAGGATCGTGAGTGTGGAGAAGCTCACCTGAATTTTCATCAAAAATAAGGCTGCTGCTTTTATGATAAGAGTAAGACAAATGTTTTACATAGACCTCAAAGTTCGGATGTTCGTGATCATCCATATGCTCATGTCCAAGATCTATTGCAAAGCCGTATGAATCCGGATATTTTTCTTTTACCGTATTAATAATTTTGTCTAACGTCCCTTCTGTTCTCAGTTCGATAGGAGCTTTGGTCTTAATGTGAGAGAAATCCGGGTATTTTGTTTCTCCACCCGAAAAAATCACGTAGATCATTGCCTGTACTACAAAGAAAGCATAAAACAGCCCGGTGATAGAGAAGATTAAAGCGAAAACAGAGGCGTAAAAGCCTAATACATTATGAAGATCGTAGTTTTTTCTTTTCCAGCTTTTGATATTTTTCCATTTGAAGGCAAAACGCTGTTTCCTTGCTGCCTTATTTTTAGGCCACCATAAGATAATTCCGCTGATCAGCATAATGATGAAAATAATAACAGGAATTCCTACCACATAAGTTCCCCAGTCCTGCTTCAGAAGGAAGCTCCAGTGGATCATTTTTACGATATTAAAGAATCCGTTTTTCTCATCGTAGACTCTCAGTACTTTTCCTGTATAGGGGTTTACATAAGCTTGTTTATAGACCGGAAACTCCTCAAAGTAGTTCCATCCTTTGGTATTATGCTCATACCAGAAGAACATATACGACATTTTCTTGTCAATAGGAATATTGACCCAGTGAATAGGATATTTTTCTTTGACCTGCTCTGCAACAGCTTTTTCCATCACACGGATAGGAAGGATCTGCTTTTGTTCAATATTTTGCTCGTTGTGGTAAATGACATCTTTGCGGGTAAAGTTTTCTACCTCATCTTTAAAGACATACAGCGCACCGGTAATGGAAATGATAAAGATTAAAAAACCGATTCCCAACCCAAACCATAAATGTAGTTTGGCAGACCATTTCTTAAAAAATCCCGGCTTATTTTTATGATGATGCTTTTTCCTCATGTCAGTCGTAAAGTACTGCAAAGATAAACTTTACTTTTTATTTAGATTAATTAAAATTTATATTCAATCATAAAGGTTCCTCTCATACCCAATGAATTGACGAATTCATTGTCTCTGGCAGTCCACCATGCAATAGCAGGCTGGTATTTTTTATTGAATACATTCTCAACTCCCAGAGACAATCTCCAGTTGGTAGTTACTTCGTAACTTGATTTGAAATTGAAGACGGTATATTCAGGGACATATCCTTCACCATAGGCATATAGCCCTGTTTTGGAGTTTGGATCAAACCTGTTTTGAGTGAATGAATGAAGCATATCTACTCCTACAGATAAAGCCGGAATGGGCTTTGCCTGAACATAAGCCAGCACTTTTGGCGCAGAAATCCTGCTGTTATTAATCTTCGTGGAATAGTCTCCGTCATCTTTTACAGATGTAATTCCTTCCATCCAGCTGTAGCTTCCTCCGAACTGGACCCATTTTACAGGACTAAAGTGTAGGAAACCTTCCACACCGTATACTATTTCCGGAGATCTCTGGATCATCAGGGCTCTGTCCGGGCTTTGTACAAATGAAGCTCCTAATTTTGATGTACTTACATAAGAAGTCAACTCATAAGTAAGCCAGCTGGAAAGCTGTCCTGTTGCTCCCAATTCGTAATTATTGACAATGATAGGTTTGGTTTCAAGGTTTTTTATCGTTTCCGAAGTTGAGGTTCTTAAAATTCTTCCGAGTTCATTGATAGAATAGGCCTGTGAGAAGCTTGCAAAAAGATTGATAGAAGGCTCAATATTGTAACGCAATCCGATGTTTCCTACCAAAGCATTGTAGTTAAGTTTTCCTCCTGCTACAGGAATACTTTTGGTAAAAGTTCCATCAGTTTTAAGGACAGAAAGGGTGTTGAAGTCATCTACATTAACTTTAATGTTTTCATAACGAACTCCTGCTTTAATCGTTAGTTTTTTGAACAGATCAATTTTAGCTAACAGGAACGGAGCAATATTCGTCATGCTCATATTAGGGGTCCAGAATCTTCCGTCTTCCAGTTTTTGTACGGTTTCATCATTCAGAATATCGGCACCGTAGATAATCTCTCCCTGAGAGTTGGCAGAATTCCATAGCTGGGTGTCAAAATTGAATCTCGCGCCGGCTTTTTTAGAGATCACATTCGATTGGCCACCATTGAAAAACGTGTCGCTGTATCCGTAAACGGTTTTAAAATCCTGATAATAAAGATTAATATTCAATGACGTTCCTGCAAACAGGTTTTTATTGTCATAGCTCAGTCTGATATTATGGTTTTTCGGGGTTCCCTGTGGTGTTGTTTCCAGTCCTTTTCCCAACCCTTCACCAATTGTAGGCTTGCTTCCGTATTTTCCGGTACTTAGACCTAAATTAAGATCAGATCTTGAAGAATAGCCGATATAGGAAGCTTCAATTCTCTGGTTATCATTAATGGTATATCCCAATTTCAAAAGGCCGTTGTAATTGTCCATTTTAGCAGTGCTGTAAGTAGGACTCAGATAAACACCGTCGGCATCTTTCATATACCCTGTTCGTTCATAGGCCAATGAAAGGGTATAGTCAAATTTGTTGACTTTTCCGGAGAGAAGCTGGCTGGCTCTTATTCCGAGAGTACCTCCGTAAGGCTGTCCTGTAAAGCCGATCTGTGATATTCCGGAAATCTTCCTGTCTGTTTTATTTCTTTTTGTAATGTAATTGATAATTCCACCATCTGCTCCGTTTCCGTAGATAGAAGAAGCTCCTTTAATCACTTCAACTCTTTCAATTGCAGAAGGGTCAATGGATCTTAAATCTCTGGCTCCGTTTCTTAGTGGCGTAGACTGCGGAATCCCGTCAATCAAGACCAGTACCTGGCGACCTCTTAAGGTCTGTCCGGTATTTGAAGTTTGCCCGGAATTCGTTCCTAAACTGGGAACGGTATACTGCAGGATGCTTGTAATATCTGAATTGACCGTCAGCTGAGACTGAATCTGCTTTTCTCCAACCACGGTGATGGAGCTGGGAACTTCTTTAATGTTCTCTTTTTTTCTGGATGCAGTCATCACCACCTCATCCACATTGTTTGTCTGTAAAGAATCCTTGACTTGCGCAAAAGCCATTGTTGTTCCTAAACAGGCAGCTGATAAAATCGCTTTTTTCATTATATTTTCTTTCCTTGTTTTTTTCTTTTCCCCCACCAGACCAGAAATCCGGTAACGGGGAGTGAGGTGCAGATGAGGCCTGCGATAAACCAAATGATTTTTCCAAACAGTCCGAAATAAGATCCGGTATGGATGTCGTAATTGGCATTTGAGTACTTCTCTGCAGTATTGAGTTTGTGATGAGGTTTATTGTTGAGTAGTTTTCCCGAATATTTATCGAAGGTAAGCAGGTTTCTTTCACTAAACCTTCCATCCTTTCCATACACGGTAACGGGAAGGTTTTTGAGCTCCTTTCCTTTTTTATTTTTGCCGTTTAAAGTTATTCTGAAACTCGATGACCCAGAATATAATTTTTGTGCCTGAAGTGCAGCCATATCAAAAACAGCATCATTTTTTACGATCAATGAGTCAGGAGATTTGATTTCCTTATCTTTTGGAAGTTCCCAGGAACCTGAAAGTGCGAGGTTAAAAGTGTTCTTTACATAGGGATAAGCGAAGTAAATTCCAGTAACACACATGATTAACGCAATAAAAGAGGCATAAAATCCTAAGATATTGTGAAGGTCATAGTTTTTACGCTTCCAGTTTTTTACATTTTCCCAGTTGAACCAGAATCTTCCTTTGCGGGCGTTTTTGTTTTTAGGCCACCATAAAATGATTCCTGTAATCAGCATGATGATAAACAATACGGTAGGAATTCCTGTGATGTACGGTCCCCACTCAGAATTGAATAAAAGTCCCCAGTGGATATATTTAAGGATATTAAATACATCATATTTTTCATTGTAAACGGCAAGAATTTCTCCGGTATACTGATTGACATACACCTGCTTGTTGATGAGAACCTGCTGGAAGTAATTCCATCCTTTTTTGCTTTTTTCATAGTAAAGGAAACGGTAAGATTTATTTTTATCCAGAGAGATCTCAACTGAGCTTATCGGATATTGTTCATTAAGTTCCAGACTTACTTTCTCACGAAGAAGATTGATCGATAAAGGTTTTGAGTTGACCTCATTTTGCTTTACATAGATTACTTCCCTCCGAAGACTATTTTGTACTTCATCCTTAAAAATGTACAAAGTCCCTGAAAGAGAGATAATGAAAATAATGATACCAACCGATAAACCAAACCACAAATGCAGTTTGGCAGACCATTTCTTTGTCGCAGAAACTTTCTTTTTATGGTGATGCTTTTTTCTCATAGCAAAAAGTTAACCCCAATTGGGGGTTAACCTTTATATAGTATTAAAATTTGTATGCTAATGAAATTCTAAAGTTTCGTGGTGCTTCTGCCTGATAATAGTATCCTCCTCTTTGAGTGTTGTTAGCGTCAGCCATTGTAAAGTTAATACTGCTTCCACTATACAGATATCTGTTGAAAACATTGAAAACATTTAAGCCTACTCTGAATTGAGGATTTTCCCATGATAGTCCGGCATCAAACTTCAGATAATCATTCATTTGTAAAGGAGCATTTGTGCTTCCCCAGTTCCATGTACTTCTTCCTCCTAGAAAAGTACCTCCAAAACTTAATCCAAAACCTTCAAGATCTCCCTGAGTAAATGTATAGTTTAACCAACCATTAATTGTGTGTTTTGCATATCCTGGAACAAGATCTCCTTTCGTTGCTTTGGCTGTTGTTTCTGTGAACTTATTCTCGGTAAATGCATAGTTAAGAATGGCATTAAACCCCTTTGTAATTTCTCCTTTCAAATCAAACTCCAATCCCTGAACACGTGTTTTACCCAAAAGAATAGAAAAAACACCTGTAATATCTGTAGGGTCACCAGAAATAGCATTGTTCTTATTGATATTATAAAGGGATAATGTTGTATTCCATTTTCCATTAAACCAATCTCTTTTGAATCCAATCTCCATGCTATTTCCTGTAATTGGTTTTGCTGTAGTTCCATCTCTGAATAGTCCTGACTGTGGGGTAAATGCTTGATCATATAATGCATAAGCAGAAGTGTTGGTATCAATTGAATAGCTTAAACCGATACGAGGAGTAATTCTGTTGGCTTCTGTTTTCGTTCCGTAGCTGTTTTCTTTTACATTAGTATAACGTGCAGCTACAGTTAATCTAAGTGCATCATCGAGAAAGCCTAATTCATCCTGTAAATATAATCCGGTATATTCCTGCTCAATAGTACCATAAGGAGTTGCTCTTTCTAACAATGATTTTCCTTGATTGTCAAATTTAGGATAACCTGCACTTGGTGGAGTATAAGTTCCTGCATTCAGGTCAAAAGGTTTTTCTTCGGTATCCAGAGGACCGCTTTTAGACCAATCAGCCAGATATTTTTTAGAACCGAGATCAAGACCTGTCAATATTTTATGTGAAACCGGGCCTGTTTTCAGGTATCCATTCAGGAATACTTGTCCAAATTTCATTACGTTACTTGCTTCCCAGAAATTAAGAGTTCTTATGAACTTTGTATCAGAAATAAATTTACCTGGCCAGATATCACTTCCCATCGTGTATTCATTTACGTATGAAAGTTGGGTTGTCAATTTCCAGTTATCATTAAATTTATGTTGTAAATTTAAATTAACTGTATGATTTGTAATTCTTGTAGGATCAATTCCGGGATCAGACACGGTATATTCAACAGGTTTTTTACCATAACCTTCGAAACTATAAACATAAGCAGATCCTACTTCAGACATTTTAGCTTTTTGATAGATGTATTCAGCTATTACAGTGGTTTTGTCAGTAAGATTTACTTTTAATGATGGGTTGATTATATACCGGTCGTTAAACTCATAATCCCTGAAGCTTTTTTTGTTCTGAGCCATCATATTTAATCTGAAAGCAACCTTGTCTGTAATTTTGGTATCAATATCGGTTTCTCCTCTATACATATTGAAACTTCCAAGAGTTACTCTTGCTGTTCCGTTTAGTGCCTTTCCGGTAGGTTTTTTTGTAACAATATTATAGATTCCGCTAGGTTCTCCATTTGACATTAAAAATCCGGATGGTCCTTTGATAAATTCGATATGATCTACGTAACTCATATCTTCGCTTAAGGGTCCCCAGTTAGAGGTTACATTAACTCCATTCATAAAAGCGGCTGCTCTGGATCCTCTCATATTTACTCTCGTATACATGTCACCCCAGTGTTCAAGCCTTTGTGCTCCTGCTACGTTTCTAAGAACGCCGTCACTTAAAGTAGTAACCTGCTGGTCTTCCAGAGCCTTATTGGTAATGATCGAAATGTTCTGAGGTATTTTGATCAGTGCCTCATCCAGTCGAAGAGATGATGAACCCTCTTTTTCAACATATTTTTTATAATATCTTCCGTTGACAACAACTTCTTCAATATTATTAGATTTAATGGTGTCTTTTTCCTGTGCGAGCGTTAACATCGAAGTTAATACTGCTGCTCCAATCGTCAGTTTTTTCATTGTTTTATAAGGGTGAGAAGTAATTTATTTTATTGTAACAGTTTAGAATTTATAAGTGAAAGTTCCTACGGCGTTAATTAACCTTTGTGGATTGGCTGTGGTATATCCGATCCAGTAATGTTGATTGGTAAAGTTGTCTACTTTTACCCCAATTCTGAATTTTTTAGCATCATAATAAGCACTGGCATTAAGGACAACGTAAGAAGGCAAAGTAAATACTTCGTTTGTTTGGTCTGCTGTATTGAAGTTATTGACAATCTTATTTTCACTGGCATAATTTCCTCCAATTCCGAATCCTAAACCTTTCAGTTTGCCGTCTAAAAACTGATAGCTGGCATACAGATTTGCAAGGTAGGGTGAACCTGCAGTGTTCGGTCTTCTATTGAGCACAGACTCATCAGATTGAGTGTATTTTGAATCATTGTAGCTGAATCCGGCAATTGCTGTGAAGCCTTTTAGTAAGTAAGCATTGATTTCCAACTCGACACCACGGCTTATAATAGTTCCGTCCTGTACCTGCGCTCGTGGATCTGCAGCGCCAATCGCATTTCTTAAAACATCTTTTACTTTGATATTGTAATAGCTGAATGTAGAAGATACTTTACCATTAAATAGGTTGGTTTTGATTCCTCCTTCCATTTGGTTGGCCTGTTCCGGAACAGGCGTTACAGTGGCTCCTGAAGCGTTCAGATAATAATTAAGGTTCTTAAAACTGTTTTGATAATTTCCAAAAACTGAAACTTTATCCTTTATAAGCTCATAAACAATACCTAGTTTTGGAGAAAAAAATGTCTGGTCAAGTTTTTTATTTTCCCCTGAACTCTCCGGTTTATTGGTGAAATTATCCACTCTTAAGGCCATGAGTACATTAAGATTGTCGGTAATATTGAGCACGTTTGAAAGGTATACAGCGTAGTTTTCCTGAATTCCTTTTATTAAATAGGGAGATTCCTTTCCGGCTAAAGCATTGTATTGAGACTGAAGACTTGTCCCATTAAAATTTGTATAATCAAAACCAGGCTGATGTAAAGGAACAGGGATTGAGTTTCCTTTTTCATCCTTATCAAAGCCATTCACATCGTAGAAGTTCTGATTGTTATTTACCCTCAAATAATCGAAACCTAAAACAACTCTGTTTCTTAAATTTCCGATTTTGAAATCGCCATTAAAGTTTTGTTGAAAATTGAGAGATCTTTTTCTACTATCTCTCGTAGATTGGTCACTTCTATACATATTGTCTGCACTATCGCCCATAAAATATAAATAAGGCATAAATCCGTTAGAATAACTGGACGATGTACTGAAATTCGTATTTGAAGTTATTGAATTTGAAATTTTATAATTTACCTGTCCAAAGAAGTTAATACTTCTTCCTGTATTGGTAAGGTCTTTTCCCAGATATGAATTTCTATAATCGAGGTTAAGATCTTTGATGCTATTTACTTTTTGGAGGTATTTACCTGAGTAGAAGAAAAAGGTCTGGTCAGTCATATTCTTCATCTGAAATAATTCCATATCCAGATTAATATTTAATCTGTCATTAGGTTTATAACTTAAGCTTGGAGCAATGGCAAGATTTCTTCTGAATCCTTCTGATTGGAAAGTACCTTCATTCGTATAAGCTGAGTTTAAACGGAATAAGAGCTTTTTGTCCTGGGTAAGGGGAGTGTTGATATCCACTGTGGCTCTGTATGTATTATAGCTGCCACCGGCAAGGCTGATATTTCCTCCAAATTTTTCGTAAGGTTTTTTAGTAACTCTATTGATTACTCCTCCGTAACTTGACAATAAACTTCCGAATAATGTTCCTGACGGACCTTTCAGCACCTCTACTTTTTCAAGGTTTATGGCATCAATAGTTCCAGTTACAGCGCCCAGTACTCCGTTTCGCAAAGAATTTGCTGATACAAAACCTCTTAAACTTACATAGGCTCCTCCATCACCTGCTCTTCCATTTGAAGTCCACATCGGTTGTAATCCCGGGATGTTTTTTAGAGCATCATCTACGGTATAAAGTCCCTGATTTTCTAAAATGACTTTATCAATACTTGAATATACTTGCGGATTTTCAATAGCCTTTAGTGGCATCTTGTTTGAATATTCACTATCTTTTTTGATATAGGTATTAATCAGTACTACTTCATCAATGCTTTTGGTGTTGGCTGAATCATTTTTCTGGGCAAAAGTTACCATAGAACCTAACATTGAGGCACAGATCAGTACATTTTTCATGAAAGTCAAATTTTATGCAAATATATTATTTTTAAATATTCTAAATAAATAATAATATTGACATTTATCATAAAATTATGATACAATACATAATAAAAAACCGTTCCGGCTAATGCCAGAACGGTTTTCGTATCATATTGTTAATTATTTCTTATGCAGGAATTTCTCCTTTGTATAAGAAAGAAATAATTTCTTTATTCAATTTATCGATCATTTCACTGAATAAGTGGAAAGATTCCTGTTTGTAAATTACCAACGGATCTTTCTGCTCGTACACTGCACCCTGAGATGATCTTCTTAAGTCATCCATTTCACGAAGATGAAGTTTCCAGTTCTCATCGATAATCGATAGCGTGATATTCTTTTCAAAGTCATTTACCAGGCTTTCACACTGAGTTTCATAAGCTTCTTTAAGGTCAGCTACGATGGTCATGGTCTTGTGTCCGTCGGTGAAAGGAACCTGGATCATTTTGAACATTGAACCCTGATTCTGATAGACATTCTCAATGATTGGGAATGATTTCTCTTTCAGTAAGTTCAGTTTCATCTGATAATCTTCCTGAGCAGCTTTGAATAAGATATTCGTTAAATCCTGAATGTTTTTATTATTAAAATCATTTTGAGAAACCGGAGATTCCATTGTAAATGTTTTAATGATTTCGTATTCAAAATCTTTATAATTTCCGCTTGCCTTTCCTTTCGCAACGATAGAATTAGCCACATCAAAAATCATATTTGTGATGTCATATTTCAGGTGATCTCCGAAAAGGGCGTTCTTTCTTCTCTTATAGATAACGTCACGCTGTTTGTTCATTACGTCATCATATTCAAGAAGTCTCTTTCTTGTTCCGAAGTTGTTCTCTTCTACTTTTTTCTGAGCTCTTTCAATAGATTTGCTGATCATAGAGTGCTGAATAACCTCACCTTCTTTGTGACCCATTCTGTCCATCATTTTAGCGATTCTTTCCGAACCGAACAAACGCATCAGGTTATCTTCAAGAGATACATAGAACTGAGAACTTCCCGGATCTCCCTGACGACCGGCTCTACCTCTTAACTGTCTGTCAACACGTCTTGAGTCGTGTCTTTCAGTACCGATGATGGCTAGACCTCCTGCATCTTTTACTTCTTTTGAAAGCTTAATGTCGGTACCACGACCAGCCATGTTCGTTGCAATTGTTACAACTCCCGGCTGTCCTGCACCAGCCACGATTTCCGCTTCTTTTTTGTGAAGTTTCGCGTTCAGTACCTGGTGTGGAATTTTTCTTAATTGAAGCGCCTTTGAAAGCAACTGAGAAATTTCAACTGACGTTGTTCCTACCAATACAGGTCTTCCTGCGGCAGTTAATTTTTCAACCTCTTCAATTACGGCGTTATATTTTTCTCTGTTGGTCTTATAAACCAAATCTTGTTTGTCATGTCTTAAGATAGGACGGTTGGTCGGAATCACTACAACATCTAATTTGTAGATCTCCCAAAGTTCACCAGCCTCTGTCTCAGCAGTACCGGTCATTCCCGCAAGCTTGTTGTACATACGGAAGTAATTCTGAAGCGTAATTGTTGCAAAAGTCTGGGTAGCGGCCTCAATTTTCACATTTTCTTTCGCTTCGATCGCCTGGTGAAGACCGTCAGAATAACGACGTCCCTCCATGATACGACCTGTCTGCTCATCAACGATTTTTACTTCACCATCAATTACTACATATTCATCATCTTTTTCAAATAATGTGTAGGCTTTCAATAGCTGGCTCATCGTATGAACACGTTCTGATTTTTCAGCAAAATCACTGAAAAGTCTTTCTTTTGCTTCGAATTCTTCTTCTTTAGAAAGGTTTTTAGCCTCTACTTCAGCGATTTCAGTTCCGATATCCGGAAGAACGAAGAAGTTCGGGTCAGAGTTACCCTGAGACATATATTCAACTCCTTTATCGGTAAGGTCAACCTGGTTGTTTTTCTCCTCGATAACGAAATAAAGATCTTTATCTACGATCGGCATATCACGGTTGTTGTCCTGCATATATTGCGCTTCAACTTTCTGAAGCAATGCTCTGTTTCCGCTTTCCGATAAGAATTTGATTAATTGTCTGTTTTTAGGAAGACCTCTGTAGGCCTGAAGTAATTTGAAACCGCCTTCTTTAGTATTTCCGGCAGCAATTAATTTTTTAGCTTCATTGAAGATGGCAGAAACTGTCTTTTTCTGAACATCGACAATCCTGTCGATAGACGGCTTCAGAACATCAAACTCCTGTCTGTCTCCCTGAGGAACCGGACCGGAAATAATCAATGGTGTTCTTGCATCATCTACCAATACGGAGTCTACCTCATCCACGATCGCAAAGTTCAATTCTCTTTGTACCAGTTCTGAAGGTGAAGTGACCATGTTGTCTCTCAGATAATCGAAACCGAATTCGTTGTTTGTTCCGTAGGTAATATCTGAGTTGTATGCTTTTCTTCTTCCGTCTGAGTTAGGCTGGTGGTTATCAATACAATCGATTGACATCCCGTGGAACTGATACAATGGTCCCATCCAAGCCGAGTCTCTTTTAGCAAGATAGTCATTCACGGTTACAACGTGAACTCCTCTTTCCGGAAGTGAATTTAAGTAAATAGGTAATGTTCCTACCAAAGTTTTACCTTCACCCGTTGCCATTTCGGCAATTTTACCGCTGTGAAGAATAATACCTCCGATAAACTGAACATCATAGTGGACCATATCCCAAACTACTGGAGTTCCGGCAGCATCCCATGAGTTTTTCCAAACAGCTTGGTCTCCCTGAATTTCAACGAAATCTTTCCCGGCAGCAGCCAGTTCTCTATCCCAGTCACTTGCTGTTACACGGATTTCTCCATTCTGTGCCCATCTTCTTGCGGTTTCCTTGATCAATGCAAAGGCTTCCGGAAGAACCTGAAGGAGCACTTTTTCTTCAATTTCGTATGATTCCTTCTTTAAAGACTCAATTTTTGAGAAAAGAGCCTCTTTCTCGTCAACGTTTGTTGAATTTTTTATCTGCTCTTTAATCTGTTCTATTTGAGCTGTGATCTTGCTGGTTGCAGATTTTATATTCTCTTTAAACTCAGCAGTTTTTTGTCTCAAACCATCATCCGACAATTGTTGGATGTTTGGTTCTACAGCTTTGATTTTTGTTACAACTTTTTTTACTTCTTTTAGGTCCTGCGCTTTTTTGTCTCCCAAAAACCCTTTAAGAACTTTGTTTAAAAAACTCATAAATTTTTTGCTTTATGCTTAATGCAAGATGCTTTAAGCGTTTTAAATGACACGCTTATCGTGTAAGTTAATATATAAAAAGGGCAAAAAAGCTCTAAGCGTGCGGCCTAAAGCTTATCGCTTTATTAATATTCGTCCTCGTTCCAAAGGAAATCTTCGTCTGTCGGGTAGTCACTCCAAACTTCCTCAATCGATTCATAAATCTCTCCTTCATCTTCAATTGCCTGAAGGTTTTCTACTACTTCCATAGGTGCACCAGTTCTGATTGCGTAGTCAATAAGCTCTGCTTTTGTCATTGGCCAAGGTGCGTCACTTAGATAGGATGCTAATTCTAATGTCCAGTACATAATTTTCTAATTTTTTGCAAAAGTATAAAAATAGGTTGTATAATAAACTTTTTTATACTTGATTTTCAATTCTTTTTATAATTTTTTCTTGTAAATGTCTGTCATCAACTGCATGGCAGCGCTGTCAGTATTTACTTATTGTCGTTTTCTCAAAAACCATTCCACAAATTTTTTTATGCCATTTTGGAAGTCTGTGTCTGGTTTGTACCCTATTAATGTCTTTGCTTTTGTGATATCGGCATTGGTTTTTGTGACATCACCCGGTTGCATTGGCAGAATTTTTTTGGTGGCAGTTATTTGTAATGCATTTTCGATGGTGGCGACCATCTCAGATAAAGTAACGACCTCATTTTCTCCTAAATTAAGGATTTCATAGACCTGAGTGTGATTCTCCAGATAGGTAACAGATTTTAGAATTCCGTCAATGATGTCATCAATATAAGTGTAATCTCTGGCAGTATTTCCGTCACCATAAAAAGGAATTTCCTGTCGGTCTGAGATCAGTTTCGTAAACTTGTGTATGGCAAGGTCCGGGCGCTGTCTGGGTCCGTAAACGGTAAAAAATCTAAGCTGAATCATATCAATACCATAGAGTTGATGGTAGACGTGTCCTAAAATTTCTCCACATTTTTTAGTAGCGGCATAAGGCGAAATAGGATTGTCTACATTGTCAGTCTCTGCAAAAGGAGTTTTTTCATTATTTCCGTAAACGCTTGACGAAGAGGCACAAATGAATTTTTTAATACCATATTCTTTGCACAGTTCCCAAAGATTCATCGTACCACGAACATTTACTTCTTCGTATTCCAGGGGTCTTTCAATAGACGGACGTACACCTGCCAATGCAGCAAGGTGGATGATCATATCAATGGAGTGGTGCTTAAAAATGTTCTCAAGTCCTTTTTTATCCCTGATATCCTGATAATAAAGAGAATATTGAGCAGATTGAGTGAGGGAAATTAAACGCTGGATATCAGCCACTTTATCAGAAAACTCAAAATCCGAATTTTTATCAATTGACTCTAAAGTATTTTTAATTTTTATCTGATACCCGTAGAAATTATCAAAATTGTCAATGTTTATGACAGAATGTCCATTTCTTAATAATTGTTCAATCAAATGGGAACCGATAAAACCGCTGCCGCCTGTTACAAGATAAATCATCTGTGGTTTTTTATGAATACAAAAATATAAATTTTACTATTTGAAAAATATAATCATTAAATTTACTTAAAAAAGTAATATAAATATAATATGCAGTTTCAAGGGCAAATTTTAAAAATGACAAGTTATGATGCAAAACCGGTTCAATACTATCTCAATCTTTCAGGGGACCTGATCCATTTGAATGAGCTGTTTGGAAAGGAATTAAGCATAAAACATGTAGGGTTTCAATGTGTAAACTGTGGGGAAGATAAGCCTGTTTACAGAATGGGTTTTTGTAAGAATTGTTTTTTTGAAAGTCCTTATGCAAGTGATACAATTATTCGTCCTGAACTCTCTACAGCGCATCTGGGAGTAGCGGAACGTGACCTTGAAGTAGAAAAAGAAATTCAGCTTCAGCCTCACACGGTTTATCTTGCCTATACAGGAGATGTGAAAGTGGGCGTTACAAGAAATACCCAGATTCCCACAAGATGGATCGATCAGGGCGCTACGTTTGCCTTGCCTATTGCCAGAACAGAAAATCGTTACGAAGCCGGAATGATAGAAGTTGCCTTAAAAGATCATCTTCCCGACAAAACCAATTGGAGAAAAATGCTTCAGGATGATTTTGAAGGAGAAATTGATCTTGCTGATTTCAGACAGAAAATTAAAGAATACTTTCCGGAAGACTTTCAAAAGTTCTACAGTGAAGGAGAAGAACTATGGATGTTTGATTATCCTTTTGAAAAACCGGAAAAAGTTTCATCATTTACTTTAGATAAAAAGCCGGAGTTTACAGGAAGACTTACGGGGATTAAAGGGCAGTACCTGGGATTTGAAGGAGGAAATTTTATTAATGTCAGAGGGCATGAGGGATATGTAATTGAATTGGGAATAAAAAATTAATCCTTCACCTGTAGTAAACCAAATCACAATATGAAAAAATGGGTAAAAAGACTGTTAATTGGTTTCGGCGTTATGGCTGGGCTTGTTCTGGTTGTAAATTTCGGACTGAATATCTGGCTTAAAACCCAACTTCCTGATTACATCAAAAACAAAACCGATTATAAGGTTTCTTATAAAACACTGGATGTGGATCTTGGCACAGGAAATATCCTTGCTACAGGCATTTCTGTGAATAATAAGGATCCGCAAAATACCAATGTTATTGGCCTGCAAGGAACTATTGATACCTTAAAAATAAGTCGATTTGGTATTTATGACGCGATCTTTAACAAGACGATAAGTTCTTCAGATCTGCTGTTGTCAAAACCTAACCTTAATGTAATTCTGGCCAAACCGATTGACCAGAAAACAGGTAGGAAAAGAAATCCTGTTTTATTTGATAATATAAGGATTAATGATGGATCTGTTACGATTTTCAGGCATACCAAACAAAAGTTTTTATCCGTAAGACAACTGGATTTATTTGTAGAAAATCTGCAAATGACGGAAGAATCTGTTGAAGACAAACTGCCGGTGGTTTTTGATCGCTACAGCATCAAAGGGCAACACTTCTTTTTTCGTCCGGACAATGTGTATGCCATTACGATTAACTCAATGAATACAGCCAACGGGCAAATGTCTGTGAATCAGTTCAGGTTGATTCCGCTTTTGTCCTTTGCTCAGTTTAAAAAATATTATCCGAAGAAAACTCAATTATTTGAATTCACCATTCCCAAAATGGATTTCAAAGATGTGGTTCTTCATAAAAATAAAGTTTCTCTGGCTAACGCTGATTTTCAAAATCCTGTCCTTACCGTTTATAAGACAGGAGTAAAGGCTAAAAAAAGCGATAAAAAATCCAACTTTGAAGTTAATTTAGAAAAAATTAAACTTAATAATGCGGTCATTCAGATTAATAAACCGGATGGGAACAAACTTTTGTCTGCCGGAAATCTGAATTTGAATATCAATACTTTATTGTTTAATAAAGAAACTTCGGAGCAGATGATTCCGGTCGGATATAAAGATTTTACTTTTTCAGGGAAGAATATCGAGTATTCTGACCATCAGAATGTACATATAAGAAGTATTGCCTTACAGCCTGCCAGCGGAGAGATCAACGATATTTCATTCTCACCCGGTGTTATTTCTGAAGGAAAAACCATAATGGATATGAAAACCAGTCATATTGCTTTTCATATCAATAAACTTGCTTTTGTCGATAAAAAACTTGTGCTGGACGTCAAGGATGTTCTTGTTGAAAATATTAATGGAACGGTAAAAGCCGGGGATCATAAATCCACTAAAAAAAAGGTTCCGGGATTCATCCATTCAATGATTATCCGGAAAGTTTCTTTGAAAAATGCCAATATTACCTATGATAAAGGAAAGCAGCCTTTATCTTTTCGTGACCTGAATGCCACTGTAAATGACATTAAACTGGCGCCTGATCCTCATAACCAGGGATTATCCTTTGAGGTGAAGGATTATTTCCTGACCACCAGAAACTTTGCCTATAAGACTCAATTTTATAATCTTAGCCTTGGTCTTTTAAAGCTGAATAAAAATAAAATTCAGATTAATAATTTTGCCATGAAACCTCTCGTTTCGAGAGCTCAGTTTATCAAAATGATACCTGTTGAAAGGGATCTGTATGATCTGAAGGCTGGTCAGATAACAGCGGAGGGAGTGTGGGATCTTTTTTCTAAAAATAAGTCTGTGAATGCATCCCATGTCACCATCCAATCTGCGGACGCCAATATTTTCAGAAGTAAAATCCCTAAAGATGATCCAAAAATAAAAGCTTTGTACTCAAAGATGCTGCGGTCCATTAAAATTCCGATGACTGTATCGAATATGGATATTAAAAATTCGGTGTTGGTTTACGAAGAAGATACCCCGGAAAGTATGGGTCCCGGGAAGCTGATATTCAGTAATTTCAATATGAATGTACAAAATCTGAATTCTGCGAAAGAAAAAGGAAAACCAACAAAGGTTGATATTAAAATCAACTGCTCATTTATGAATTTGGCTCCATTATCCGTGAACTGGAATTTTGATGTGGCAGATCATAGGGATGCTTTTAGTATTTCCGGAAAAACACAGAATCTTCCTGCCAGTGGCATCAATCCGTTTATCAGGCCTTATCTTCATGTTACTGCTACAGCGGGAACCATTCAGGAGATGCTTTTCAATTTTAAAGGAAATCCTGCAGGATTGAATGGAACATTTAATTTGAAGCATAAAGATTTAAAAATTGCGGTTTTAAATAAAGAAAATCATGAGAAGAAAGGATTTTTGACCGCCGTTGCCAATATTTTCCTGAAATCAGATTCGGGGCGTTTCCCGGAATCGGTTACCGTGGAGAACGTGGAGCGTGATCCTACAAAGTCATTCTTTAATCTTTTCTGGAAAGGAATTGAACAAGGGTTAAAGAAAACGTTAATCGGTAAAAATGTGGAAAAGACAGAACAAAAAGTAAAGAACGCCGTTTCCTCCGTGAAAGAAATGAAGCAATCTGTGAAAGAAGTAAAACAGGAAATCAAAAATAAGACACAATTGAAACAGAAAGAACCCCAAAATGAAAAAAAGGGATTTCTGAAAGGGATTTTCAAAAAGAAAGAAAATTCTGAAGCAGAATAATCTTTTAAACCATCAGGATGTGATTGCTATCCATAAGTTTGGTCAATAGCGGGAAACTAAAATTTAATTTTAATGAAAACAGCCTTAATGGTTTAAAAAATTAATATTGAATAGTGTGGAATTAAAAATTAAATTCGTCACTTTCCAAAATAGGAATCTTTCTTAAAAATTCATCAAATTCCTGTCCAGGATAATTGCTGTCAGCTCCATAAGAATCGATGATCATCCCACGGTTTCCTGCATCGTCTTTTACTACATATAATACAGCATTATCATCAGGATTGCTGTCTCCTTCAAAGCGGTAGGTTTTTAAAATGGTAAGTTCAGAAGGCTGGTAAATTTTTTCAGAGTTTTCAAACTTCATTTCACAATTGTCGTTCATCCTGAATTCCCTGTGAATTCCTCTTTCAGAAAGTGTTTTCATTACCTGGCTTAAGGTGGTCATTCTGTCGATGTTTTCTGGATTTTCCATAATAATATTTTTCTTTATTAGTACAATAATTAAACCATTACATTTCTAAATATAAGAAAAATAACGGATTATAATTTTCTTAAAAATAAACTTTAATGTTAACAAAATTTATAATCGGCAAAAGCAAAATAGGTATGCTTTTTGCAATGGTATCAATAATAAATCAAAGAAAATATGAAAAAAGAAGTTGGAGTTTTACTGGCAGGAGGAGTTGGTCTTTTGGCAGTATTAAGTTTAATTAGTATCAAGAAAATATTGACAAAAAAAGATAAAAAATACAGTGATACCTACGCGGATTATCACAGACACTTTGATGAAAAAGGCCACGACGAAGAATTTCACGGAGTGGAACTATACGCAGTGAAGTAGTAAAAAAATATATTTAATTATGTTTAAATCCGGCACTTTTGAAAGTGTTGGATTTTTTTTGTGGAAAACTTTAGTGTTAAAAATCATTACTTTATGAAAAAAGCATTATAATTTTACATCAGAATGTCAAACGAAAATTTCATAAAAGGTCAGGGAGCTCAGCGAAACGTTATCAACCGTTTCGACAGGTATACCTATGAACCTGATGATGAAGATTTCGAAACCATAAAGACTTCTTTCACAGAAGTTTTTCCTAAAACAATTGTCAATCAGGTAAAGAGTGCAGATCTTCCGATGGAGTATTCTATGAATCCTTATCAGGGATGTGAACATGGTTGTGCTTATTGCTTTGCAAGACCTACTCATGAGTATTGGGGCTATAGTGCAGGAATTGATTTTGAAAGAAAAATCATGGTTAAAAAGAATGCTCCGGAGCTTCTGGAAAAATTTTTTCAAAAAAGAGGATATCAGGCTGCTCCCATTTTACTTTCCGGAAATACAGATTGCTATCAGCCTGCTGAAAGACAATTTGAAATTACCCGGAAACTTCTGCAGGTATGTCTTGAGTACAGGCATCCCGTGAATGTTCTGACAAAGAACGCTTTGGTACTGAGGGATATTGATATTTTGAAACCGATGGCAGAACAGAACCTGGTTTCTGTTTCATTAAGTATTCCGACAATTAATGAAGAGTTGAGAAGAAAAATGGAACCAAGAACCAGTTCGGCGGCTAATAAATTGAAGGCCATAGAAGTACTTTCTGAAAATAATATTCCCGTTCATGTCATGGTTGCCCCTATTATTCCGGGGTTGAATAGTGACGAGCCGCTTACCATATTAAAAGCTATTTCTGATGCCGGAGCGCAGGGATTTGGATATACTTTAGTAAGGTTAAATGACACCGTGGAACCAGTATTTGTCAAATGGATCGAAGCACATTTTCCTGACCGTGCCCGGAAAGTTTTGAACTTGATACGTTCTATGCGGGGAGGAAAACTTGGAGACAAAAGGTATTTCGAGAGACAAAAAGGCGAAGGGAATATTGCAGAAATGATTCATACAACTTTTAAAGTCGGCAGGAAAAAATTTTTTGAAGGAAAGGAATTTCCCAAACTTTCGACGTCTAATTTTACAGGAAGCAAGGACCAGCAATTAAGGCTGTTTGATTAATTGTCAAAAAATAAGCATCTATATAAATAAATGCTTACTTCTTATCGTTTAGTTTCAAGTCTACTAGTACTCAGGAATGATGTTTCATAGCTTTTAATTTAATTTTCTAGCGAGGAGAACATTGAGGAAGAAAGTACCCTGCCAGTTACTTGCTGAAGAATCAACCCTTCCTACTGATACCGTAAGTCTGGTTCTGCCGGCTGTTCCATTATTGGCTAATGCGACAACATTAGCTGTATAAATATCCGGAAATCCTGAATTGTTTCCGGCAGTTAACTGAGGATATAAATTATTGATGTTGAAAGGAGTGCCTTGATACTCATATACGATCGTCATTCTTGCCGTCTGATTTGTTGTAGAGTTTACGGATGACTTCGAAATAACCCACCAATTATCACTGTCATATCCTGTATTGGAATGGTTTGTAAAATCTGCAGTGTATTGATTATGTGGTGGTATTCTCAGCTGTGCTCCGTACAAATCCACATTTGTGGGTCTTATGGATTGCCATAAACCAGGTGCAGGAAGGGACGTAGTATCAAAATAGTAAAAACCCGGAGCTGTTATATTGACAGCGGATCCGGCAGCTGTTCCGGTTGTCACATTATTGACAAAGATTAAAGTGGAAAATGGAGTTGATGTGGTGGTATTATCTCCCATCGCCTGAGCCCGTGCTCTGTCTACATTGGGAATGATAAGCCCGTCTTTTACTTGTGGGGTTGCTGTTCCTGTTGGAATTTTTGCGATGATGTCTAACGTAGTTCTGGGTGAAGTAGTACTAATCCCTACTTGGGCGCTAATTGTCAAGAAATTAAACACAATAATCCCTGCTGTGAATCGAAATGTTCTTTTCATAATAATTGTTTTTTTTGTTGGTTTCTTAACAAATATATGATTAATTGTGAAGAGAATGTTGGATATAATTGATTTTATGATGTGTTTTTTTTTTTGATTTAATTTGTACTCAATTATTGATTTTTTAATATAAATCGATTATTATTTTATAGAATGAGATTAACTCTGATCATAAAAACCCGCTCTTAAAAAGAACGGGTCTTGTTTCAAAATTGAGATTATTTTAATAAATAATGGGTTGTTCTCCGTCAGGACAAATAAATTCAACCCTGCATAATTCCCGGTATTGAATACCATCACTGCATACATAAAAACATTCTCCCGGGTATGGATAGCTTATTCCTCCGGAAATTTCCTTTAGCTTGTTTTTGTTTAACTTTTTTAGATTTTTCATATTTTTTTAATTTGAGATGTCTTAAAGATACTGAAAAAAATAAGTGATTGTATACCAGCTGTATATTGGAAATAAATAACGGCCATCTTAAAAAGGAAAGCATCAAAAAGACCGTTTTATAGGAAACGGTCTTTTTTTATTACATTTTGATACTCAATCTTACATATCGTTGTTTGTCACCGGACATTTAAAATCATCACTACAGCTTGCACAAATCACAGTGCCATTGCAATAGTACATGCAGAATTCAGGTTCAGGAAGATGAGCTCCTCCAGATATTCCTTTTAATTGGTCTTTTCTAAGTTTTTTTAAATTTTTCATATGGTTTTAATTAAAAATTTGATAGTAAATCAAAATTAAATAAAATATTTTTAATTAAATAAAATAAGGTATGAAAAAAAATAAATTTATTCAAAAAAAAATAACACTGGTGTATTTTTTACTGTAAATATTTGAATAATAGATAAATAAGTTCTAATTTTAGAAAAAAGCGAGATCCGAAAAGCTTATAGAGTAGGAAAAACTAAAATTTCAAAAACTATGAAAAATTTCAAAAAACTTTCCAGAGATGAACAAAAAAGTATGGTTGCGGGTGATATAGGACCTGCCTACTGTTTTGATGGTGAGGTGCCGGGGACCGGTGGTTGCGCTGCAGGATACATTTGTTCAAGCGGCCAATGTGTACCTTATATAAATCCAGGCGGCGGCGATGGCCCGGGCGGTGGCGGAGGTGATACTTACACCTGTATTTGTCCGTGGGGAACTTTTACCCAGTCTACTCCCTGTCCTGAATTTTATTGTATAACAGGCTAGAAAAATAATAGTCAGTAATTTCAATTACTGACTATTACTATGATTATATTTTAATTAATCCCAGCTCTACAAGTCTTTCATGTAAGAACTCTCCTGCTGTGGTATCTTCATACAATTTTGGATTGTTTTCATCCACACAGTTGTCGAGAGCATTTAAAGACATTCCGCTCACCGGGTGCATAAAGAAGGGAATTGAGTATCTTGAAGTACTCCACATTTCTCTTGGTGGGTTTACAACCCTGTGAATAGTGGATTTCAATTTGTTGTTGGTATGTCTTGATAACATATCTCCAACGTTGATCATCAATTCATCCGGCTCTGCAATAGCATCGATCCATTCACCCTTGTGATTCTGAACCTGAAGACCTTTACCTTGAGCTCCCATAAGAAGGGTAATAAGGTTGATGTCTCCGTGTGCTGCTGCTCGTACCGCATCATCCGGTTCTTCAGTGATTGGAGGATAATGAATAGGTCTTAAGATAGAATTTCCTTCTGCGATCTTGTCGTCAAAATAAAACTCATCTAAACCAAGGTGAAGGGCTAAAGCTCTTAAAACATACTGTCCTGTCTTTTCAAGCATCTGGAAAGCTTCTTTACCTACTTCGTTGAATTTCGGAAGTTCATCAACGATTACATTGTCAGGGTACTCTTTTTTGTATTTTGAATCGTCAGACACATATTGTCCGAAATGCCAAAATTCTTTTAAGTCTCCTTTTTTGAAACCTTTAGCAGTTTCTTTACCAAATCCTACATACCCTCTCTGACCGCCTATTCCGGGAATTTCATACTTCTGTTTCGTTTCCACTGGCAGCTCAAAAAAGTTTTTTACCTCTCCATACAAATCATCTACAAGGTTGTCATCAAGAAAGTGGCCTTTTAAGGCAACAAAACCAATTTCTTCATAAGCTTTTCCGATTTCATTTACAAATTTCTGTTTGCGTTCCGGGTTGCCCGAAAGGAAATCACGCAGGTCTACACTAGGTATTTTATCCATTTTTAGAAATTTACGAACAGCAAAATTACATTTTTTTAATTTAAATGATTTTAAAATCATTATTTATAAGTTAAATTTGCTGTATGAAAAAATATTCTTCCAAGAGAAGTATCCAAATACTTGCACATCTTCTTCAACAGTACGGAATTGCAGACGTGGTAATCTCCCCGGGATCAAGAAATGCTCCTTTGGCGATTCACTTTTCTGAAGTAGATAGTTTTAACTGTTTCAGCATTGTGGATGAGAGAAGTGCCGCTTTTGTGGCCATGGGAATGGCGAAAAGTGAGAAGAAGCCTGTGGCTGTTACCTGCACAAGCGGATCTGCTGTGGTTAATTACTATCCTGCCATTACGGAAGCTTTTTATCAGAATATTCCGCTTTTGGTGCTTACGGCAGACAGGCCTACGGACTTTGTTGATATTTTTGATGGGCAAACCATCAGACAGAAGGATGTTTTTCATCAACACTCTTATGGTGACTTTCAGCTGTTGGAAGACACCAAAGAGCACGCAGAAGAAATTAATTTTGACACGATAAAAAAAGCAATCGAGCTTTGTTTTGAAAAACAAGGGCCGGTACATATCAATATACCTTTGGAAGAACCACTTTATGAACTGGTTTCTGAGCTTCCTACTTTTCCTACGGTTGAAAAAACCATCAGGCATAAAGAGTATGAAATTCCTTCCAATCTGATTGCTGACTGGCATACTTCCCAGAGAATTATGATCCTGGTCGGAACAAGAGATTACAGTCCTGAGTTAGAAAATCAACTTACACAATTGGTTAAAAACCATTCTGTCATTGTGTTGAGTGAAGCAAACTCCAATCTGTATCATGAGAAATTCTTCCGACATATAGACCGTTATATTTTCAATTTCACGGAAGAAGATTACAAGACATATGCTCCTGATTTATTAATTACAGTGGGACAAAACGTAGTTTCCAAAAAAGTAAAACAATTCCTGAGAAATGCGCGTCCGAAGCAACACTGGCATCTGGATGAAATCTGGCAGCCAGATACTTATTATTCCCTGACAGAGAAAATAGAGGTGAAACCTGAAGTTTTCTTTTCTAAATTATTGAAATACATTAATTTAGAACCGCGGCCTTACTACAACCTCTGGGATGTTTTAAGGGATAAGAAGGATGCAAAGCACCAGCAGTTTTTAAATACAGTTGAGTTTTCGGACTTCTATTTCTTTAATAAAGCGGCACAGACCGTTCCTGAAAACTATAATATTCACTTTGCCAATTCTTCAGCGATCCGGTATGCACAGCTGTTTGATTTTGGCAAGAGAAGAATGTATTGTAACCGGGGAACTAGTGGAATTGATGGTTCCACTTCTACAGCTATGGGATTTGCTATCAAGAATGCTAATCCTACCTTGTTGATCACCGGAGATTTAAGTTTCTTTTATGATATCAATGGTCTTTGGAATCAATATATTCCCCCGTTTGTAAGGATTATGATCTTTAATAATGGTGAAGGGAATATTTTTAAAATCATTCCGGGACCAGGAAACGCTAATCCGAACACACTGGACGAATTTATTGCTACTAAACATAAAAAAAATGCTGAGCATCTGGCCAAGCATTTCGGTTTTTCTTATATCAAAGTTGAGGATGAGCTTACATTAGACAGGGTGTTGGAGAATTTCTTCAAGCCTGATGCACAGCCAAAAATCCTGGAAGTAAATACCTATGGAAAAAATAGTGCAGATGTGCAAAAAGCGTATTTTAACTTTATGAAAGAGAATTAAAGATCCAGATACTCTTCATTTCCAGGCAAATTCATAATTCTGTCAATCGGATAGATAAACATATCATCAAAGTCATTTAAGGCATTGATAATTTGAAAGTGGCTGAATTGCTTTATATTCTGTAAGGTAATTTCAGCCTCTTTTATTTTTTTATGTTTTAAAAGATATTGTCTTTGTACTCCATTAAGAAGATAGGTTGTAGGGGTAAACCAGTCTTTCCCTTTTAAAAATAAAAGATTGGAAAAAGAAGTGTCTGTAATATGATTATTTCTGACAATGATGATTTCTTCTGCTTTAGATTTCATTTTCATTTTGTCAAGCTCCTTACGGTCCTCAAATTTAAATGAATAGTCGTAGCTGTTGTTTTCTACGAGCTGGAAATCCTGTATTTCAGGAATAGCGTAAGGAATCATCTGAGTTCTGATTCTTTTATCCAGGTCATAAGCAATTCTTAGTTTGAAAAGCCCGTCTTCATCATGGTCGAGATTTTTATAAATTTTAGCCAGATCAATCGAATCTTCTTTCCCGAAGTGGGAAAATGTTTGATTGACACGTTTCTGATGTAGTTCCAATAGATAAATCTCCTGATCCTCTACTTTAATGCTTTCAATGAATTGGGACATAGATTTTATTTTTCATTTCCTGATATTCGTCTTCTAATTTACTCATGTGGGTAATACCACCTCCGCTTTTGAAATAGAGTTTTTCGCCCTCTTTTTCTATAAAGCGTATCATCACGCAACTGTCTACATTTTCACCATCGAACCAGCCGCATACTCCCGTGTAATAGCCTCTTTCATATCCTTCAGCCTCCCGGATGATCTCCAGCGTCTTAGGTTTTGGCGCTCCTAAAATTGAACCGGCAGGCAGCAGCTTTTTCATGATACTTCCAACTTTTCCCTTGAACTCAGGCTTTACTATTCCTGAAATTTCAGAGCTCATGGCATAGAGATCCTTTTGCTGGGTTTTTATTAAGTCAATATGTTGAAAATCATCCACTTTTACCTCTTCTGCCACCATGCTCAGATCATTACGAAGCAGATCTACTACAGTATAATGTTCTGCTTTTTCTTTTTTATCGTTCTTCAGAATTTCTGCTGCATTTTCGATAGAAGCATCTATTGTTCCTTTCATGGGATAGGTTAAAATTTTACCGTCCAAGATCTTCACAAAAGTTTCAGGAGAAAAAAATACAAAAAAATCTTTATAAAATACCTTATACTTCGCATTCGAGTGATAAAAAATTTCTTCAAGGCTTAAATTGGTCTTAATTTCAGTTTTTCTCGTATAATTTACCAGATAGGAATTTCCGAGGTGAATATTTTTTTGAACCTGCTCAAAGCCTTTCTGAAAGCTTTCCATAGGTTCAGGAAATGCTTTCCATTCTATTTTTTTATCTAATGTATGTTTGTTTTTTATGGTTGAAAAGTTCTGAAAATCAATTATTAAGCCTGATTTTTCAATTTCACTTTCCGGATATATCTCAACATTCTCTGCCAGAAAGTCGATGACGAAAAAATAGGGAACTTTCTGAAGGGAAAGTTCGTCCATCTCCATAAATTTTTGATGATTCACTGAAAACATTCGGCAAAAATACTTATTGATGTTTACTTTTGCATAAAATTTTTATGATGCAGACAAAATATCCTCAGAAACCGGGACTGGATTTTATACTGAAGCAGGCTTTTTTTTACTGGAATAAAACACTGGTTTATCAGTTGATGTTTTCAATGATTTTCTTCGGAATCTTCCTTACCTCATTATTTTTCTTCGGTGAAAGATATGGGATATTAGAGCAGAATCAGATGTTGGCAGAAGCTTTTAAACAGGGAACAAAAGTTTACATGGAAAAAATTGCGGAACTGAGTGCTACTGAAAATTATCAGATGTTTACCCTTGCTATTTGGGCAACCATGGCATTTCTATATCCATTGAATCTTGGAATGTTCCAGATTTTCAGAAAGCTTGATCTAAAAGAAAAAATTGAATTGAGTGACCTTTTTGTAGGCTACAATGGACTTAATTTTTTTAAATATCTGGGGTATTATATTTTTTGGTTTCTGATCTACAGGTTTACTATTCCTACGATTTTCCTGGCAGTAATCTGGGTCGCTATGACAATATTTGTTGCACCGCTGATGTTTTTTACCAATAAAAGGATATTTGAGGCTATTTCTTTAAACCTCAAAGCGCTTAGAATGTTTTTTGTTGAGATTATCGTGTGTGTGATTGTGGCAGTATTGTTTAAATATCTTGGATTTACCCTGTTTTTAGTGGGCGGGCTTTTTACATTTCCTTTTTGGAATGCCATGATCTATTCATTATATAAAACGGTCTTTTCAGAAAAAGGTTAAAATTCACCTCTGTTTAATATGATTTTTTGCTAAAAAAAGCTATTTTTGATAAAATCATTAAATATTAAACTATGTCTGAATTTAACGAATTTGACCAGCAGGGTTCTGTTCCCAATAGAGATACGGGATCAATTATTTCGCACGCCTTTGAAATGTACAAAGGAGTTTTTGGCTACGGTATCGTGGCGATGATCATTTATCTGATAGGAGGTGTTGTGATCCAGAGTGTTACAGGATTTAATTCTGCAAATATGTTGGAAGAGATGAAATCTTCAGGTGGAGATTTTAATTACTGGAATGCTCCGGGGTTCTCTTTGTATATGGGTGCTTCCAGCCTTTTCGGACTTTTATTGGCTCCTCTGTATGTAGGATTGATCTATATGGTTAATAAGTATAACACGAAAAATCCGGTTGAGTTTTCCGATCTTTTTATCGGATATCGTCAGAATTTTGTGAATATTCTGATATATAGCTTCCTCTCCGGGCTTATCTCTACTGTGGCAGCAGCATTGTGCTTTTTCCCGGTTATTTTTGTATATCCGTTTCTTTTAATAGGATACCCGATTCTACTGTTTGAAAACGCTTCAGCTACAGAGGCATTAAGCAAGTCTTTCAATATTGCAAAAGAGAATTATGGTGTTTTCTTATTAACAGGTTTTCTTGGAGCATTAATATCTTTAGCCGGGGTTATTCTTTGCGGAATAGGAATTATTCTGACAGCACCGTTCATGATGGTTGTCATGTATTCAACCTATTGTGCTTTTCTGGGAAAACCAAGACAAATAATGTACAACAAATAATAAAAATATATAATGGACAAGGAAAAACAGATCAGTAGTGTAGCCATTAAACAGATATTATTGCTGGCCATTATTTTGGTGCTGGCCGGGTTGATCTGTTTTAACCTTGCATTGTTTATCCCTTCTGTTTTGGGGGCAATAACGATCTATGTCGTTTGTAGAAAGTATAATTTTTATCTTCAGGAAGAAAAAAAATGGAAACCATCACTGGCCGCTTTTCTTTTAATGTTTGCCAGCCTTATTGTACTGATTTTACCGATTTACTTCATCGCTGACCTGCTTATTGATAAACTCGGGAATGCACAGGCCTACATGACAAAATTCAATGTATTTTTAGACAAAATACATTCCTATATTTATTCCAAAGTTGGTTTTGATATTCTCAGTGCAGAAAATATGAACAAGCTGAAGAATTTTGTAGGTAAGTTTTCTACGTCAGCATTGAGTGGCACTTTCAATACCCTTACAGTGATCATGTCGATGTACTTTATCTTGTATTTCATGTTGGAAAAACCAAGGCTATTTGAGAAGATTCTTACCTCTTCCGCACCACTGAAGAGATCAAATGTATCTTTGATCGGCGATAAAATGAGAAAGCTGATCATGGCGAATGCAATAGGGATACCTGTGGTAGCTATAGGTCAGGGTATTGTATCTCTGATAGGATATCTTATATTCGGGGCTCCGGGGCCTGTACTGCTTTTTGCCCTTACAGCAGCGTCGTCTGTCATTCCGGTTGTAGGAACAGCAATAGTCTATGTTCCGGTTTGTATTTTTATGATTGCTGAGGGAAATACCGGTCCGGGATTAGGTCTGGCGGCTTACTGTGTTGTTGTCGTAGGTCTTACGGATAATTTACTTCGCTTTACCCTGCTGAAGAAACTGGAGAATATTCACCCGCTCAATACTGTATTTGGTATTATTATGGGGATGAATTTATTTGGATTTATGGGCCTTATTTTTGGTCCTATCTTAATTTCACTTACCTTACTCCTGATACAGGTATACCGGAATGAATTTGCAGACGAAAATGCACCTCCTGATCTTGAATTACCCAATGGTAACGATCCAGAAAATAAACTGATTTAATGATATAAAAAGTGGAAGGACTCAATACAGAAATATTAAAGGAAATCTGCATTATGAAAATGCCTTTTGGAAAATATGAAGGTACCATTCTTGCCGATCTTCCGGTAAGTTACCTTGAATGGTTTAACCGAACAGGAATGCCTAAAGGAAAATTGGGAATGCAGCTGTCAACAGTGTATGAAATAAAGCTGAACGGATTGATGGATCTGCTGATACCGATCAGAGCATCGGTAAAAACTGGGAAATAAGAAAATGGGGATAACATAAAATTTAGGGCGGCATCGAAGATGCCGCCCTAAATTTTATAGATAGAATGATTAATGAGTCAAAAGAGGTTAGAAGAGAATAAATCCTCTTCCGTTCATCCTTAATTAATTCTTCAGAGCAGCAATTTCATCCCTTAGTTTAGCAGCTTTGATAAAATCAAGATTCTTGGCTGCTGCTTCCATCTCTTTCTGCTTTTGTTCAATTATTTTTTCGACATCTTCGCTGGCATAGGTGGCCTTAACTTCGGCAACCTTCTGTAAGATCTCTTTCTGGGTATATTTTTCATCTGGGAAGTCTTTGCTTCTTCCCACCAGATTTCCAGAAATCTTTTTGTTAAGAGCCTTTGGTACCAGGCCGTTATCCTCATTGTACTGCATCTGTTTTGCACGGCGGTATTCAGTTTCATCTAATGTTGCCTGCATAGATTTGGTGATCTTATCCGCATACATGATGGCCTTTCCGTTGATATTTCTGGCCGCACGCCCTACCGTCTGGATCATTGATCTTCTGCTTCTTAGCATCCCTTCCTTGTCAGCATCTAAAATAGCAACCAGTGAAACTTCCGGTAAATCCAGACCTTCCCTCAATAGATTTACTCCGATTAAAACGTCAAAAAGGCCTAAACGCAGGTCCTGCATAATCTGAATGCGTTCAAGCGTTTCAACATCAGAGTGAATATATCTTGTTCTGATCCCGAATTTTGTAAAATATTTGGTAAGTTCTTCCGCCATTTTCTTCGTTAAGGTCGTTACCAGAACCCTTTCGTCAGCATCAGCTCTCTTTTGGATTTCTTCCATTAAATCATCAATCTGATTTAAGCTCGGCCTTACCTCAATAATTGGATCTAAAAGCCCTGTCGGCCTGATGATTTGCTCAATATAAGCACCTCCTGTTTTTTCCAGCTCATAATCTGCCGGAGTTGCGGAAACATAAATTACCTGGTTCTGCATGGCCTCAAACTCTTCAAACTTTAATGGTCTGTTATCCATTGCAGCCGGCAATCTGAATCCGAATTCTACCAATGATTCCTTTCTGCTACGGTCACCACCATACATGGCATGCACCTGAGGAACTGTCACGTGGCTTTCATCGATCACCATCAAAAAATCTTTTGGGAAGTAATCTATCAGACAGAAAGGTCTTGTTCCAGGCAGTCTGCCGTCAAGGTATCTTGAATAGTTCTCAATTCCGGAGCAATATCCTAATTCTTTAATCATTTCCAGATCGAGTTCTGTCCTTTCCTGAAGTCTTTTGGCTTCCAAAGGCTTTTCAATGGAGTTAAAGAAATCTACCTGCTTTACCATATCGTCCTGGATCTCTCGGATAGCACCATTAAGGGTTTCTTTTGAGGTGACAAACAGGTTGGCAGGATAAATCTGGATCTGGTCAAAATTGGCTTCCACATTTCCACTTACGGGATTAAAGCTTTGTATTTTTTCAATTTCATCTCCGAAAAACTGAATTCTTATCGCGTTATCTGCGTAGGCGGGAAAAACATCAATCACATCTCCTTTTACACGGAATGTTCCTCTTTGGAATTCATTGAGTGTTCTGGCATAGAGTGCATTTACTAAAGAGTGCAGGAGTGCTGTTCTGGTGACTTTCTCTCCAATTGCTATTGAAATTAATGATTTGTGAAATTCTATGGGGTTTCCGATACCATAAATGCAGGAAACAGAAGCCACAATCAAAACATCCCTTCTTCCGGAAAGAAGGCTTGCCGTTGCGGAAAGACGCAGCTTCTCAACCTCTTCATTAATGCTCAGGTCCTTTTCAATATAAGTTCCCGTTGTTGCGATATAGGCTTCGGGTTGATAGTAATCATAATAACTGACAAAATATTCCACAGCATTTTCAGGAAAGAATTCTTTAAATTCCATAAAAAGCTGGGCCGCTAAAGTTTTGTTGTGGGCTAAAACCAAAGTCGGTCGTTGAACATTTTGTACAACATTAGCCACGGTAAATGTTTTCCCGGAACCCGTTACCCCAAGTAAAGTCTGGTATTTCTCACCAATCTCTATTCCTTCGGTCAGTTTTTCGATGGCTTGAGGTTGATCTCCGGTAGGTTTATATTCAGATTGAAGCTTAAAATTCATAGAAAGAGAATGTATACAACAAAAATACGAAAGATATTATTAGGCTTGATAAAGTTTTGAAGCTGAATCTTTTGTTCCCGGAAAATTTAACGCATTTTGGGAGTGTATTTTATTATCCGAATAGATAGCTTAAAAAAGGGATAATAAAAAAGCGCCCAAAAGGTGCTTTTCTTCTACTGGTGACCGAAGGACATCGTTGGCGGCAGTTTTAATACTGCGGCGACGGCTTTACCATTTTCTGTTGCAGGTATCCACATGGTTTCATTGTTTATCCCGGTGACTGTCTGGAGAAGCTCTTTGTTAAAAGTTTCATTTTCCCCTGAGACATGGATGTCTGTTGTTTTTCCGGTGGCATCAATATGAATGTAAGCTACAGATTTTATAATCCCTTTTTGTGCGGAAATATTAGCAGCTGTAAATTCTAGGGTCAATATTGCCGTCATTTGCATAGCTGTCTCCCATATATTCCAGAAGCTAAATGGCGCAAGATCATTCTTTGTAAGAAGTACATTACAATTCTGATAAGTAATTTTTTTTCCGTCTAAATTTTTGATTGCAAAAAAGATAGTAAACTTTTCATCTTGATCGTTATTGATACGCAAATTTTATGGCATTATTTTTCCATTCATTTTACACCATCAAATCATAACGTTATGAAAATCAGTAAATTTTATGTTCCATTAATCAGTGTTTTTCTTATGCTGTCTTCGTGTAAGAAGAATCAGATCAGTGCACAACAAACCGGAAATGACGGAAGTGTGGAAACTGAAAGACCCAATTCTGAGTATCAACCTGCATTCAAGGGCCAGACAAGGATCAAAGCAGTGAAAACAAAGACTTCTTATGCTGTGGAAATTCTGAATAAAGACCTTGGGAAGCCATGGGGAATTATCAATTTACCGGACGGAAGTTTTCTCATTACGGATAAAAGAGGTTATATGAATGTGGTTTCAAAGGATGGAAAACAGGTTTCAAAAATAGAAGGGTTTCCAAAAGTGGACCCAAAAGGGCAGGGCGGAATGCTGGATGTGGCTCTTGATCCTGATTTTAAAACTAATAATGTGATCTATTTTAGCTTTTCAGAACCTTTCGGAAAAGGAAACCTTACTTCTGTAGCTAAAGGTAAGCTATCTACGGATCTTAAAAAGATATCAGATATTAAGGTTATTTTTCGTGCAGAACCTTCTTATGACGGCGATAAGCATTATGGAAGCCGACTGGCTTTTGATAAAGACGGGAATTTATTTGTGAGTACGGGAGAACGGTCTGATAAAGTAACCAGGGCTTATGCTCAAAAAACAGATAATTATTTAGGGAAGATCTTAAAAATTACAAAAGAAGGTCAACCTGCTCCCGGAAATCCATTTATCGGAAAAGAAGGCTACAAACCTGAAATCTATGCCTATGGGGTAAGAAATCCGCAAGGGCTTGCCATAGATCCAAACGGAAATATCTGGGATGTGGAAATGGGGCCAAGAGGAGGTGATGAAATTAATCTTATTGAACCCGGGAAAAATTATGGCTGGGGCGACGTCACCTATGGTATTGAATATTCCGGAGATAAAGTGGGGCAGGGCATTACCCGGAAAGAAGGTACCGTACAGCCCGTTTATTATTGGGATCCGGTTATTTCTCCCAGCGGAATCACTTTCTACACCGGGAATATTGAGGAATGGAAAGGAAACCTGATCATTGGATGTCTGAGTGGTGAGCATATTGACAGAATTGTAATGAAAGATAATAAAGTAGTAGGAGAAGAGCGTCTTCTTGCAGATCAGAAAGAGCGTTTCAGAGATGTAC
Organism: Chryseobacterium sp. UNC8MFCol; assembly: GCF_000482305.1. Classification (NCBI taxonomy): domain Bacteria; kingdom Pseudomonadati; phylum Bacteroidota; class Flavobacteriia; order Flavobacteriales; family Weeksellaceae; genus Chryseobacterium; species Chryseobacterium sp. UNC8MFCol. Next base: position 73,181 of record NZ_AXUZ01000013.1, read on the forward strand.
TGAACGGAAGCGACGGAAATCTTTATGCGGTCACCGATAGCGGGAAACTGTATAGGATTTCAAAAAAATGAAAAATGTCCGGTTGAAAAAATCAACCGGACATTTTTATAATGAAGCTTGAGGCATGAAGAGATACATCTGACCTCGTTCTTCCGGCTTCTGGCTATTCTAAAATTTAAAGTTCAACCTGGCAAAAACCTGTCGTCCGGCAAATCCCATTTGTACAGGGTCAAAAATACCTCCTGCTTCTGTATTTCCGGTTGTTACATGAGCACTTTGTAATGTAGGGTATCGGTTAAATATATTTTTACTTCCCAGCGTCAGATTCAGGCTTTGGGAGAATTCATAACCAAAAGATAAATCCGTTGTTACCTTTGGGTTGTATACCTGTTCTGCGTTATCATATCCAATCAGTGTAACTTTATCAAATCTTACCATTTGCAGATTAACATTGAACTTGCTGATTTTGTAATTAAGGTTTAGGTTAACTTTCGTTTTCGGAGCAGATGCAAGGATAAAAGCTCTTTCCCGCGGACTTAAGTAAATGTCTTCCTTGCCGGCCAGCCGGTCAGAAGTGTTAACTTTTGTTATTTCCATATCATTGTAATTTCCGGCAAGAGTTGCCGTTAACTTTCCTGATCCGATATTTTCATTGTAACTTAGAATAACATCAATTCCTTTAGTACGGGTGTTGATTGCATTGGAAAAAAACTGCGCCTGATCTATATATGGGTAATCGGTCTGAACATCTGTAGGAAGGTCACCCCTTGAAAAATTCCCTGTAAGAACGATCCTGTTTTTAACATTGATATAATACCCGTCCACCGTTGCTGTAAATTTTCCGGTATTAAAAGTAAATCCGGCACTACCATTTACCGAGGTTTCCTGCTTAAGCTGAGAGATGCCTACCCTTGTAGCCAGGTCACTGTCATTAGAGGCCAATTGAATGGTTACCAATTTTCCTCCCTGGAAATTGGTGAATTGCTGACTGTAATATTTCTGTGCCAATGAAGGAGCTCTGAAGCCCATAGAAAAAGACCCCCGGAAAGCAAACTGGGGAGTAAAGGCATATCTTGTGGCAAACTTTCCATTCAAAGTACTTCCGAAGTCGTTATAATTCTCAAATCTTCCCGCCAGACTTATCATCCATTTTTTTGTAATGTCAAGTTCAGTATCTACATACGCTGCAAAATTATTCCTGCTTTTTCCAATATCGGTGGAATATCCAGGAAAGCCCTGGGAGCCGCCCGGTCTTACAGCTCCGCTTATCGGGTTGGTTACCAGTAGATTTGTCGGAGTATCACGGGTTACGATATTTCCGTTAATATCATACATGGTATAAGAAGCCTCTTCTCCTTTGATAATATTGAACTTTTCATATCGGAACTCTGATCCGAAGGCAATGTTTAACCCTTCCAATACTTTGAACTGTCTGACGGCATTAAATCCGGTAGTATTTTGGAGTAAAGAGTGTCCGCCTGCATTGAAGCTGGTAGGAGATTTTAATCCTAAAGTAGCATTGACGGTATCATCAATTTCATAAGTAAACCTGTTGTTTCCAAATGCATTATAAAAATCTACCTCCCAGTCAGCTACTTTAAATTTTAAACCATTGTCAAAAGTGAAGTCGGTGATACTTGTGTTTTCAATGGGATTAAATCCGTTCGGATAGATCCCCGGTATGTTTCCATCGGCAGCCGCTGTTCTTGTCCATGCATAAGCTTTTGTATTTCTACGTGAAAACCCCTGACGGGAATAAAACTTAAGACCGTCAGACAGAGGAAGTTCAATATTGCCAAAGAAATATACATTTTGCGCTTTGGCATCTCCGAAACGTTGTCTGGGGGCAGGATCAGGATCGTTATAGATTTCCGGATTTGCGTTTCTTATCGCATAATCCTTGGTGCTGAATTCTGCAGTGAAATTTCCGAATCCACCTTTAGATCCTATCTGGGTTCCCAGGTTTCCGTTAAAATTAAATGTTATTCCATCGATTTTGTGATCCGAAACCACATCATTGTTTCCGGGGCTTTTAAAAAGATTCATCCCATAGAATGCATTTCCCTCAAAGCCTTTATTACGATCATTCAGAATGACGTTGATTACCCCTGCAATCGCATCTGACCCATATTGAGCTGAAGCTCCGTCGCGCAGAACTTCCACTCTTTTTATAGCACCGATGGGAATGGTGTTCATATCGTATCCCGTATTTCCTCGCCCTTTAGTCCCGAAAAGATTAATCAGAGAAGACTGATGATATCTTTTTCCATTCAATAGAAGCAAAGTCTGGTCGGGTCCGAGACCTCGTAAAGTCGCCGGATCTACTGCATCAGCACCATCGGAACCCGATTGTTTATTGGAGTTAAAAGACGGGGCGGCAAACTGCAGGAGCTGATTCACTTCCACCTGGCCTGTCGACTGGCTGACCTGCTTGATATCAATGATGTCAATAGGGACAGGAGTATTGATGACAGTTCTTTTTTTATTCCGGCTTCCGGTGATGGCTACTTCATCTATCTTTGATTCTTTTATGGTATCCTGTACCTGTTGGGCATATGATAGTGAAGAGACACCAAGAAAAATAATGCTGATGTATTTTATTTTCATATTGAGGGTTTTGAATAGTGGTTAATTCAAAAATATCAATAATTATTTAAAATATCATTGAAAATATCATTGAAAATATTTATTTGTTATGAAATTTTTAAAATTTTATTGTTAATAATAAAATCTAGTATAAAAATAACTTTTTAATGAATTTTAGTGAAAAATTTTAATATTAAAAGCTAGAGATAATTCGGTGAAGTCCTTCCTCCAGGATTTCCTGAGAGGTTGAGAAACAGATCCTAACGTGTCCTTCAGCCCCTTTTCCGAACCACCTTTCCGAGCCGGGAACAATTGCTACTTTGCCCTGTTGGAGGGCATGTTTGGCAAATTCTTCACTGGTCATTCCATTTTTTATTTTTGGAAATACGACAAAAGTAGCTTCAGGAAGATTTGCTGTAAAGATCTCAGATTGATTTATGATATTACAGGCAAAATCTCGGTTGTGCTGTAAATGGGCCAGAAATTCTTTATACCATGGCTTTGCTCTTTCCAATGCTACACTTCCGGCAATCTGTGATAAGGTGGAAACCCCTTCTATAGTGGAATTGAAATTTGATTTTTCCGTAAAATCCTCCAGAATTTCCTGATCATTGCATAAAACAGCACCAATTCTTAATCCAGCTATTCCAAATGACTTCGAAAACCCATAGACCGTAAAGCTCTTCCTCTTTGCTTCTTCAGAAACGGAAGAGTAGGTGTAGAATTCTTTGTTGTCATAGATGATATCGCTCCAGATTTCATCGCTCATCACCCACAAATCATGCGCAGATGCAATTTCTGAAATCTTTTTTAATGTTTCTTTAGAATAGACTTTTCCTAAGGGATTATGAGGATTGCATATGCTGATAAGTTTGGTCTTCGGTGTAATCAATGTTGATAATTTTTCAAAATCGATAACCCCGGTTGTGGTATTTACAGGACAAAGTTTTACCTTTCCGCCGGCAGCTTCCACGGACTTTTTAAACAAAAAATCTACCGGATCTAAAATGATAGCTTCGTCCTCCGGCTTCAGGACATACGAGGCAACCAGGTACATTCCTTGCGCTGCACTATTGACCGCCAGTACGTTTTCGGGAGTAAAAGAACCGTGCTTTTCTGTATTAAAATGATCCGCAACGCTTTTTTTAAACTCAGGAAGTCCAGAGAACGGACCATAACTCAAATAGCCATCCTTAATATATTCAATAATTCCCTGCTCAATTTCCGGGGCCGTCCTGAAATCCGGATCAGCAGCCGTTAAAGGAATAATCCCGTCATCCAGTGTTGCCCATCTTCCGTTATAGGCCTTTCTTTTTAATGCTTCAAAGTTGATATCGTTGTTGGTAAACATATTTTTTATTTATAAGAAATGGGTAAAATATTTTCTGTCTGTTGGCTTGTTGGAAGGAGAAACTGATCCAACAGGGTTCTTCCGTTTTGGATATGGGTTTCAACTTCATGTTTTCTATCCGATTCATATTTTCTGAAGGCTTCCTGTAAATTGCTTTCTTCAACGAGGTGTTTAGTTAAAATAAAAGAATCTTTCAGTGCGGAGGTAACGCCCTGGCTTGTAAAAGGAATGAGGGGATGAGCTGCATCTCCTATAAAAACAACATTATTTTTATAAAACGGATTGAGTTCTTCCAATTCATAAACTCTCCATAAATGAACGTTCTCATAATCTGATTTCCTCACGATCGATACCACCAGAGGATGCCATTCATCAAAGACTTCAAGCATATATTTTTTTAAATGGTCAGGAGAACATTCATTGATCCGGTATTTTTCATTATCAAATTGTGAATACCAGAGAATGGTGTCCGTTGAAAGTTTAAGAATGCCAAAAGTTAATCCGCCGTCTTCATGATGGAATTTCATAAAGTCATGATCAATGCTATCTGCAATTTGCCGGTTTGTAATGATATTAACTACTTCATTCTCCCTGACGGCCCTCATTTTCTCATTCTTGAAAATTTCTCTTCTGATACGGCTTTTTGAACCGTCGGAAACAATAATAACATCTGCAGTAATCTCAGTTCCCTCACTGGATATAAGTTTTCCTTTATCTGTACTGTCAAAACCAAGTGTTTCTCCGTAGCTTATCTTTTCCGGAGATATATGTTGAGATAACAGCCTTATCAGTGAAGATCTGCAAATAGCAAAAACGTTGTTGAGGTCCTTTTCGCCAAGTACTTTTCCTTGATGAGAATATTGGGTGTATTTTTTTAAAAAACTGCCATGTTTAAACAGCAAAGACGGATCAATGATCTGACTCAGGTATTCGAATCCCTCTTGTGGAATAAGGAAACCATGACCTGCCAGGTCTTCTTTTTGTCTTCTTTCATAAATATGATAGTTTATTTTGTGTTTTTCCAGGTAATTCGCTATGCTTAAGCCGGAAATACCGGCGCCTACGACAGCAATTTTGTTCATTTTCGGAATAAAAGGATTTTTTCAGGTTAGTGTTTAAAATATTTTGCCTATTGATTAGACTGGTGCAAAAATAAATTAAAAACATTCACTATTCTTAAAAAATAAATTAATTTGTTTGCTGATTTTTAATAATTTAAATGAAGAGCATAGGATTTTAAGGACCATACAATCGGAATGTTAAAAAAATTATAGGTGAGAACTATAGTAATCACAATGGGTTAGATATTTTCAGCTGAGGTCTTTCTTTTAAATTTCCGGATATGCGTAGTCGTAAAAAAACCGGAACTAAGTCCGGTTTATATGTTAAGCTTTTTCAAGCTGTACGGTAAAGTGTCTTAATATTTCAGGTTCCCAGGTGATTTTATATCCTTTTGCTACCTCTTCGCGTCTTTCATATACATTTTTTATTGCTGCAGCAATATAATCCATATGGTTATTAGTATATGTTCTTCGCGGAATTGCCAGACGTACCAGTTCCAGTTTGGGATAACGGTTTTGTCTTGTTTCAGGGTCCCTGTCTGCCAATAGGGTTCCGATTTCTACCGTTCTGATTCCAGCTTCTTTATAAATTTCAAGTCCTAACGTCTGTGCAGGATATTCTTCACGGGAAACATTGGGAAGGAAATTTAGAGAATCAATAAATACGGCATGGCCCCCAATCGGTTTCTGAACAGGGATTCCATACTCAATCAGTTTATTTCCAAGGTATTCAACCTGTGAGATTCTGCTTTCAAGATAAGGGAATTCCGTTGCTTCATCAAGGCCTACAGCCAGCGCAGCCATATCTCTTCCGGCCATTCCTCCATAGGTGATAAACCCTTCATATATAATCGTGAAATTGGATGCTTTTCTAAAGATTTCCTCACTATTTAAAGCAATAAACCCTCCTATGTTTACAAGTCCGTCTTTTTTAGAACTCATGGTCATTCCGTTGCCATACGAGAATATTTCTTTACAGATTTCTTTGATGCTTCTGTTTTCCTGACCTTGTTCTCTTTTTTTGATGAAATATGCATTTTCTGCAAATCTTGCTGAATCAAAAAATACAGGGATTCCATATTGATCGGAAAGTTTTTTTACAGCCTTCATGTTTTCAAGAGAAACAGGTTGTCCTCCTGAAGAGTTGCAGGTAATAGTAATAAGGCAGAAAGGGATGTTTTCTTTGGGATGACTTTTATAAACTGCTTCCAGTTTTTCAAGGTTAATATTTCCTTTGAATGGATGAAGGTCATTGATATCAAAAGCTTCGTCAATCGTACAATCGATCGCATGGGCCTTTCTGAATTCAATATGTCCTTTGGTGGTATCAAAGTGAGAGTTACCGGGAACTACATCACCTTCTTTGACTAATACAGAGAATAGAACATTTTCTGCTGCTCTTCCCTGGTGAGTGGGTAATAAATATTTGAAACCGGTAATTCTTTCCACTGTATTTTGAAGCTGTTCAAAAGAACGGGATCCTGCATAGCTTTCATCTCCGGTCATCAACGCAGCCCATTGTCTGTCAGACATAGCTCCTGTTCCTGAATCCGTTAAAAGATCGATAAAAACCTGAGAAGATTTTAGATTGAAAAGGTTGTAATTGGCATCTTTAAGCCATTGTTCTCTTTCTTCTCTTGTAGATTGGCGGATTTCTTCCACCATTTTGATGCGGAAAGGTTCCGCGTACGGTAAATTCATGTGTTAAAGTATGTTTTTAAATTGTTTGTAAAGAAAATCTGTCTGAAAATAATTTCAAATTCATCAATGTACGGTAAGGAAAGAGGAGAGGATTACTCCGGAGCCTTAAAGATGTTTTCGTCAGAATGAAATCCGGCTACACCGCCGCTTACTGCAAACTTCATAGCCGAAGCTGCAGTCATCCCCACTACAGGTTTGATGTTTTTTTCTTCAGTAACAATTACCCACCCGGAAATAGCATAGGAATGGGGTAAATATACTGCAACATAATTATGCTTGTCAACGTCTGACATTTCTTTTTGGGTTAAAAAGCCGATTCTCCAGATTTCCGGATTCTCATTGGTTTTTACCCATACAGGATCGTTGAATTTTTTCTTATCTCCCACAAATGAAGACATGACGTCTTTGGTGGGGGTGTAAATATGTTTTACACCGGGCGTTTTTTCCAGGAGACTGTCCATGGTGTCGAAAAAGAATCTTCCTACCACAAATTTATTTCCCAAATATCCTAAAATAGCTGTAAATAATATTATTGATACAAAAACAAGCCCCGGAATCTGATGGGCAAGCGAAGGGATAAGATTATCAATTGCGCTTACAATATACCAGATCACAAAAATGGTAAGTCCTATAGGTCCAATAATAAGCAATCCCTGAAAAAAGTTTTTCAGAAATAAATTGGCTATATGTTCAAAGCTTGATTTCTTCAATGTATATTCTTTACCGTTATCTATTATCCATGAATGGTTTCTTTGTTTCCAAAGGATTTGATAATGCTGGCTTCGTAGTCCAGCCACTCTTCCCAACGTTTATTTACTTTTTCGGGATTTTCTCCCAGATCTCTGGCAAACCCGATGAAGGTCGTATAATGATTGGCCTCGGAAATCATTAATTCTCTGTAGAAAACCTTTAATTCTTCATCTTTAATGTTTTCAGTAAGGACTTTAAATCTTTCACAGCTTCTGGCTTCAATCATTGCGGCGAAAAGCATTTTATCTACAATCAGATCTTCCCGGCTTCCCTGGATGATAAACTTAGCCAACTGATTGACATAATCATCTTTTCTTGCTCTTCCGAAGGTATAGCCTCTTTTCTTAATGATCTCATGTACCTGCTGGAAATGATCCAGCTCTTCCTGAGCAATAGCGAGAAGTTCTGTGACAATTTCCGGATATTCAGGCAGCATGGTGATTAATGTAATCGCATTGGTTGCCGCTTTTTGTTCACACCAGGCATGATCCGTTAAAATTTCTTCAATGTTTCCTTCTGCAATATTTGCCCACCTTGGGTCGGTAGGTAGTTTCAACTTAAACATGTTGTAAATTTTTTGTAAATTTAAACAAATTGAAGTAAGAATGCTGAGTTTATTTCAATTTGATCGATAAAGTATTAAAAACTCGTTTTTCTTCTTAGGAATTCCAAAATATTCCAACCCAGAGAATCTATTTTTTTCAACCCTGCGGAGATGATGAATGCCAAAATGATATTAATGACATAAATAATGATCATCAAAGCCCACCAGGGCATGTTTTCTTTCAAGGGAACGACCAGAAAATAGATCAGCGAAGAACTGATTCCCTGTGCGAAATAAAAGAAAATAGCATTTTTCCCAATATAGGTTATACAATTTTCCTTGGTGATTTTTAATCTGTTATAAAGAACAAATAAGGTCACAAGAGAGAATTGAGCCCAGATAATGTAAGGGATCTTAGGTGGAAATTTATTTTTATTGATTTTATAAAAGATATCGTTTCCGTAATACCAGAACATCCAAACCAATATTCCGGCGACAGCAGCATACAGTACAGGAATTGTTTTGGGAGGAATTTTTTTCCCCCGCATTCTGTTTCCTATTAAAAATACGGCAAGATAAAATGCCACATAACCCACCTGTCCGGTTGGATAATATTCCGGAAAAATATTGAATAGGAGAGTAAGGACTGCACAAACCCCGATAAACCAATTGATGTGTTTCGGAAAGAATTTTAAAATTAATACTCCAAAGACGGTCAGGACAAAATAGACCTTCAGATACCAAAAACTGCCCATGACAACCGGGAAAGTATCTGCATTGGTATATTGATGAAGGTACCAGTTGCCTAAATTCTGCCATTGAGGAGATGTTGAAATGCTGGTTGTTGCATATTTAGATCCAAAGGTTGAGTAAAAATGCTGTAGCCAATCCATTGAAAAGAATGTTAAGCCAAAAACTTTGAAAAAATAATCCAGAAAAAATAAAAAGGTTACAAAGATCATATAAGTGATCTGTAATTTTAATAATCTGTAAAAAGTTTTCTCAATATTGGATCCGGAAGTAATGCCGCTTAAGGCATAAAAAAGAGCGACATCAAAAACCAGAGAAAATACCCTCACTTCTGCAGGAATATAAAATTGGCCCGACCAGAAAGCAGTGTGGATGAATATAATAGATAAGGTGGCCAGCCCTTTGGCAAAATCAATATAGAGATCTCTGTTCATAATAGTAGATATGGATCAAAAGTAAATAAAGTTTCGCTATTTTCCCAAGACCATAAAAAAGAGACAAAACTAAATTCTGCCTCCTTTCTTAAATATGCTAAAATGAATGTGTTCGGTTATGTAAAATTTTTATCAGACAGTGTGTTTTATGAATTTTTCAACCACAACTGCTGATAAATAGGGATTTATGATTTTTTTATCATGTTATGTTTTGTGTACAACGAATATATGAAATATTCAATTAAGTGTGAGTTTTTTATTATTAAAAATTATTCACAGCATAATAAGGCTGCTAATATAGGCAATAATATGCTAATAAAATCAATAAAAAAAGGCAGACTTAATGTCTGCCTCCTTTCTTAAATATGCTAAAAATGAATGTGTTGTCTATTTAAGATTTTTAAATTCTTCCGCAGAAATTTCTCCGGTTTGAATTTTTCGCAACTCATCTATATATTTGCTCATATAAGCATCAATCTCTGGATTAACAGTGTTTTTTGCCATTTTGTAGGTGCCATTTAAAACACCTTGATAATAATAGAAGAAGTTATAATCAAAATTCGAAGCATTAAGATCGTACTGACCGAGAAGGAATCCTAAACGAACCGCCGATCTTCTTTGTGCCGGTGTTCCGTGGTGCCCGGGGCTTGTGGTCTGATAATCTCCGATGCTTTGTGCAAATTCGTAAGCGGCAGCAATTTCAGAGAAGTTCGTTTTGTTGTATCCGTTTGGTCTTCTTAAATAATATCCTGCAAACCCGTCTGCTTCAAGCTCATTTGGTCTTGCGGTATTTTCATTTACCGAAGGAAGCCCGAAGATGTACTGCAGCTGGTGTCCGTACTCATGAGCAAGGATCATGGCGTTTACGATGTCTCCACCTTTTGCTTTAGCATCATAATAGATTGCATAACCATAATAGATCTTTCCTGTAGAGTAGGAGATCGCATTATAGGTGGAATTGTAATTGGAAGGATCATTTACAAACCTCAAAGTAGGATTGCTTCTACCCCACATGCTGGCAATTTTAGTCATCTGACCGTTCATAAAACTGGTGTCTGTAGAATTCTGTAGCCCGGTCAGCAATACAGCTGATGAACTCCAGTTGTTGTCTACATAAGCACAGGATTTTTCACGATCTGTGGGTTGTTCAATTTTTGCGCTCAGAGTTTCTTGTTGTGATGGGACAGCGTCGTCCATTTTGTCATCGCTACATGCTGTAAGGAATGTTGCAGCAACAACGCCTGCTAGTAAGCAGAGATTAAATTTTTTCATATTAAATTCAATTTTGGTGAAACGAAGTTAATAAATATTCTCATACGTGTGAATATATTATTGTTAAAATTATTCAAAATGGAGTGAATAGAAAAAAATCAAAAAAACATTAGTTTGATTGTAAGCTATTTATAAAATAATTCTTATATTTGCACCTCGAAATAACTAAAAATTTATAAACAATGTTTGCAATTGTAGAAATAGCAGGGCTTCAATATAAAGTTGAGCAAGACCAAAAGTTGTTTGTGAACCGTTTAAAAGGAGATAAAGGAGGAAAAGTTTCTTTCGATAAAGTTCTTCTTACTGTAAACGGAGCAATCACTGTAGGCGCCCCAGCTGTAAGTGGGATCACTGTAGAAGCAGAGATTCTTGACCACGTTAAAGCTGATAAAGTAATCGTTTTCAAAAAGAAAAGAAGAAAAGGTTACCAAGTGAAAAATGGTCACAGACAATCTTTAACTCAAATCGTAATCACTGGTATTACAGGTTTTGAAGGAGGAGCTAAAAAAGCTGCTAAAAAAGAAACTGTGAAAGGTGAAGTTCTTTCTGACAACGCAACTGTTAACTTTAGTGAAGATCACGAGTTGAACTATCACTTAAAGAAAAACAATTTGTCTCAGTCTAAAGAGAACAGAGAAACTTTAATTACTTTAGGTAAAGCGGTTAAAGTTGAATTAGAAAAGAATATTCTTACTCATGAGGAAGTAGATGCTGCAATCATTAAGAATATCGATCAATTTAAAGCACTTAATAAATAATCCAGTAATAAAATGGCACACAAGAAAGGAGTCGGTAGTTCCAAGAACGGTAGAGAGTCTCACTCTAAAAGATTAGGTGTGAAGATTTTCGGAGGACAAGCAGCTATTGCCGGAAATATTATTGTTAGACAAAGAGGTACTCAGCACCACCCAGGTGATAACGTGGGAATCGGTAAAGATCACACTTTGTTTGCATTAGTAGATGGTAAAGTAGTTTTCAGAAAGAAAGCAAACAACAGATCTTTTGTATCTGTAGAGCCAAACGCATAGTTATAAGCGTTTTATAAAATTAAATCCTCAACATTTGTTGAGGATTTTTTTTGTTTTCACTCCAAAAGTTAATTTTTTTATAAATATTCTGCCGGATGTGAAATATTTTTATATTTGTGAATGACCAGAGGAAAATACATTGCGGAAGCCGAAAAGCATAGAGAGTAGGCACCAAATTAAAACTAATACGTATGAAAAATCTAAGAAAGCTTGCAAAGCAAAGTTTAAAAACAATTAAAGGGGGCGTAGGAATCTGCCCTTCACCTACAGATACCTGTGAGGACTGGTGCAGATGGACCCCTTGGCAAAAGGCTCATTGTTTACTTGTAGAAGCATGTAGTCCGTGCTGAAGATAAGAGTATAATTTAAAATTATTTATATAAAGTTGGGCGGCTTCGAAGAAGCCGCCCAACTTTATATTTATCTATTTAGAATCCTACCTGGAATCCGGCTTTAATACCAAATTTTGAAATCCCCGGTCTGTCGAGGTAATTTCCTCTCCAGTTGAAATCTACCCTGAAAATTCTCAGATTTCCTATTCCTATATTTTCGATACCAAATCCGTACTCATAGTAGATATGTTCACTTGGTGCAGAATATTTAAAACCTTCTACGTTGATGGCTTTAGAGGCATCGCTTAATGTTCCGTAAGCTCCTCTGATAAACGCTACTTCCCTTAGTTTTAATTTTTTAATCAAAGGAATGTACGAAAGTATTTTCCCGTTAAAATGATGCTCTAAATGCAGGGTCGTATATGCATCTGCCACAAACTCGTAATAGTTAAGCTGTGAAAATGTATTAGGCGCTAAACCGTATGAAAGATTAGCAGGAATGATATTCTGTAAGGCAAGAGGAACGGTAGTGAAATTTTTACCGGCTTCGAAATTAACAATCGTCTTTCCCAATGTTCCAAGTAAAAACGGTTTGTAAAACATGAACTGTAATTTGTCATAATTAAAGTCAGCATTGAACAATCCTTCGATCCCCCGGGTATACCTCAAAACAATTGTCGGAGCAAGGTTTCTTGCCTGATATCGGTCTATCCCGGTTTGAGAGAATTTTGCCCCAGGTTTGGCTATGATGCTGAAGGTAACATGTGAATCGTTCACCGTCTGTCTAAGCTGACCATTCTGATAATACATAAGATTAAACTTCTCCGGAATGGCAGATTTGATACTTTGCATCACTCCGTCTACTCTTATCTGAATGTTTTTCCAGGGTTCAATAGCTGCAAAAACGCTGGTCTGATTGACAGAACTTAACGAAATGTTTTCTCCTCTTGCAAAAAAAGTACTGGAAGATAAAGAACGGGAAGCAACACCATCTCCTGATGTAAGCTGCCCTCCAAGCTGTACAATATCTCTGCTGGTTCCGGCTCCGATCATAAACCGGTTAAGCCTGTTAAACATATAGCGTGCTTCAACGCCATATTTTACCTGTTGATCCTTGAATCCATAGGCGGTATAGAACTGAACTCTCCACGGATCATTAAGCCCGAAATAAGTTCTGGCTCCCAGCCTGATTCTGTCTCCTTCCACTTCATTTCTTCCGTAGATTGAAAAAATAGGACCGATATCGATTCCTTTAAAAGCATTATAATACCTCGAACCAAGGGTTTCAAATAGCTTGACCATCCGGTTGAATTTCGGGGTCTGCTGAAGCTGATCCAGCATTTTGTAAACACCCTGTTCTGATTTGGATAACGTGTCAGGTCTTGCTTTTACCCAATAGGCATCATCTTTATTAACAAATTTATCATCATACTCTTCCTCTTTTCGTTTAAATACCTGAGGATCTAATGGTTTATTAAATTGATAATCCGAATAATCCACTGATCTTTTGGCAATAATACTCTTGGAGCCTTTCTTTTTTGAAAAAGGGCTCATTTCAAACTCTGTTACAAGCTTTTTAGGAAGAAATGTAGCGTCGTCGGGGTTATCATATTCCAGTTGGGTATATACGCTGTTAACGAAGTTCACATTGATCTTTTGGGTAGATTTCAATGTCGCTCCGAGAACGGCATAAGTATCTGTATCAATATAAAGATTTCCCTGAAAGGCCAGGATGTCTTTTCTTTTAGGCTGATATCTTATTTGAAAAGCCTTCTCGCCTCGAATGCTGATAGTGTCTGTAAGGTTGTAGTCGTATACGCTGAACCCGTCGGTTCCTACCGGGCTTTGAAAACCGATGTCGAAGTAATTTAGGGTATTATCATAAATGTTGATATCGCGATAAAGGTTTTTAGCTGATACCGTGATCACCTGATTATCCTGAAATCCTGAAGTTTTTTGAGCAACCAGTGTTCTTTTGCTGTCTTTGTCAGGTTTGTTTTTACCATAATTTTCGTACACGGCTTCATTCAGGAAAATAGGCAGCCCAAGTCTTCCGGTTGCCGTAGAGTCTGCATAATCAAAAATAAAGTCCAGCTTTTTGAAGATTTTTTTCTTCATAAATGCACTGTCGAGATTATTCAGATCAAATTGAGTCTTTTCGTATTCTTTGTATGAATAGGTGTCAAATTTTTCGAGACCGTTATTTCTTTTGTGTCCCCATACCTTCTGCATGATGGCGTAGGCAGGGTTTTCTTTTTTGTTTTTGTATTTAGATTTTCCGCTGGTGATAACAATTTCCTGGATATCGCTTACTTTAGCCTGTGAGAGCTGAACGAAAATATTCTCTGCATTTTCAGGGGTGATTTCTACTGTTTCTGCAGCATAATTTTTTCTGGAAAATTTCAGCTTATGGATAATGCTGTCTGACTGAACACTAAAACTACCGGTTGTCGTTGTGAGGACAGGAGTTTTTTCGTTGTTGATAAAAATATCAACTTTGTTGAGTTCTTTCTTATTTTTGGCATCAACAACCTTGCCGCTGGCTTTGTTCTGAGCGTATAAGAAGCCGGTCAAAAACAGGAAAAAAAATAAAAAATTGTGTTTAAGGTTATTATTTAACATCATTCGGTTCTTCAAGCAATTAGCACAAACAAAAAGTATGCAGTTTATTTAAAAAAAGTAGAAAAAAAATAAAAAAAAATTAATCTATCACGTAAGACCGCAAATGTAACGAAAATTATACTAGATTTATTATAATTAAAGATGGAATTTAACGGGTTAATATAAAAAGAATCAGTGAATTAATATAAAATTATAATTACAGCCTTTTTAATAATTTGCAGATCCCGGAAATGCATAAAAAAAGATCTACACTTCTGTAAGTGCCTTTGCTCTTCCTGCCCGAAGCAGCGACCCTCCTGACTAACAGATAAAAATCATAGATTTAAGGAAATCAACTATGTGGTACGCTATTCTCAGCAATTTTTTTGAAATTATTTCCACATTGTGTGATATTTTATTTTTTGTATATTGCCGCTGACATTCATTCAATTGGATTAGATATTACCTCTTTTTTAATATCTACTCTTTGAAAGCTCCTTACCACATTTTCCACAAAAAAGGACTCATCAATTTTTTGTGAAACATATGGTTATTTTTCATGAAATAAAAAACAAAAATTATGAACAGAAAAAATTTCTTAAAAAATCTTGGTTTGGCCGGAGTCACGGCAATTGCCGCCCCTGTCTTGATCAGTTGTGAAAATGAAATTACAGGAGAAAATACAAACTGTAATCTTACCAATTATGACCTGGAAGGACCGTTTCCTACAAAAACTCCATCGATATTAGAGCGGATAAATATTGTTGGCGACAGAACCGGTGTCCCTTTTGAAATTCATCTTACAATTAAAAACAGAAATACAGAGTGCTCCAATCTGAAAGGTGTTTTTGTTGATATATGGCAATGTGACAAAGATGGCAATTATTCGGAATACGGAGGAGACGAACTCCAAATTATAGACTACACAAACCTGCATTTTCTAAGAGGAAGGCAAGTTACAAACGTGAATGGGGAAGTAAAATTCACCTCGATATTTCCCGGATGGTATACGGTAGAAGACGTAACAAGAGCTACCCATTTGCATATTCACATCTACAACAGCAAGGGCAATTCTCTACTGGTTACTCAATTAGCTTTCCCGGATGACCCTAACAGCGCCGTAGTGAAAGTGAATCAATCTCCCGGTTACAAAGGAATGCATGGATACAGATACAACTCGGAGGACGATTTTTTCTATGATGGAGTATCTGCACAACTTTTGAATATTTCAGGAAATATTAATGACGGCTATGTGGGAGCGATCACGCTCATAGTTTCTGCTTAAAGCATTGACTTAACTCGTTGTGTATTTGATAATTTGGTTCAAAAATTAATAGTTAGAATTAAAATAGCTTATTAAAGTAGGATAATTTAATGTAAGAAATCCATTTCTTCTATCTGATATTGTTTTTATTAAAATATTATAAACGAGAGAGCTACATTCAAAATACACAATGGGTTTTTGTGTAATTATTAAATATAATGCTATGCTAACAACAGAAAAATCGACTATATTTAATTCCGATACAAGATCCTGGCGCAAAACACATGCTTGTATCATCAGTACCATAGAACTGACAGATGAAAAATTGAAGCTTAAAAAATTTGTTGAAGTTATCCTCAATGAAGGACAAACATTTTATCTGGATTATGAAGCACATTCCCAAATCGTTATTCTCGTTCTCTATGGTAAAATCATTACTGATCCTTTCCCGCACGAGATTCATTCAGACCAGATTATTATTTTAAACCCTATTCAAAAAGACAGGTTAGAAATTAAAAACGCTTCTATTGATGAGTGTACGGATATAATTATTTTTGAAATACATAATCCGAATAGTGAGAGTTTTATCTGTTTGGAAAATTTACATATTAAGAAAAAAAATGAATTGTTTTCACTCTCAGGAAGCTTGAGTTTCCCTGCCTTTATCGGGCTTTATGACGGAAGAAAAAAACAAAAGTACGAATTGAAGCAAGAAAACAAATCAATTTTCGGAATCGTTATCAATGGCGCATGTGAATTTCAGGACAGACTCATGGAAACGCGGGATGCTATTCTATTGCAAGACATTAAAACATTAGACTTTGATGCTTTGAGTGAAAATTTACTGATTGTTTTTCTTGAAATCTAGGTTATTCAGTGAAAAATTAATTACAACAATAATTAAACAGAATCATTATGGTTCAGATAAAACTCGCTTTCCGACTTATCATTGACCAAAGCTCTACGTTGGCTTGGGATAAATATATTTTTGAAGATACACATTTTGAATATAGAGTTCAGCATCAGGTATTTGATGATAAAAAAGATACTGTAGACAATTATTGGGAACTTTTGATCAAGAATCCCAGTGCCGCAAAAATACCTTTATTAAGTGCTGTCGTCTCCAATTATGTTGCCCAGCTCAATGGCAGTATCAAAAGTCTGCCTGATGTTTTAGGAACTACATTTTTCCCGATTGAGACTTTCAGGCTTGATCTTATCAGTTCCAATATAAAAGAAGCATCGAAACACAAGCTGGGGATCACATTTTACACTCCGACTCTTTTGCTTATTGATATTATCGACAACAAATATCTTCTCAGTAAAGGCACGGATCAAGATCATCTTGAAACTTTTATGTATGCTTTTCATCCTAAGATAGCTATTGCGTATTATCGACATTCTTAATTTTAGCCCGACTAACAGTGAAAATCTGTTAGAGATTTATGATCATCATCCACTCTCATTGTACTGATGTTTCATGCCGGTCGTTTAGTGGTTCCAGGAAATGATTATGCTTTTCTTTAATACTTTTGTGAAGGTCAGCTATCACTTTATGAAATTTAAAACATATTTTCCTCTTTTAGAGATTTTGAATTAATATAATATCTGAAAATCAGTTGTATAGGATCTGGCGTCGTTGTACTTAGAAAAAATAAAAAAACACTCACAAATTAATGTAAGTGTTTCATTTTCAGTTGCTCCTCCTGCTGGGCTCGAACCAGCGACCCTCTGATTAACAGTCAGATGCTCTAACCAACTGAGCTAAGGAGGAATTTCCTTTGTTTAAGGTGCTGCAAATATAATATGAATATCCGTACGAAGCAAGTTTTCTCCTTTATTCCAGCCTATTTTTCACTAAAGTTATTGAAAATCACTTAGAAATATTTTGTTTTTTTTCGCCAGTTTAAAAGCTGTTATGAAATTAGTGGAGGATTAAATGGGATAATTATACTTTACTTAATGGCAATATGATATTTTTTGATTTACTAAGTGCGAGGAGGATTGTATTGTTATCATCATAAAAAAATCTTGTAGCCAACTTCTAAGTCATCCTGTACTGTAGCACTAAGATAAAATAATGGGCTGAGTTGCGTTGATAAACCCAACGCTTCAGTACGTTTTTTGGTCAGTCTTAAAAACTGGGAAATTTAGAAAATTGATAACGATATTATTTAAAAAATATAACGCAAGGGTTTAAATTTCTTATTTATATTTTGAGCAAGCAAAGGTTGGAATCAATTTCATTGATTCTTTCTGAGCGCACACATATCCATGCAGTTTAATAAGGAATCGCATCATATCTTTGAGTTTTGTAAAACTTTAGAAAACAGCTTAGAGATGTAAAGTACAGAATGTTTTTTATTTAGATTAAACAAACTTTTTGTGTTGTTCACAACTTTTGAGATTAATCCCTAAACTATTGTATTGAAGTCATTTTAATACAATTACAAAAATATAAATAGTCAAAAATAAAAAAAGACCTACATTTCTGTAAGTCTTTTTGCTCCTCCTGCTGGGCTCGAACCAGCGACCCTCTGATTAACAGTCAGATGCTCTAACCAACTGAGCTAAGGAGGAATGTCCTTTGTTTTAAGTGGTGCAAATATAGGACGAATATTTATACCCTACAAATATTTTTTAGAAAAATTTTCAAAAAATTATAATTTCCCTGTAAATATCTTGAAAATGTCACTTCCGAAAATCACTAACATCAAGCCTAACAGGAAGATAACTCCAATCATTTGAGCATTTTCCAACACTTTCTGAGGAACCGGTTTTCCAACGATAATTTCATATAATGTAAATAAAACATGTCCACCATCAAGACCCGGAATAGGAATAAGGTTCAGGAAAGCCAACCATACTGAAAACATGGCGGTAAAACTCCAGAACGCAGCCCAGTTAATGGTAAAACTTCCATTGGCATCCTTATCAACAGGCATATTCTTTACAATGGCAATCGGCCCGCCTACATTTTTATACCCCTGGATTTTAGAATTGAACATGATCTTGAACTGCTTAACCTGTGTAGTCAGTGCATCGATAGATCTTACAAATCCTCTCGGAATAGCTTCTCCAAACGAATATTTTTTATTGGTTACAATAGATTTTGCGATGGATTTTGTATCCAGAGCAACCCCCAGTTTTCCGTTCTGGTCAACAGAAACTGCAGGTACTGTTTGTAAAGCACCATTTCTTTCAACCTCTACTGTGATGGTTTTTCCTTTATTCTCATTTAAAAGTGTACTTACTTCGTCAAAGAATGCGGCTTTTTTTCCGTTGATTCCTACCACCTTATCGCCTTTTGCCAATCCTGATTTTTGGGAAGATGGAGTCGCCAAGGAGTCGATAACCATTGGGATTCTTGGACTGATATACAGTTTTGCTTCTTTTTGCTTTAAAACATCTGCTACACCGTCTGCATTAACCGGGAACGTTACTTCCTGTCCGTTTCTTTGTACCGTAACGTTATTTCCTAAAAGGATATTAATGGAGGTGTTTTCTAGTCTTTCTGCCGGTTTTCCGTCAACGCTGATGATTTTGTCCCCATTCTGGAATCCCATTTTCTTTCCGGCTGCACTGGCTTCAATTCCATTATCGAATTTTGTAATATCTGTATACGTTTCTCCGTTAAAGAAAGAAAGGCAGCTATAGATCAACCATGCTAAGAAAAAGTTTACGGTAACCCCGCCCAACATGATAATTAATCTTTGCCATGCCGGCTTAGATCTGAATTCCCAGGGTTCTGCCGGTTTTTTCATCTGAGCGGTATCCATACTTTCGTCTACCATCCCGGCAATTTTTACATATCCACCGAAAGGCAGCCATCCGATTCCGTATTTTGTCTGTTCAGGATGTTTTCTCCAGTCATTATCGGGAAGTTTTGATATATCGATAGGGACTTCTTCCTTCTTTCCGTTAACTTCTATAACTTCTGAATCAGGCAGATTCTTTGATAAGAATTTATATTGCCATTTTCCATTGATTTTCTTCATAGAGAAAATGGAAAAATAAGGATCAAAAAACAGGAAAAATTTCTCTGCTCTGGTCTTAAACCATATCGCAGGTAAAAAGTGCCCAAGCTCGTGAAGAAGTACTAATATAGAGATACTCAGAATGAACTGAAAGAGTTTGATTGCTATTTCCATTAATAAATTTTAGATTTTAATTTGCAAAGGTAACAATTATCAAAACTATGCCAAATAAAAAAGCTCCCCTAAAACGAGAAGCTTTGTCATATTTAAAGACGTTTTGATTATAAATTGAAAGAAACTCCAAGGCTTCCGTTATTACCTACCTCTGCAAATACACCAATTTTTTCAGTGAAGAAATAGCGTGCCCCAATGTGAGCTCCTATTCCAAAGTCTTTTCCCAATACTCCCACATCAACGCCGGGATAGATATCCCACTTTGCAGGAAGATTTAATGCTTCATTTAAATGAAAATTTACCCTCCCGAAAACAAAAACCCTGTTGTCTTTATCATTGTCTTTATAGTTGCTGAAGTAAGCATTAAGACCACCTCCTACAGAGATTAATTTGTTGAGACCGTAATCATAAGTTCCTGTTACCCCGGTTCCATATCCCCAGGCACTCAGACCCAGCTGAATTTTTTGATCTCCTTTACCTGTATATGCCTGCGCACTAGCCATTGCACCACAGAAGAAAACCATCACCATAAAAACCAATTTCTTCATAAATTTTTTAAATTTTAATGATTTTAATAAAAAATATCTGCATCAAAAATAAAACCGAAAGATATATATTGCTATAAATTTGATTGACTTTAATATATTATTAAGAAAATTACCCTTGGTTTTTAAATTTTTATTGTAAAAGCGCAGCTTTTCCATGTGATTCTATTTGTACAATTGTTGTTTGTAATTATAAAATTGTATTTTTATACATAGATCGTATAATAATTTAAAAATAAAAAGATGAAAGTTGCCGGACTCAATTTAGATATCATCTGGAAAAATAAGACTAAAAATTTTGAAGCAATAGAGAGCGGGCTTCAAAACCAGGATGCTGACGTGTTTATTCTGCCTGAAATGTTTTCAACAGGATTCTGTATGGAAGCTTCTGAAGTATCGGACAGACACGAAGAATCTTTTGAGTTTTTAAAAAAGATTTCAAAGGAGAAAAATGCAGCATTCTGCGGAAGTGCTCCTGTAGAACAGTATGGCAAATATTACAATAGGATGTATTTTGTACAGCCGGATGGCGAAACTGCTTTCTATAATAAAAGACATCTATTTTCATTTTCCGGGGAAGATAAGGTATACACACCGGGAAAAAACAGGATTATTGTTGAATATAAAGGAATAAGGTTCCTGCTTCAGGTATGTTATGATCTTCGTTTTCCTGTCTTTGCACGAAATAATGATGACTATGATGCCATTTTGTATGTTGCCAATTGGCCTGAAAAAAGAGTAGGGGCATGGGAACATCTTTTAAAAGCCAGAGCGATTGAAAACCTTTCCTTTGTTTTTGGCCTTAACAGAATAGGAACAGACGGAAATAATCTGGTATATCAGGAAAGTTCTCACTGTTTTTTTGCTGATGGAAAAGAGATTTCCCATAAAAATGGAAATATAGTATCCGCCGATCTGAATATGGATGAATTAATAGATTTCAGGGAACATTTCAGTTTTTTAAATGATCGGGACCGGTTTTCAATCCAGTGGTAACAATATAAGGTTGAGCAGGATAAAAATAATCCTTTCTCAGCCTTTTGTTTATTAGATATATTGCTGCAGAAGCTGAGTTAATGTATTGACATCATGTACTCCGCTTTCTTTCCACAAAAGCTCCCCATTTTTAAAAATGGCCAGGGTAGGTACTCCGCGTACACCATATTGTGCGGCGATAGCAGGGTATTGATCCACATCTACTTTGATGATTCTGGCTCCTTCGCCGATATTTTCCTTTACTGTATTTAAAACAGAAGACTGTACTTTACATGGCTGGCACCAAGTAGCGAAAAAGTCGATAAGTACAGGTCTTTCGGAATTGATTATTTCCTGAAATTTTTGTGACATAGTTAAGTTTTTTATCAGTTTATTTTTTTACCCCTTCGTCCTGGATTGCTTTTACATTTTTCCAGGTGGTTCCGTCATAAGCTTCTACGCCGTTTTTCTTTAAGATCTCCATCGCCTGATATGCCTGTATCCCTTTATTGCAGAAAACAACAACTTTTTTTCCTTTAAGAGTTTCAATATTATTTTGAAGCTCACCCAAAGGGATATTAATGGCATTTTTTGCTGTTCCTGCAGTGTATTGCTCAGGAATTCTAACATCAACCAATGTCACATCGGAGCTTTTTACTATTTCTTTGATGTTGGTTGTAGAAATATTTCCCGACTGATTTGTTTTACAGGCACTTACAATAAGGCTTATAATCATCGGTAATCCCCAAAATTTAGTTCTCATTTTAAGAGGTTTTGGATTGGCATACAAAATCAGTAGTCGGAAACTTTTCTGTTTTTTTAATTCCGTTAAAACCACCTTCGATTTCAGTGAAATTCCTGATGCCATGTGAATTAAGGATGCTGGCCGCAATCATACTTCTGTATCCTCCTGCACAGTGAAGGAAAAAATGTTCCGAATCATCAATAGTACGTGCCCACTCACTTATAGCATCGAGTGGTCTGTTGTAAGCGTTGTCAATATGTTCTGCTGAATATTCTGTCAATTTTCGTACATCGATTACAGTTGATTTGTCTGTAAATTGCTCTGCAAATTCTGAAGGTGAAATTCTTTTAATCTCGTCAATCTCCTTACCTGCATTTTTCCATGCTGTAAATCCTCCTTGTAAATAACCTGCAACGTTATCAAATCCGACTCTGCTTAACCTTGTGATAACTTCTTCTTCGGTTCCTTCATCGGTAATCAGTAACAGGGGATGTTTTACATCTACAATTAATGTTCCGACCCAGGGTGCAAAATCTCCCTTTAGGCCTATATTGATGGAATTGGGTACAAAACCTTTATGAAATTCAGCAGCTCCGCGGGTATCGAGAATCAAGGCGCCTGTTTCTTCTGCCAGAGCTTCGAAATCTTCAGGTGCAACGGGTTGTAATCCTTTGTCCATCACAACATCCAGACTTTCATATCCGCCTTTATTAAGGGCTACATTCATTCCGAAATATTTCGGAGGAGCCGTCAGTCCATCCAGCACTTCTCTGATGAATGACTCTTTGTCCGGCTGGTTAAGGGCATAGTTTGTTCTTTTTTGATTTCCAAGAATATCTACTGTTTCTTTCTGCATGTTTTTTCCACAGGCAGATCCTGCACCATGGGCCGGATATACAGTAATATCATCATGTAACGGCATGATTTTATTCTGAAGGCTGTCGTATAAAATTCCTGCAAGATCTTCCTGAGTGAGATTGGTAGCCTTCTGAGCAAGGTCCGGTCTCCCTACATCACCCAAAAATAAAGTATCTCCTGTAAAAATAGCTGTTTCAGTACCATTTTCATCTATTAAAAGATAAGTACTGCTTTCCATAGTGTGGCCGGGAGTATGTAATACTTTTATTTTTACATTTCCGATGCTAAAAATCTGCCCGTCCTCCGCAATGATAGCATCAAACTCCGGAGCAGCAGTAGGTCCGTATACAATAGGAGCTCCTGTCTTCTTACTCAGATCCAGGTGTCCCGAGACAAAATCTGCATGGAAGTGCGTTTCAAAAATATATTTCAAAGTGACATTGTCTTTTTTCAGACGATCCAGATAAGGAGTGACTTCTCTGAGCGGATCAATAATGGCCGCCTCATTTTCTGATACAATATAATAAGCTCCCTGAGCCAGACAGCCCGTATATATTTGTTCAACTTTCATTGGGTCTATTTTTAATAGTTAAAGATACAAAGTATTAGATAGATTCTAAATGAAATGTTAAATTCCATTGATAGTTTCTTTCAATACTATGTTAAACGAATGTTTAATGATCCCTGTTTTTAAGCAAAAAGAATGCCTTACATAGTGACAATTTACAAATACTGTTTTTTATCATGTTCAATATTTATAAATGCTTTCTTAACGGCTGGAATCAATATTTCAGCAGAGATGGTTTGGATTTTGCTTATGTCATGCGAAATATTTCCAATGGTAATAGAATTTCGACGGGAAATATCACCAAATATTTTACAAAAACTTTTATATTTATAAGTTAAAAAAAGTGATCAGATGGCAGACAAAACACAATTTATTGAAGAACTAAATGCTAGATATACTCCAAAAGGAGATCATATTATATTGGGTAAAGGAATGTTGAACGGGGAAGTAGTTCCTGAAGTCAACGTTACGATTCCTTTGAAAACCATTAACCGCCACGGTCTTATTGCAGGAGCTACCGGAACAGGAAAGACAAAAACTTTGCAGGTATTTGCAGAACAACTTTCACATCAGGGAATTCCTTCGATGGTGCTGGATATAAAAGGCGACTTTTCCGGGATTGCAGAAGCCGGCCAGATGAATTCCATTATTGAAGAAAGATATGCAAAAACCCAGCTGCCTTATACTCCGCAGGGATTTCCGGTAGAATTAATGACCATTTCAGGAGCAAAAGGGGTGAAGTTGAGGGCAACGGTTACAGAATTCGGACCGGTGTTACTCAGTAAGATCCTTGAGCTTAATGATACCCAGCAAAGCATTATGTCTATCGTCTTCAAATATTGCGATGACAAAGGTCTTCCATTGATTGATCTTAAAGATTTAAAGAAAGTATTGCAATATGTGACTGATAACGCTCAGGGAAAAGCAGAACTTGCAGCCAACTATGGATCAATAGCGTCAGCTTCTCTGGGAGCAATTTTAAGATCTATTGTGGCACTGGAGCAGCAGGGAGCAGCAGACTTTTTCGGCGAGCTGAGCTTTGATGTACAGGATCTACTGGAGACAAGAGATGGAAAAGGTGTCGTTAATATTTTAAGAGTATCGGATATTCAGAATAAACCACAGTTGTTCTCTACTTTTATGCTTTCGCTTTTCGCAGAAATCTACATGACATTTCCTGAAGAAGGAGACAGCGGAAAACCCAAACTGGTGCTGTTCATTGATGAAGCCCACCTGATTTTTGATGAAGCGTCAAAAGC
Organism: Chryseobacterium sp. UNC8MFCol; assembly: GCF_000482305.1. Lineage (NCBI taxonomy): Bacteria > Pseudomonadati > Bacteroidota > Flavobacteriia > Flavobacteriales > Weeksellaceae > Chryseobacterium > Chryseobacterium sp. UNC8MFCol. Next base: position 97,956 of record NZ_AXUZ01000013.1, read on the forward strand.
TCTCCTGTCACAAATTGAAACCATGGTAAAACTGATCCGTTCCAAAGGTGTCGGAATCTATTTTATTACACAAATTCCGGGTGATGTTCCCGAAAATGTACTGTCTCAGTTAGGTTTAAAGATACAACATGCATTGAGAGGGTTTACGGCTAAAGATAAAAAAGAAATTTCCAAGGCGGTTGAAAATTACCCTACAACAGAATATTATAATGCTTCAACACTGATTCAGAGTTTAGGTATCGGGGAAGCTTTTGTTACAGCGTTGGATGAAAAAGGTATTCCGACACCATTGGTGCACACCTATTTGATCTCTCCGGAATCAAGAATGGATGTTTTGAATGAGGCCGAAATATCCGAACTAACGGGGAAGTCTGCATTAGTAGCAAAATATGAAGAAGCTATTGACAGAGAATCTGCATATGAAATGCTAACCAGCAGAATGGAACAGGCAGTACAAAATTCTGCACCCACACAAAAGACCAAACCTGTAAAAGAAGAACCAGGCATGTTTGAGCAGGTTTTACAGAGTCAGGCAGGAAGAACTTTTACCAATACCTTAATGAGAGAAGGAGCTAAAGCCATTCTGGGAATGTTTGGTTTAGGAGGAAGAAGGAGGTAAGTCTCAGGATATAAAGTCTTATAGCCTGCTGTATTTGATATATTTTTTGTTATTTTAGCAGGTTATACTTTACTGATAGGGAAAAATATTGCCATATTCAGGCATAAAAGGTAGAGGTAAGAAATTAAATAAATAAAACAGCAGTTAACGGGAAATCAATGTATTCGATTATAGATATAGAAAGTAATGGTGCAGGTTATAGAAATGAGTGCATTATAGACATTGCCATTTACAGGTATGATGGTCAGAAAATAACTGACCAGTTTATCTCTTTGGTAAATCCTGAAAGTGATATCACTCCCTTTGTACAGAAATTAACCAGTATTACTCCCAAAATGGTTAAAACTGCTCCGAAATTTCACGAACTGGCCAAAAGAGTCATTGAAATTACTCAGAATACGACGCTGGTAGGTCATAATATTGATTTTGATTACAGAATGCTTCGCCAGTCGTTCAAAAGACTCGGTTATGATTTTAAAATCAATACTTTAGATACCATTCCTTTAGCGAAAAAACTGATCCCTGATGAGGTGAGCTATTCACTGGGAAAACTTGTAAAATCACTGGGTATTCCATTGACCAATCATCACAGGGCTGAAGGCGATGCAAGGGCTACCCTGGAATTGTTTAAGCTTTTGATATCAAAAGATACCGAAAACGAGATCATTCAGAAGCAGCATGAGGAGACCAATGCAAAAACGTACATAAACAAGATCAAAGTATTAACCCAGGATCTTCCAAATGATAAAGGTTTTGTTTATTTTCAGGATGAAGCCGGAAAAATCATTTTCTCAGATTACGTTCAGGACATTAATAAATTTTCAAAGAAAGTTTTTAATTCCAAATCCAAAAAATGGGAAAAAATCCAGAGTGGTGTAGAGCAGATTAACTTTGAACTTACCGGCACGGATATTATTGCCAAGCTTATTCTTAATTCTAAAAATATCAAAAAGAAAGAAGTGTTTCCGTTCGGTCTTTATTTCAGAAACAATAAATACGTCGTTGAAAAAAATAACCTGAATAAAACGGAAAAACCTTTGCTCAAGTTCAGGTCTTTCACTCAGGGAACAAAAGCAGTTCAGTTTATTGGCGCTCAAGAAGAATTTAACGAGGTTACAGTGCTTAAGCAAAAAATAGAATTCAAAAAAAGAAATGAATTATGGCTGGGTACAGGAAGAAAATTGGGTGAAAAATTATTTTTGATCATTGAAAACGGAAAAGTTCTGTCTTTTGGCTTCTATGAGCTGTTTACACAGATTCAAACGCTGAGTAAGCTGGCAAAACTCAAAATCGACCTTCCGATGTCTTCCGCTGACCTGAATAATGAATTACAACTGGCTCTGCTACGGGGTGATTTTGAAACGTTGCCGCTACCTAAATAATAGAAAAACTGAGAGGTTAGAAATTGATCCGGGGCCAATCCTTTTCAAATCAATGTTCTAAAAATAAAAAATAAATAGTATTTTTGCAAAAAATAAATACAAGCAATGCAAAATTTTAAACAAATTAAAACTGGAAAAAAGGGAGCCGTTAGGTTTTCTAAGGTTTGGAATATTTAAAAGAGTTGTCTTGCATAAAAAATAATCAATGTGGCAGACTCTTTTTTCGAAGGATCTGCCTTTTTTTATGTTAAAATGAAATTATGAATTCAAAAGAATTATTAAAGATTGCCAATGAGTTTGGCACCCCGGTGTATGTGTATGATGCTGAATCCATCAAAGGTCAATACGAGAAACTTACATCTTCTTTTTTAAAACACACAAAGTTCTTCTACGCAGCAAAAGCGTTGACAAACATCAATATCCTTAAGTATGTCAAGAACCTGGGTGCTTCTTTGGATTGTGTATCTATTAATGAGGTTAAGCTTGGATTAAAGGCAGGATTTCCAAAAGAAAAAATACTGTTTACTCCCAATTGCGTTGATCTTGCTGAAATAGAGGAAGCCATGACTTTCGGAGTTCATATTAACATTGATAATATTTCTATTCTTGAGCAATTCGGGAATAAATACGGGAATTCATACCCGATTTTTGTAAGGATCAACCCGCACATTTTTGCAGGAGGAAACTATAAAATCTCAACAGGACACATCGATAGCAAATTCGGAATCTCCATCCACCAGCTTCGTCACATAGAAAGAGTGATGAAGAGTACAAACGTGAACGTGGAGGGACTTCATATGCACACGGGAAGTGAAATTAAAGATCCCGATGTATTTTTACAGGCCCTGGACATTATGCTGGAGCTTTCCGAGCATTTTCCAAATCTGAAATACCTGGATATGGGAAGTGGTTTTAAAATTCCTTATCAGGATACGGAAGAAGAAACTGATGTTAAAACCTTAGGTAAAAAAGTAGAAAAAGTTTTAGGCGATTTCTCAAAATCAACAGGAAGAAAATTCGAGCTTTGGTTTGAACCGGGTAAATTTTTAGTTGGAAAAAGCGGATACCTTTTGGTAAAAGCTAATGTGATCAAACAAACGACAGCCACTGTTTTCGTAGGAGTAAATTCCGGATTTAATCATTTGATCCGTCCGATGTTCTACGATTCTTACCATATGATCGAAAACTTATCCAATCCAAAAGGAGCAGAGAGAATTTATACGGTAGTGGGAAATATCTGCGAAACAGATACATTTGCATGGGACAGAAAATTACACGAAGTAAGAGAAGGAGATATTCTTGCTTTCCATAATGCAGGAGCCTATGGTTTTGAGATGAGTTCAAACTTTAATTCGAGATTGAAGCCTGCAGAGGTTTTATTCCTTGACGGAAAAGCTCACCTGATCCGTAAAAGAGATGAATTCGAAGATTTGTTGAGAAACCAGATCGAAGTTATCTAAAACATAAAAATATAACGTAAACGGCTGCCCATCGGGCAGCCGTTTTTATTTTCAATACCCACTTTGATTGTTTCATTATGATGAATCTTGATTATAGTAACAGATATTTCTGGTGCTAAACCTAACAGGTTTTCAAAACATAGTAGATCTAATACTGGAAAAATTACAAATTTTTAACATTGAAACGCTACGGCAGGTTCAATTTAATTAGCTAAATTTGATAGAAAGACAACTTTTAATGACGTTGTTTTACCTGAAATAATCATCAAATCAAAGAATTATGGCTAAAAATATTGCAGAGCAGATCGTTGAAATGCTCGAAGAAGCTAATGTGAAAAGAATTTATGCGGTAACAGGAGATAGTCTTAATCACCTTAATATAGCAGTGAAAAAAAGCAGCATCCAATGGATTCATGTGAGACATGAGGAAGTAGGTGCCTATGCTGCTGCTGCAGAAGCGGAGCTTGATGGTCTTGCAGTATGTGCGGGAAGTTGCGGCCCGGGGCATGTTCATTTAATTAACGGCGTCTACGAAGCCCATAGATCCCATGTTCCGATGTTGGTGATTGCTTCTACGATTCCCAGCGATGAAATGGGAATGGATTATTTCCAGGAAACCAATACCATCAAATTGTTTGACGACTGCAGTCACTATAACCAGATGATTACACGGCCTGCACAAGTGCAGAGGACCGTCCAGACGGCCATTCAGCATGCTATCTCTAAAAAAGGGGTTGCTGTGATCGGCCTTCCCGGTGATGTATCAGAACTGGATGCGGAAGAGGCAACGACTTCAACTCAAATCTTCAAAACAAATCCTGTCATCAGACCGTCAGATGATGAATTGAAGAATCTTGCCGGCTTGATCAATGAAAGTAAAAAAGTGACCCTTTATTGTGGAATAGGCGCGGAAAAAGCAGCTTCTGAAGTTATCCAACTGTCTAAGCTCTTAAAATCTCCGGTTGGGTACTCGTTTCGTGGAAAAATGGCGATCCAGCCTAATAATCCTAATGAAATTGGTCTTACAGGGCTATTGGGATTTCCTTCGGCTTATCACGCCATGCATGAAGCGGATCTGGTGATTCTTCTGGGAACGGATTTCCCTTATCAGAAGTTTATGCCCGTAAAAAATAAGATTGTACAAATCGATGAAAGCCCTGAAAGACTGGGACGAAGAGCAAAACTGGAGCTTGGGCTTGCGGGAGATGTCAAAGAAACCCTTAAAGCATTAATTCCTTTATTGAATGAAAAAACGGATGCTGATTTTCTCAATGAACAACTGGAATTTTATGGAAAAGTAAAAGAAAATCAACTCGAATATGTTAAAGATTTCGGGAAAGAGAATGCGATCCAGCCGGAATATGTTGCTCATACTTTAGACAGAATTGCGAAGAAAGATGCTATTTTCACAGTAGATACGGGGATGTGCTGTGTCTGGGGTGCCAGATTTATTACAGGAACCGGAGAGAGGAAAATGCTTGGCTCCTTTAATCACGGATCTATGGCTAATGCGATGCCTATGGCAATTGGAGCTTCACTAGCTCATCCTGACAAGCAGGTTATTGCCATGTGTGGTGACGGTGGACTTTCTATGCTGCTGGGAGATATGGCAACAATTTTTCAGTATAAACTTCCGGTAAAACTAATTGTATTCAACAACAGGGCCCTTGGAATGGTAAAACTGGAAATGGAAGTAGGAGGGATGCCCGACAATGAAACCGACATGATCAATCCGGACTTTGCTATGGTCGCACAGGCAATGGGATATCCGGGAAAAAATGTACATCATCCCGAAGAGGTGGAAAATGCCATCCGGGAATGCCTGGATTATAATGGCCCTTATCTTCTGAATATATTTACAAACCCTAACGCGCTGGCCCTGCCTCCTAAAATTGAATTTGATCAGGTGTTGGGAATGACCAAATCTATGGCACAACTGATGCTCGGCGGAAAAATGGACGAAGTATTCGAGACGGTAAAAAGCAACTATAAACATATAAAAGGTCTTTTGTAATAACTCAGAAATAGGATTACAATTTTAATTTTCAATCATATCCATATAAACTTCATACTTTGTGTGAAGTTTTTCTTTTTAATAAGCCCGGTAAATATTTACCTTTGCTCAATAATTAATGGTCCAAATTAAATTATGAAAACTATATTCTTATTTTTTGCTCTTTGCGTCGCAAATTTTTCTTTTGCCCAGGATATTGAGGAAAGGGATGATTCTTTTATCGTGGAGAGCAATAAGAATCTTTTTAAAATTGACATTCAGGAACCTTTCCTGCAGATCGCCGTTAAATGTAATGACTTTAAGCCTGTGTCTTTTGAAGGAGGTGTTGCCGCATATAAAGATCTTTTGAGTAAATATATGTACACCTATCTCAATGCAGATTTCTATACCCTGACAGGTGATTTTACATTTACCTTAACGATTGATGAAGCGGGGAAGGTGAGTAATATTACCGGATCTCCCAAAGTTTTAAACAGTAAGGTATTCTTCGATGATATGCAATACGTGATAAGACGAATTAAGAAAGACTGGAAACCTGCAACATGTGCCGGACAACCTGTAAAGTCTGATTTGAAACTTAAAATGAACTTTACTTCTGTTTCAGTAGATATGTAATATATAAGTATGAATAAAAAACTATTAACTATTGTTCTTTCAATATTTTCTCTTTTTGTTATTTCAGCACAAAGGAAAGAGATTGGAGACTATCCTCCGGGCCAGAATGCCTACAAGGGAGGAAATGTTCAGATGTTTAAAGATATTCAGGATGTTTTTGTTAAAAACAATATGTCCGGCTGTGAGAATAAAAAGGAAATGTACTGGGTGACTTTAAGAATTGATGAGAATTCTAAACCGGCTTTGGTACGTAAAAAAACAGATATAGAAAAAGCTGAAAAAAATAAATGTGCCTATAATTTGATTGTGAAAGCACTAGGTCAACTTCGAAACTGGCAACCTGCAGAAATTAATGAAAAGAAAGTAACGGCTTATTTCGATTTTCCTTTTTTTCCTTCCGATTTTTTTGAAAACTTTAAAGAAAATTATGATACCGGTCATTTTATAAGTAGAGCATCTTTTCCTCCAAACAACGGAGTGTTGTCATTCAGTGACGAAGTCCGTAAAAATGTTGAAGGATATGTTGATTTTGATGCTTACAAAATTAATGGGAAATTCACGGTTTTCTTTACTGTTGAAACAGACGGTTCAACCAAGGTTCGCGATATAGAACCTAAAGTAGCCAATAGCGAACAACTGATGGAAGAAATCAGATTTGCTTTTAAAAAGGTGAAACAGAAATGGATTCCTGCAACGAAAAATGGGATTCCGGTACAGACAAATCTACGGATAGTTCTTAATTTTGGGAATGGTTATTAGTAAAATGCATTTTTAACGATATTCAGTTAAAATAAAAGTATACAGCTAAATTTCAATAGAATACCGGCAAATATTTCCTGCAATATTTAGAAAAAGATACCGCTGCCATTCTGTCACAATATTTTGTATCTTTGCAAACTTATCTGTTCGTATTTTAAAATTCATCTTATATAATCTCCTGAGTTTTAAATTCCGGACCTTAAATTGATTATCGTGCAGGAAAAATATATAGACGAAACAAAACAGGGGGAAGCTTTTGCGATTGCTGAAAGACCTGAAAACTCTAAAAAACTATTTTTAGAAAGCTACGGTTGTCAGATGAACTTCTCTGACTCCGAGATTGTTGCATCTATCCTTAATGAACAAGGGTATAATACTACAATGAAGGTTGAAGAGGCAGACCTTATCCTTTTAAATACATGTTCCATTCGTGAAAAAGCGGAACAAACCGTAAGAATGCGTCTTTCACAGTTCAAAAATCTTAAGAAAGAGAAACCGAATATGACGGTAGGCGTTTTGGGATGTATGGCGGAAAGGCTAAAGACCAAATTTCTGGAAGAAGAACAACTTGTCGACCTTGTAGTAGGTCCTGATGCCTATAGAGATCTTCCCAATCTTTTAAAAGAAACAGACGATGGTAGAGATGCCATTAATGTTATTCTTTCAAAAGAAGAAACATATGCCGATATTAATCCGGTTCGTTTGGGAGGAAATGGTGTTACAGCTTTTGTAACTATTACGAGAGGTTGCGATAATATGTGTACCTTCTGTGTAGTTCCTTTTACCAGAGGAAGAGAAAGAAGCCGTGATCCTCATTCCATCATAGAAGAATGTAAAGATCTGGCGAATAACGGATATAAAGAAATTACCCTTTTAGGACAGAACGTAGACTCCTACTTATGGTATGGAGGAGGTCCTAAAAAAGATTTTGCCAAAGCTTCTGAAATGCAGAAAGCTACGGCTGTCAATTTTGCACAACTTCTTGATCTGGTCGCTAAAGCAGTTCCTGGATTAAGAATCAGATTCTCTACTTCCAATCCTCAGGATATGAGCCTTGAAGTATTCAGAATGATGGCAAAACATGATAATATCTGTAAATATGTACACCTTCCTGTTCAGAGTGGTAGCAACAACATGCTGGAAGCGATGAACAGACAGCATACCCGTGAAGAATACCTTGATCTGATCAGAAAAGCTAAGGAAATTGTGCCTGAAGTAGCTTTCTCTCAGGATATGATCGTAGGTTTCTGCAACGAAACAGAAGAAGATCATCAGGATACCTTAAGTCTGATGAGAGAAGTAGAATATGATTACGGTTATATGTTTGCTTATTCAGAAAGACCGGGAACTCCTGCTCACAAAAAGATGGAAGATAATATTCCAGCAGAGGTGAAGCAGAGACGTCTTGCGGAAGTGATCGCACTACAGGGAGAGCTTTCAAGACAAAGAATGCAGTCTTACGTAGGAAGAGTACATCAGATTTTAATTGAAGGAACTTCCAAAAAGAACGCAAACCAATGGAAAGGAAGAAATTCTCAGAATGCTGTCTGTGTTTTTGATAAACTGGAAGGCCAGAAAATTGGTGACCTCGTGGATGTTTTTGTTTATGACAACACACAGGGTACGCTTTTAGGCAGGCTGGAAGCATGATTTTAAAATATGTTGTTTCTCTTTTTATCTTCATCACTACGGTAAGTTGTCAGATTGCTGGTAAACTATCAAAATATAATCGACATGTCGGTGATATTGAGTTTGATAAAAAGAAAGATGATATTCATTTTAAAATCTGTGATCCGGATACTACCTGTCAGTATTATAATGATTCTAAGGGATTTGAGTATGAAGGAGAAAAAATTTCTATTGAAAAACAGCTTAAGGAATCAAAAATAAAAGGAAATAAAGATACTAACGGATATATTACCGTCAGATTTTTAGTAAATTGTGAAGGAAAATCCGGACTATTCAGAGTTCAGCAAATGAATCCGGAATATGAAGAAAGGGAATTAGATAAAAGCTTAGCAACAAACTTGTTAAACTTTACAAAATCTCTGAATGGCTGGGTAATAAAGCAAATGGAAAGTAAAAAAATAGATTATTATCAATATTTGACCTATAAAATAGAAAATGGAGAAATCGTTGAAGTTTTGCCTTAGTTTTTTAGGTTTACTGATATACAGTACTTCTTTGGCGCAGGTCAATTGTAATACTTTTACAACAGACCAGTGCAGGGAATCCTGTGAGAAATCTAATTTTGCTGAGAAAATTCAGTGGACACAATATGCGCAGGAGTTGTTTGACGAAGCGATAAAATTGTGCCCTACCAATGATTTTGCTTTTAAAGAAAAAGCCGTTCCATACCTTAAATCCGGAGATTTTGTAACCTGGAAAAAACTCATTGATAAAGCTGTAGAGCTGGATCCTCAGAAAAACCTGGGCTACAGGGGCTGGTGTAAATTCCAGTTTCTTCGTGATTATAGTGGTGCCATCAGGGATCTTGAAGCCTTAAAAAAATACTATCCTGAAGATCTTGGAAGGTCTCAGAATGGAGATTATAATCTAGGCTTAGTAAAGGCTATGTCTTACAGCGCCTTAGGGCAAAAAGAGAAAGCTGCCGGGATTATTGAAAGGCTGCTGGCTAGAAAAGCCTATGTAAAAGGGATGTATGACCATTACCAACTGGGAGTGACCTATTTCGAGTTGGGAAGGTATGACAAAGCCCTTGAAAATTTTGAAGAACAGAGCAGAGAATACGACTTTGCCGAGAATATATACTTTAAAAGTAAAGTTTCTAAAATCAGAAACAAGGATTATTTGGATTTAAAAACGTTAGCATTGCAGACGTACGATGCCGGTAAGACCATGAAAGATGGCTACACGCATCATTTTAACAAAATCTACAGAAAACAGATTGAAGAACTGTAGATTACCATTAAATCAATAATCAAAAATTTACTTATGAGCAACGAGTTACAAAGCATAAAAAATCGTTTCGGAATTATCGGGAATTTCCCGGCACTTAACCGGGCTTTAGAAAAAGCCATTCAGGTAGCGCCTACGGATATTTCTGTTCTTGTAATAGGAGAAAGTGGAGTAGGAAAAGAGTTTATTCCAAAAATTATCCATTCAGAATCAAGAAGAAAACACCAACCCTATATTGTCGTAAACTGTGGTGCCATACCTGAAGGAACTATAGACTCCGAATTATTCGGACATGAAAAAGGAGCATTTACAGGGGCAACAACTACAAGAAAGGGATATTTTGAAGTCGCGGACGGAGGAACCATCTTTCTAGATGAGGTAGGTGAGCTTCCTTTACAAACGCAGGTTCGCCTTTTAAGGGTACTGGAAAGCGGTGAATTTATGAAAGTGGGTTCATCACAGGTTCAAAAAACCAACGTCAGAATTGTAGCCGCCACCAATGTCAATATGATGAAGGCTATTCATGACGGACGATTCAGGGAAGATTTATATTATCGTTTGAATACCGTACAGATTGATATGCCTCCTTTAAGGGAAAGAAAAGGAGATATTCATCTGCTCTTCAGAAAGTTTGCAATTGACTTTGCAGAAAAATACAGAATGCCTGAACTGGAACTGGAGCCCAGTGCCGTCCACTACATCGAAAATTATGCTTTCCCGGGGAATATCCGACAACTGAGAAATCTTGTTGAGCAAATGACCGTTGTGGAAAGAAACAGGAATATCAGTGCAGAAAAACTTTCCGAGTATATTCCGATGGAAACCCACCTTCCAATGGTGTTGAATACGCCCAATACATCAAAACAGACCGATTTCGGAAGTGAAAGGGAAATTATGTATAAAATTCTCTTTGATATGCGAAATGATATCAATGATTTAAAATCCTTAACTTCGGAATTGATAAAGAACAGAGGAACAGGAGATCTGAGCAGCCATGAGAAAAATCTGATCAACAGAATTTATACCCCTGAAACCCAGCCTCAGGTAAATTCAGGATCTTTGCTCTATTTTGAAAATAATGAAGAGCCGGTAGTGCAGAATCCAACGATTATTTCAAATCCTGATGACAGCTATGAAGATGTGGAAGATATTGAAGTTGAAGAAAACAGACCGGAATCTCTTTCTCTTCAGAATAATGAAAAGGATTTGATTATTAAAGCGTTAGAAAAGCATAAGGGACGTAGAAACAGAGCCGCCGACGAACTGGGAATTTCACAGAGAACTTTATATAGAAAAATAAAACAGTACAACCTGGAAGATTAAACAAAACACTAAATAATGAAAGTAAATGTAATGCCTAAACCGGTCGATTTTAAACTCGGAGAATACATTAATAAAGGATTTGAACTGTTAAAGAAAGATTTCGGAAATATTTTTGTAGCATTTTTGGTATGCTGTATTATGTCCATTATTCCTTTTTGTGCAGTATTAGCGATGGGTAATCTATATAAATACCTTCAGAGAATCCATAGAAACCAACCTGCAAGTCCCGGGGATATTTTTGATTTTAAAGATTTTATGCCGTATTTTATACTGCAGCTTATTATCTTTGGAGGAATAGCATTGCTGTATATTCCTTTGATTATTATATTGGCATTAACAGGAGCGATGTCACAGCCGGATAATCCCAATCCTGCGGCTATGATTTTTGTCTTTCCGTATATATTTATTATGGTGGCGGCTATTTATTATTTTGTGCTGAAGGCATTTTACATCGTTCCATTAATCAGTTTAAAAGGAATGAATGATATCAAAACAGCCTGGAATATTTCAAAGGTGATGACCAAAGGAAATTTACTTTCTATTTTTCTGTTTTCGCTGGTTGTGAGTCTTTTATCACAGATAGGTGTTCTGGCTTGTGGTATAGGGATTTTTCTGACGATGCCATTTATGTATACCGCCAATTATTTTGCTTATGAAGATGCTATCCACCAAATCGAGCATGATGAAATTACTGAAATCGGATCTAAAAATGAATACTAGAATAAAAAATATAAATCTGAAACAGCCATTAGTAATGGTGATGCTCTTTGCTTTGCTGGGAGTTTTAAATTCATGCTATAGCTTTACAGGATCCTCACTGACCGATGAGAAAACGGTTCAGATCAATGAGTTTCCTAACAATGCTTCTCTTGTAAACCCTGCATTGTCACAACAGTTTTCTACTGATATTCAGAACAGATTTCTTCAGAGAACTACATTGAAAGGAACGAAAGAAAATCCTGATATTCTCATCGAAGGAGAAATTACAGATTATACCATAGGGGCCACCACAATCAGCTCCAATACAACGACTAATCCATCCGGAGGAGTAATACAACAGGCTCAGAACAAACTGACAATCACGGTGAAAGTACATTATGAAAATAAAATACATCCGGATTCCAGTTTTGACAGAACCTATAGTGATGAAGCCGCTTTTAACAGCAACTTATCACAAAGTGACATCGAAGCTTCCCAAGTGAAGATTGTGACCGAAAGAATTATAAATAAGATATTTAACGATATTGTAGCGAATTGGTAAGATGAATCCCAGAGTATTAGAGTTAATAAAAAATCCGAAAAATATTCAGTCGGAAGATCTTGGTCTTTTGAAAGAAGAAATTCATGCTTTTCCTTATATTCAAAATATCAGGGCACTTCATCTGTATGGAGTTCATCTGTACGAAAAAGAAAATTATCAGAAGGAACTTTCTACAACGGCTGCGTACACTACAGATAAAAAGATTCTTTATCAGCTGATCAACGGTAAAATCACACAAGAGCCTAAACCAGCTGAGTCCGTAGCGGAGAAACAACCTGTTAAAGCAGATGATAAACCTGCCAAACATCCTTATTATAAAGGATTCCCTATTAAAAGACAGGAATCTGCGCCTGTTGAAGAAGTAAAAGAAGAACAGTGTATAGTACCAACGCTGAATAAAGCAGAACACATCTATGTGAACGGCGAACGTAACAGAATTCTATTTGAAGGGGAAGAAAATTTCCTTGATGATAAAAATACTGACACCATAGATATTGAATCTACCCTGGAATCTGGAACGCTGGTAACCCAGAAACCAGAACCTACAGCAGAAAAACCTTTAGAAGAAGACAGTCAACAGAAAATTGAAGAGGCTGCCGGGGAAGATTTCAGCGCTGAAACCATCGTCAATGAAGATCAGATTTCTACAGGAGAAGAGGAAGAAAAAATCAATAATGAAGAGAATGTAAGTTTTCACGAAACAGAATCTTTATTACCTGAAACAAATACTGAAGAAACTGGAGTTGAAGAAGTTGTAGAACCTGAAACCACTGCTGAAAATAAAGACTTCTCACCTGTTGATCAGAAACAGGAAGCTGAAGAATCCGATGCTGAGCTGAGTTTTCATAAAACGGAGGAATTTATGCCTGACGTTAAAATACAGGTCAACACCGAAGAAACTACTGGCTTTGCCGATATTTCTCAGCAGAATATCAATAAACATGAAGACGAAATGAGACGTCTGATTGAAGAAGTTGAGAAAAAAATGAAAGAAACTAAATCCGTTTCTCTGGAAGAAAAGGCAGATCCGGAATTAGTTGAAGATCATGAAATCAGTTTTGCAGATACCCAAAGTTTCCATTTTTGGTCTACAGAGAAAGAAGAAGCTCCAAAGACCGAAGAACCGCCATCTGAACCTGAAGAAGAAGTAAATAATGAAGTGCAGGCATCTCCGGAAGAAGTTATGCCGAAAGTGGCAGAAGAGCCGGCAAAGGTTGAACCTGAAGTGTCAACCGGTTGGAGACCGATGCATGTAGAATCTAATATGCCTGATTCATTAATTCATAAAAAGACGGAAACTCCAGCTCCTGTAGAAAAAGCTTCACCGGTAAAAGAAGCTCCTTCCCATCCTGAAAAACAAGCAGAAGAAACACCTGAAGTACCTGTTGCTGATGTAAAGCCTTCCCATGAAGCTCCGGCGTCCCAGGAAATAACCGATGCTCCGGAGATGAAACCGGAAAGTAGTGCAGAAAGTAAACAAAATTCCGATACAGAAAGTATAAAAGGGGAAGCACCAGTGATGAACGTTTCATTCTTTAGTACAGATATTTCAACGTTAAACGTTGAAGAGAAGAAGAAGGAACGTGAAGAAAAAGCTGCAGAAAATGAAAAAGAGCAGGAAGTAACTATGAAAAATACCACCTCTCCTGTTGATAGTAATGTTCCTGGTTTTATCAATACATGGCAAAGCTGGCTGAAGATCGGCAGAACCGATGAAATTGAAAAGGAAAAAGAAGTCATCAAGGAAAAAGCGATCGAAACATTCATCGAAAATAATCCAAAAATCAGTCAGTTAAAAGAAGAAAGCTCATACGTTGTTAAAGAAAAAAATGATGATATTTCACATTTGATGACCGAGACACTGGCTAATCTGTATTTTGAGCAAAAGCTTTACACAAAAGCGATCAAAGCATTTGAAATATTAATTAAGAAAAATCCTGAGAAAAAGAAGTATTTTGAATCTAAAATTCAGGAAATAAAAGATTTCAGAAGTAAAAACTAAAATAAAAGGTGTAGTAATAAAACTGCACCTTTTTTATTTATGACGGATCAGTGATTTTCTTTTTATGTCTTAATTTCCTCCACGCTTTTCGTCCGTAAACAATGACGAGAATTAATAGAATTATAGCAAAAACAGCTGCTATAACGGGCATCACCATCGCCAGAACAGACATAATTCCTGCCCCCGCCGTTTCAGTGGTTCCTACTACAGAATTTCCAAGCCCTCCCGTCGTTGCAGTAGATGCGGCCCGTATCCCGGCAAATCCCGAACTGATGGTTGCAGCAGTTCCTCCCCCGGCAATTAATGCCAGTGCCCATTGTGGAAAGGTTCCCAGTTCTGCAAATTGACTGGCAAATAACAGAGAGCCTGCTACAGTTGCCAAAGGAATGGAAATAGTATCCAGTAAATGATCTATAAAAGGAATATAATATGCCAGAATCTCTGCTACCGTGGCAATTCCTGTGGTGATAAGGGTTGGTAACCCTGCAAGCCACTCAAATTCCTGATTCATCGGAATCCAGTGAAAGTAAGATGCAAGACTGACGATGAACATAGGGAGGAAGACCCTGAAACCTGTAGCAGCCGCCAATCCGATACCTATAAAGGCACTGATGATATACGAAAAATAGGGAATATTGTCTAACATATTAATTTTCAGATTTATTGTTTTCCTTAAAATTACAAAAAGTAAGTGATATACAATGCGCAAAAGAAAAGATAACGTAAGAATACCACGATCAGGACAATAGGTGACGTACCCTGTCTTCTGGCTAAAAAGATAATAAATAGTACCGGTTTGGAAATCTATACATTTTATGTAAGCCATATTGAAGGAAATTACATTACAAAAAAACCTGCCGTAAAAACAGCAGGTAGACCAATATTGTACTAAAAATGATTATTTCTTTTGTGCTTCACAAAGCTTTAAAAACTGTGCTTCCACATCCTGAAACTTTTCAGGCATCTCTGCAGAAACCCAGAATAACATGGCCAGCGTTTTTTCACCGAAAGCTTCCCGGTATATATCCTTATGCAGTCGGTAGCATTCTCTGAGAAGCCTTTTTACACGATTTCTGTGAACGGCCTTCTTAAAGTATCTTTTCGAAACAGAAACTCCAAATTTGCCATCTTCTACGGGAAGTGCCGGTTTGTCTTTCAGAACAATTATTCTCAGATTTCCGGAGGTTCGCCATTTACCTTTTTCGAAAAGTAAACCGATCTCGATCTTTTTTTTGAGTTTTTCGGCGACTGGATATTTAAAATTCTGCATTAGTCTTTTTTCACTAAATAATTAATTACTTCAGCAGCAGCATACAGCCCGAAAATAGCAGGAATATAGCTGATGGTTCCGTAGAAAGACCTTTTGTAGTTTGTTCCGTCGGTCATTTTCAGGCTTTCTTCGTTCTGAATCTCCGTGGAGAATACACATCTTATTCCCTTATTTATTTTTTCCTTCTTTAATCGTTTTCTCGCCTGTCTCGCCAGGAAGCAATTATGAGTTTTACTGATGTCTCTTACCACAACTTTACTTGGATCAACCTTCCCACCTGCTCCCATTGAGCTTACAATTTTGATTTTTCTCCTTCTTGCTGCTTTCATCAGGCAGACTTTAGGTGTAACACTGTCGATACAATCCAGAATATAAGTAAACTTTTCTGAATCCAGCACTTCATCCATTCTTTCAGGATTAAGAAACTCATTGATTTTGATAAGGTTAAGCTGCGGATTGATATCGAGAAGCCTTTCTGCTACCACTTCCACTTTATGCTTCCCCACTGTGGAATGCAATGCAGGAAGCTGCCTGTTGATGTTCGTAATATCTACGGTATCCCCATCTACGATCGTCATATTCCCGACTCCGGCCCTGGCAAGGAATTCAGCGGCAAAAGACCCTACACCACCCAGTCCTACAACCAGGACGTTGGCTTTTTTAAGCTTTTCCAATCCTTTCTCCTTTACCAATAGCTCCGTTCTTTCCAGCCAGTATTTATCCATTTGTTATCGTATGTAAGTTTTCTACAATTTGCTTATTGAGTTGTTCCAAAGAAATTCCTTTCAGTTCAGAAACTTTCCGGTACAATTCTTCGATTTTAAAATCTTCATTGTCAGTTTCCAAAAAGATTTTTTCCGTTGGAGTGTTTTTTAAAATATCCTGCAAAGATAGATTATACAAAACAGCTTTTCCAAAACTCAGGTAAAAATTATGAGCGAGAAGATCTTCTGCAATTTGTTTTTTTTTGTTAAAACCATGTATCACCATGGCTTGTTCAGCCTTCTTTTTGAAAGAAATGACTTCATAAAATTTTCTCACACAATGTATGATAAGCGGTTTTTTTACTTCATTGGAAATTTTTATTTGCTGTAAAAAAAAATCTTCCTGTATTTTCTGATCAATAGGAACCAATGAATCTAAGCCGCATTCACCTATCGCAAAACAATTTTCAAACATGGTAGTTCTCAGCCAGTCAACCTGCTGTTCTTTATGGCGAATATCAATATCATTAGGATGAATGCCTATGGAATATGGTATATCCGGTGGTATTTCCCCAATGTTTAAATTGTAAATTCCGTCTCTGACATAATTTTTATGGTGGTGAAAATCAAAAAACTCCATTTTCAAAAATAATATTATTTGCAGTTAATAGAAAATTATTAAACATACGTTTATAAATGTGTTAAAAATTTCTTAACTTTACTCAAACTGCACTTTATGAAAAAAAAATTTACAGAAAAACAGATTCACATACTCGATATTGCCGAAGAACTTATTGCTAAAAAAGGGTATGAAGGAACTTCTGTAAGAGATATCTGCTCAAAGGCCAATATCAACGTCGCGATGATTTCCTATTACTTTGGCTCAAAGGAAAAAATGATGTCTTACCTCTATCAGTATCGGGTACTGAAAACCAGAGAAAATTTTTCTGAATTTGCCGATACAATCAAAGATGGTAAACCGGAAATGCAGATGCGTGAGATGATCAAGTATATCGTGTCCCAATTGTTTAAATACAACTATTTCCATGGATTTGTCACCCAGGAGCTGCGTCACACAGAAAATTTAAAAGATGAGCTTTTAGATTTCTATCAGCTGTTTGTAAAAAAATTGGATGAGGTGATTAAAAAAGGAGTGGCCTCAGGAGTCTTTACCTTTACCCCAAAACCTGAAGATATCCTTACCATGATCATCGGGTCTACGTTATTTGTGATCAGGAATAAAAACTTTTATGAACTTTATGTGCCCAGTAAAAACGAAGAAACTTATACAAAAGAAGCTGAGAAAAAAGTGAGAATGAATCTTTTATTAAGTGTTTTTGCGATTTTAGGATACGCTGCAGACTAAAATTACGTTAAATATTCATAAAAAAAAATCTATTGACAAAAAAGTTATATTTTTGCAAATTAGTAAATCGGCTGTATAATCCGAAAACTGTTGAATTTTTTATATGAAAAAATATATTTTAGGTCTTTTTGCTGTAGCAGTGGTTGCTTCATGTGTTAGTCGCCAGGAAAAAGCAATGAAGAGTGCTGATAAAGATTTTATCTTAAAAGCGGCAAATGATAACTTTGCCAAGAAAAATTGGAAAAATGCATTGGCTCTTTACGACAGGCTTGCCAATCTTGTTGCAGGAACGGATGATTTCCCTAATGTAGGATTCAATACCGCCTATGCCAATTATTATGATAAGAGTTATAAGCTGGCAGGGCACCAATTTAAAAATTTTGCAGTCAACTTTCCAAAAGACCCCAGAGCAGAGGAGGCGGCCTATATGTCGGCACTTTGTTATTATGAAGGATCTATGGATTATAACCTGGACCAAACCAGTACAGAATTGGCTATTAACGAGCTTCAGGACTTCCTGACCAATTATCCAAACTCTGAAAGGTCTAAGAATATTACCCAGCTTATTGACGAATTGTCTTATAAATTAGAATTTAAGGCGTATGAAAATGGCCGTCAATATTTTAAAATGGGTGAGTACAAAGCAGCCAGCGTAGCTTTAGAAAACGTATTGGAGGATTTTCCAAGTACAAAACTTCGTCCGAAAATTTATGACTATATCATGAAAGCCCGTTACGAATTGGCTGTAAGATCTGTCTATAGTCTTAAGGATGAGCGTATTGAAAGTGCACTTACGTATGCTAAATTGGTAGAGAAAGAGCTTCCTAATACAGAATATTCGAAAACAGCTGCCGATTTAAGAGCAAAGCTGGAAAAAGAAAAGAAAGATTTCGTTGTCGTTAAGAAACAAACTGAAGCCAGAATTGCAGCCTTAACAGAAAAGCAAAAAAAGGAAGCTGCAAAAATGGCTGATAAGACAAAAAGTGAGCAGCAGGTTAAAGATCAGATCAGTAATGAAAAGCAGGCAAAGCAGATGCAGAGGGATAGTGCGGCACTTCAGACCCCTCCACCTGCAGCGACTTTCAAAATTCAAAGATAATTCGTAAATTTGCCATCTTAAAATAAAAATAATTTTCTCAAAATGAGTGTAAAAGATACAAAAGCAGAAGTAAATACCATTACTTACGACAAGGATAAGATTGAAGATAAAGTAGGTTCTATCTATGAGGCTATTGTTATCATGGGAAAGAGAGCAGAGCAGATCAATGCGGAGATCCGTACGGAACTTCACAACAAATTGGATGAATTTGCCGTTCACAATTCTACATTAGAAGAAGTTTTCGAAAACAGAGAACAAATTGAGATCTCTAAACATTACGAAAAACTTCCAAAGCCCACTTCAATTGCTATTGAAGAGTGGTTGAATGAAGATATCTATTTCAGAAAAACAGAAGACAGAAAATAATCTTTTTTGTTTTTTAATAAATTAAGGTCATAAAAGAATCGGTTTCTTTTATGACCTTTGTTGTTTTAAACCCTGATTGTGGGAAAAAATAAGTACTTTAGTATTTCAAAAATTAAAACTAAATGAGTGTTTCCGGTAAAAAAATACTGATCGCCGTTTCAGGAGGAATTGCGGCTTATAAAATTCATTTCCTGATAAGGGATTTTGTGAAAAAAGGAGCCGACGTACAGGTGATTATGACACCTGATGCAGAACAATTTGTAACAAAGCTAAGTTTGTCTACATTATCCAGAAAACCGGTGTATTCAGATTTTTATGGAGATAACGGAACCTGGAACAGTCATGTTGAATTGGCACTTTGGGCCGATGTTATGATTGTTGCTCCCTGTACTGCCAATACGTTATCTAAAATGATTCACGGGATGTGTGATAACCTGGTCATTGCGACGTATATGTCTGCCAAGTGCCCGGTATTTATTGCTCCTGCAATGGATCTCGATATGTATGCACACCCTTCCACAAAGAAAAACCTTGAGCTTGCAGAAAGTTTCAGGCATATCATTATTCCTGCAGAAAACGGAGAGTTGGCAAGCGGGCTTGTAGGACAGGGAAGAATGGCGGAACCGGCAACAATTTGTAATAGCATTAAAAGTTTTTTCACCGAAAGTACTCTCAGTAAAAACCTTGTAGGTAAAACGGTTTTAATTACTGCCGGACCTACTTACGAAGCCCTTGATCCGGTAAGGTTCATTGGAAATCATTCTTCCGGGAAAATGGGCTATTCTCTTGCTGAAGAAGCATCAAAAAGAGGGGCGAGAGTCATTCTGATCTCAGGACCCAGTTCCCAAAATATTCATGATAAAAAGATTGAACTGCATAAAGTGACTTCTGCTAAAGAAATGATGGCAAAAGTATTTGAATTTTATGACGGAATCGATATCGGGATTGCCAGTGCTGCGGTCGCAGATTATGCCCCGAAAGAAATAGCAAAGGAAAAAATCAAGAAAAATGATGAAAACCTTACCATCGAACTGGTTAAAAATCCGGATATCCTTAAAACAATGGGTGAAAAGAAAACCCACCAGTTTTTGGTTGGTTTTGCCCTGGAAACCCAAAATGAAGAGGAAAATGCCAAAGGAAAACTGGAAAAGAAAAACCTGGATATGATTGTTTTAAATTCCCTGCGTGATGAGGGAGCTGGTTTTAAGAACGATACCAACAAAATCAAAATATTTACGAAAACGGAGAAGAAAGAATTTAATCTGAAATCAAAAGAAGATGTAGCTAAAGATATTCTCAATTTTGTAGAATCTCAACTTTTAAAATAATTTTAATAAATTTCCGTTCTCAATTATTAATAAGGCAATGAAAAAAATTATCAGTTTATTTTTTCTGTTTTTCATCTATACCTCCGGGTTTTCGCAGGAATTGTTGGCGACCGTTCAGGTCAATTCCCAGCAGTTGGGTGGAAGTAACCAGCAGGCCTATAAAGCATTGGAAAAAAGTCTCAGAGACTTTATCAATAATACCAGCTGGACAGGGAAGAAGCTTCAGAATTTTGAAAAAATCAAATGTGGCTTTGCCCTTGTTATTGCCGGTAAAGATGGTAACAGGTATCAGGGCTCAATTGTGATTCAGGCCGTGCGTCCTGTTTTCAATACCACGTATGAATCTCCTTTGCTTAACCTTCAGGATCAGAGACTGTCTTTTGAATATGTTGAAAACGAGAACCTTATTTTTAACGAAAGGCAGTTTTCCGGTAAAAACCTTACCGATATTATCAGTTTCTATGTCTATATGATCTTAGGATATGATGCAGACAGCTTTCAGGCTATGGGAGGAACGCAATGGTTTACAAAAGCCCAGCAGATCGCCCAGAACTCTCAAAATAGAAACTATGATGGCTGGAACACCATCAATGAACCAAGAAGCCGTTCGATACTGATAAATGAAATTATGAACCCGAACTGGAACCAGCTGCGTTCTACCATGTATACCTATCACAGGGCAGGATTGGATAATCTCTTCAATCAGGATCAGACTCCAGCAAAGAAAGTGATTTTTGATGCACTGATGCAGCTGAAAATGTACGAAAACACATTCCAGCAGAGTTATTTTTTCAATCTGTTTATGGATGGTAAAAGCGATGAAATCTTTAATATTTTCAACTCCGGAAATAACGGAGGAATTATCCTGAACGATTTAAAGCAAACAATGATTATCCTTTCCCCGAAAAATATTGACAATAAGTGGAATAAATGGAAAGTGTAGAGACTCTGTTTTCTGCTATTGAATCCTGACATCTAAAGTTTTATATTTGCATTTAAAGTAACCAGTCATTTATCAATGCTTTCGAGAATTTACATTAAAAACTTTGCCTTAATTGATACTCTTGAAGTATCTCTCAAAAACGGTTTACAGGTAATAACCGGAGAAACAGGAGCCGGTAAATCTATTATTTTAGGTGCCCTCAGACTTATTTTAGGAGAAAGAGCCGATGTAAAATCAATATCCAAAGCAGAAGAAAAAAGCGTTGTGGAAACGGAATTTGCGCTGAATAATCAATTCAAAAAATTCTTTATCGAGAATGATCTGGATTACGAACTCCATACCATTATAAGAAGAGAAATCCTTCCTTCAGGAAAATCACGAGCCTTTATTAATGACGTTCCGGTAACATTGGACGTTCTCAAAGAACTGTCTTCTCAGCTTATCGATATCCATTCCCAGTTTGAAACCTCAAACCTTTTCACTTCAGAATATCAGTTTAAAATTATAGATGGTCTTTCTGAAAATAAAAAGATTATTGAAGACTATCAACGCGAGTTTTCAGATTTCCAGACATTGAAAGTCTTGCTTAAAAAACTAAAGACTCAACTTTCAGAAACTACGAAAGAAAGTGACTACAAAGAATTTTTACTCAATGAGCTCGAAGAATTAAAACTGGATGACGTGGATTTTGAAGAAGTTCAGAATCAGCTTTCCATTCAGGAAAATGCAGGGATGATTTCTGAAAATGTAGGTCAGATCCTGTCAAGATTTCATCAGGAGGAAATCGGAATTCTTTCATTTTTTAATGAAGCTAAGGCAAAACTTTCTAGGATATCCGAAGTTTCAACCAGTTTCGCAGAACTTAATGAAAGACTTGAAACCTCTTTTGTTGAATTGAAAGATATTATTTCCGAGTTGGAAAATGAAGCCGAAAAAGTAGAAATCAATCCTGAAAATCTGATGTACCTTACCGAGCTGAATAATAAGATCAATGCTTTGTTCCTAAAACATAATGTTTCAGACCTTGATGAACTTATTGCAGTCAGGAACGAGCTTGCCGGTGATCAGAAAGGAGCATCAGAGCTGGAGGCTCAGATTACAGAAGCCGAGCAAAACATAGCCGAAAAAGAAAAGGCTCTCCAGACTCTTGCGGATAAACTTTCAAAAAACAGAAAGAAAAGTATTTCTGTTTTCATCAAAAAAGCAGAAGGACTTCTCAGAAAGCTGGGGCTTGAAAAAGCTAAAGTAGATATCGAACTGCAAGATGCAACTGAATTTAATCCATTTGGAAAAGAAAATATACAGCTCTTGTTCCAGGCCAATTCCGGATTTCCGCTAAAACCTATTCAGACAGCAATTTCCGGAGGTGAAAGGTCCAGAGTGATGCTTGCTGTAAAAAAGATCATTGCCGAAAGCGATGAGCTGCCGACACTTATTCTTGACGAAATTGATACCGGTGTTTCCGGAAAAGTAGCCGAAGAAATTGGAAACCTGATGCGGGAAATGTCTCAGGATATGCAATTGATCGTAATTTCCCATCTTGCACAGGTTGCAGCTAAAGGAAATGACAATTATAAGGTAGTAAAGCAGGATATTGCAGGGAAGACCCAATCTACAATCATTCCTTTAAGCGATGACGAAAAACTGAATGAAATCGCTCAACTGCTCTCCGGAAACAAAATTACGGAGGCGGCTTTAGCGCAGGCAAAAGAGTTAATGGGCTAAAAAACTGTAACATATTTTGCATTATACTGACTAATGTAAAAAACTAACATATGTTTCTAAAGTTCCTTAAGCTTGAAATCAAAAGCTTCTTTCGCGGCACTTCTTTTGGGATTAACCTCACTATGAAAATCCTTCGGTTGATCGGTATTCTCTATTTTATAGGATGTCTTGCAGGCGGAGCCTTTCTTGTGTACTTCTTTGTGCAGGAAAAAATACATCAGGACCCCCTGAAGGTTGTTTCTAAATTTTTAGTTGTTGCATGGATCTTAGATCTGGCCTTGAAATATCTCTGGCAGGAAATTCCTACACAGAATATCAAACCATTCCTCACACTCAATATCAAAAAGAACACACTGGTTAACTATATGCTGGTGAAAACTTTTTTATCAGCTTTCAGCTGGCTGAATTCTATTTTTTTCATCACGTTTGCAGGGATTCTCCTCTTTCACGGTTATAGTTTACCGGGAATTCTCACATGGCTCATCGGGATTTCTGCCTTATTTTATCTGAATAGCTTTTTAAATATTTTTTTTAACGATAAAGAAACGGTAGCGGTAGCTGCAGGAGTAGTTTGCATTGGGCTGGGTGCATTGGCCTATTATAATATCATTCCCATATTATCCTATTCTGAGCTGTTTTTTTATAGTTTTTATGAAACCGGGTATTTTGCTTTGGTTCCTGTTGTCTTATTTGTTGGGGTATGGATGCTTTGTTTTAGGTATATCAGAAATGAATTTTATGTTGATCAGGGACTTGAGGCAAAGAAAACAGTCGGAAAAACTGAAAATATTGCATTTTTAAATAAATACGGAGCCATCGGTACCTTTATCAATAACGACATTAAAATGTTAAGGCGAAATAAAGTAACCAAAGGGATTCTTTTTGGAAGCTTTATGTTTCTTTTTTACGGATTACTGATGTTCTCGTCGTCACTTTATAAAACTCCGGCCATGATGATGTTTATGGGACTTTTTGTAACAGGAGGGTTCCAGTTTTTGTTCGGGCAGAGGGTTCCTGCTTTTGACAGCTCATATTATCCTTTGATGATGACCCTAAATGTGCCTTACAAGGACTATTTAAAAGCAAAATGGTGGCTGATGAATATTGTAACTGCAGTGTCGGTTATAGTAGCACTATTTTATATCTATTTCGGATGGGAAGTATATATTACTTTTTTTGCGGCAGGATTGTACAATATGGGAGTGAATTCCCAGTTTACTCTTTGGTCGGGAGCTTTTAATAAAAGTCAGATTGATCTGAATTCAAAAGAAAAAAGATTAGGGCAGAAGAATAGTTTTAATTTGGTGTCCATGCTTTTGCTGATTCCTAAAATGCTGCTTCCAATGGCTGTTTTTGCAGTTACAAAATATTTCTTTGGAATGGCCGCAGGAGTGATAAGTATTGCGGTGTTAGGATTTGCGGGTTTTCTCTTCAGGGAAAAGATTTTCGGTATCATCGTAAAACATTACAAAAAAGAAAAATACAGCACACTTGATGCGTTTAAAAATAAAGCTTAAATCATGATCAATATCCATAATTTATCCAAAACATACGGAGCTGCAACTGTTCTTAGTATCGATCACCTTGAAATTGCAAATGGTGAAACATTTGGCCTGGTAGGAAATAACGGGGCCGGTAAAACAACACTTTTCAGTTTAATGTTGGACCTGATTCAGGCTACTACCGGTTCAGTGAGTATTGACGGAATTGAAGTAAATAAATCAGAAGTTTGGAAAAATAAAGTCTCAGCTTTTGTAGATGACTCTTTCCTGATAGGATATCTCACTCCGGAAGAATATTTTTATTTTATCGGCGAACTAAGGGGACAGAATAAAGCGTCTGTTGATGAATTTCTAAAACCTTTTCATGATTTTTTTAATGGAGAAATCTTAAAATCAGGGAAGTACGTTCGCGACTTATCTAAAGGAAACCAGAAGAAAGTGGGAATTGTAGGTGCCATTATTGGCAACCCGGAAATTATTATCCTTGATGAGCCTTTTGCCAATCTGGATCCGTCTACGCAGATCAAACTTAAAAATTTAATCAAAGAATTGTCTAAGCAGGACGGCGTTACCTTTCTTATTTCAAGCCACGACTTGTCACATACTACGGAAGTCTGCAACAGGATTGTAGTAGTAAATAAAGGCAGGCTGGTAAAAGATATTCAGACCAATCCTGAAACCTTAAAAGAACTTGAAAGTTACTTTTCAGAACAGGTTTCATCCACGCAGGAGTGAAAAATTGGTGCATCGTAAAAAGGTCAGAAAATACATTTTCTGACCTTTACATTTTTTAGTCGCACATTCCAATCGGAAGCTGGCACATCACTGTTGTTGAGCAGGGATTTTCTACCTGCTCTTTGCAGCATGCATAATATCCGTTAAAAGCAACAAGATATTGCAACCTTCCTGAGCAGATTGATCCATTGGTTCCTCCAAGGACTTGTTGTAAGTCGTTTCGGTTTATTTTTTTCAAATTTTTCATAATCTTTTGGATTTAATTTTTAATTCTCTTAAGTTTTTACCTTCTCAGAAAGACTTTTCGGGTAAATGTTTTTTTATCTTTAGTTTGAAGATTAAGGATGTACACTCCATCAGGCAATGTTTGAGGTAATTCTATAATTTTTGATGTTAACCTGGTGCGGAATACTTCTGTTCCGAAAGTATTACTCACAAAAACTTCAGTATCTTCTAAAGAAATATTTCCTCCGAAGGTTATTAGTCCGGTAGTTGGGTTAGGAGATAAGGTTAGAATATCTTTCTGCGAAAGTACAGATGACTGTGTTTTCTTTGATAATGATGTTAATGCAGTGGCTGCATGATGAGGAGCTATACCATACGAGTGGTAAAGCAGTCGGATTTCACTTTCACTGAGGGCTTTGTTATAGATAATCAGCTCATCAATATCTGCGCGGTCAAGAGCAATTTTGATTTTTTTATGGTTAATTCTTTTCTGTTGGGTCCATGCAGTACAATTACCATTCTCATCAGTAGAGCCACCTCCAGGAATTCCGTTTATATAGACACAGGCATTATCGAAGTCTGAATCATCTGCTTTTAAAACAAGTACGTAGTGAGCATATCCTCCTCGTTGGCTGATCTGTTCGCCCTCAAGTTCCTCACCGATCATAAGATTATTGGGAAACATATGGAACTTTTCACCAAAAGCCTCTAGTTTAAGATATGGCTGAGGTTTGGTAGGAGGAAGATATTCTCCTGGATTTTCCGGATCCGGAACAGGTGGATCACCCTCTCTTATATTGGCCCAGAATGAAATACTAATGTCTCCTGTGTAAAGATCTGGTGATATATCAGGGCTTTCAAGAATGTATGGAGTAGTTGTGGAAGTGAGTCCTTGTTGACACGCTATATTATTTTTGTATTCCGGGAAAACAAAAAGAGGCGGATTTAGACTGAATCCAAATTTTGTACTGTTGGTATTTCCATTAAAAGAAAAATAATAAAACGGATCAAACGGAACGCTTTTGCAGGCGCTCATATCGAGTTCTTCCTGATAGGCATAATAGATTTTTAAATCATCAACGTAATATCCGGTATTGCTATCATTGATACCGTGTAGTGTAAAATTGATTCCTTTATAAGGTATTGATGTTAAGATCTCCAATGTTCCCCGGTTGGGATTCTGAGGGTCTTTTTTTACTTCTGCTAAAATGAGCTCAGCATTTATATTGTCCTCAGTAACTGTTTTGATAAAGGCTCTTTCCTTTATAATCTGATCTATAGGTTTATTATCGCTGCCTACACCCACCACAAGTTTAGTAAAGGTGCGGGTGGTCGGGAAATAGAGTGTTTGTTGAATATTTCTGTGCTCTCCATAGGTACTTATAGTTAATTTTGAATAATCATTTTCATTGGAGCCCACCGCATTTTGTGGATTTTGAACACTACAGTTATTGCAGCCAGTGGATTCTGCTATATGGGTTTCGCTGTTTGCATAAATTCTGTTATCAAGCTGATAGGCATAATAAAGATTGAGCCCTCCGTTAAGGTTTAGGAGCCCTGCATTTAAACTTACTCTGATCCGGTCATAAGGTTTTGTAGTGGTAAACTCTATAGTTCCTTTACTCAAATTAGGGCCTGATAGTCCGATCGTAAGCATTTCATTATTGACGATCCTGTAATCATTGTTTGAGACATTGCCGTTAAAAGTTTCCACCGATACCCCTGCCAGTAATTGTACCGATAAACCGGAAAGGTTGTTCCCTATACCTATTGCAACTTTTGTATGTGTTTTTACAGCTGGGAAAATAAGCGTTTGCTCAATCCTGCCTGCTAATCCGAGCGGAATAATCAGGGAAGTATAATTGTTTTCATCAGGTCCCACAACATTTTGAGGGTTTTGAACGGAGCAGCCGGCACATATGCCGTAAATTTGGTTATTCTGGCTGCTGACGTATACTTTTTGTGAGTATAATAAATTGCTCATTATACTCATAATGAAAAACAGAAGCACAACCTTTCTAAAAAGGAACCATGGTAATAAATAAGTTTTCATATATTGGTAATTTGGGTCTTAGTTTTGATATAAATTTATAAATAATTTAATTATGTTGATTATTTTATTTTCTATATTATTATTTTTTAATAGATGTATGAATCAACAAAAAAAGAGATTGTCCTAAAAACAATCTCTTTCTGTCATTTAATTCAGTATATCAAAATCATTTCAGACTTCCCACCATATCTTCAGGTTTTACCCATTCATCAAACTGCTCAGCGGTTAATAATCCAAGATTAACGGCTTCTTCCTTCAAAGTGGTTCCATTCTTATGGGCTGTTTTTGCAATTTTTGCAGCGTTTTCATATCCGATATGGGTATTTAATGCCGTTACAAGCATTAAGGATTTGTCAACCAGTTCTTTAATTCTTTCGTAGTTCGGCTCAATACCCACAGCACAATGATCATTGAACGAAATACACGCATCAGCTATAAGTTGTGCAGACTGAAGGAAATTGTACGCCATTACCGGCTTGAAAACATTCAGTTCATAATTTCCTTGCGTTCCTGCAAAAGAGATGGTGGTATCATTTCCTAAAACCTGGGCACAAACCATCGTCATCGCTTCATTCTGAGTAGGATTTACCTTTCCCGGCATAATAGAAGATCCCGGTTCATTTTCAGGAATGTGGATCTCTCCGATCCCGGAACGCGGTCCTGAGGCCAGGAGTCTGATATCCTGTGCGATTTTAAATAGAGAAACGGCAAGTTGCTTCAATGCACCGTGGCTTTCAACGATAGCATCATGAGCAGCCAAAGCTTCAAATTTATTTTCTGCAGTAATGAGCGGAAGATTGGTAAATCTGGCAATATACTCTGCTACTTTTACATCATAGCCATTTGGCGTATTGAGTCCTGTTCCTACGGCAGTTCCTCCTAAAGCAAGCTCAGAAAGATGAGGTAAAGTGTTTTTTAAAGCCCTCAAACCGAATTCCAGTTGAGCTACATATCCTGAAAACTCCTGTCCGAGAGTTAATGGAGTTGCATCCATCAGGTGTGTACGTCCTATTTTTACAACATCCTTGAACGCTTTTGATTTTTCAGCCAGAGTATTTTTTAGCTTCTCCACAGCCGGAATTGTTACTTCAACTACCTTTTTATAAGCTGCAATATGCATAGCTGTTGGATAAGTGTCATTAGATGACTGAGATTTATTGACATCATCATTTGGATGTATTTCAGATTTCTCTCCTAACGTTCCTCCGTTATTCACATGAGCTCTGTTGGAAATCACTTCATTTACATTCATATTCGACTGAGTCCCGGATCCTGTCTGCCAGATTACCAGAGGAAACTGGTCGTTGAGTTTTCCATCCAGAATCTCATCACAAACTTTAGAAATCATATCTCTTTTTTCTGCAGGAAGCACCCCGAGGTCAGTGTTGGTATAAGCTGCCGCTTTTTTCAGATACGCAAATGCTTCTATAATTTCGTGCGGCATGGAACCTTCCGGTCCTATTTTGAAATTGTTTCTTGAACGCTCTGTCTGTGCGCCCCAAAGCTTATCTGCAGGTACCTGAACCTCACCCATGGTGTCTTTTTCTATTCTGTAATTCATTGTGGTTGAAATTTTTATAAAGTTACTGATAAACGAAATAATTTGCAATTTATAATCATTATAAATATCAATGGAAATGACTGATTTTACTCATATTTTTTTAATGGAAGCCGTATTTTTGCACAAACAAAAAATTGAATGGACTTTAGATATCAGGATCCGTATCCAATTCAGAAAGATGATACGGTGTATAAAAAGCTTACATCAGATTATGTAAAGGTTGAAAAACTGGGTGACAGAGAAATCTTAACCGTTGATCCGAAAGGATTGGAATTATTAGCTGAAGAAGCTATGGCAGACGTATCTTTCATGTTGCGCTCATCTCACTTGGAAAGCCTTAGAAGAATTATTGATGATCCTGAAGCTACCGATAACGACCGATTCGTTGCCTACAACTTATTACAAAATGCTGCAGTAGCTGCTGAAGGAGCACTTCCGTCTTGCCAGGATACAGGAACTGCTATTGTCATGGGAAAGAAAGGTGAAAATGTATACACAGGAGTAGATGATGGCGAATTTTTAAGCCGTGGAATCTTCAATACATATCAGAAACGAAACCTTAGATATTCTCAGGTCGTTCCTTTAACAATGTTTGAAGAGAAAAACTCAGGATCAAACCTTCCGGCTCAGATTGATATCTATGCTAAAAAAGGAGATTACTATGAATTTTTATTCCTGACAAAAGGAGGAGGTTCTGCCAACAAAACCTTTTTATATCAAAAGACTAAATCGTTATTGAACGAAAAATCCCTTGAGGAATTCATCAAAGACAAAATTTCAGATCTTGGAACAGCAGCTTGTCCGCCTTATCACCTGGCTTTGGTAATCGGTGGAACCTCAGCAGAAGCAAACCTTGCTGCTGTAAAGAAAGCTTCCGCCAAATACTATGATAACCTTCCTACAGAAGGTAATGAAGCAGGACAGGCGTTCAGAGACCTGGAATGGGAAGCTAAAGTTCAGAAAATCTGTCAGGAAAGTGCCATTGGTGCTCAGTTCGGAGGTAAATATCTTACCCACGATGTGCGAGTGATCAGACTACCGCGTCACGCTGCATCTTGTCCTGTAGGAATGGGTGTTTCCTGTTCTGCAGATAGAAATATCAAAGGTAAAATAACAAAAGAAGGAATTTTCCTTGAGCAGCTGGAACAGGATCCGAAGAGATTCTTACCGGATACTCCGCCACACCTTGAAGAAGCAGTTGAAATCAATTTGAATAAGCCGATGCCTGAGATTCTGGCGGAGCTGTCAAAATATCCGATCAAAACAAGATTGAAATTAAACGGAACCCTTATCGTTGCAAGAGATATTGCGCATGCTAAGATTAAAGAAATCCTTGATAGCGGAAAACCGATGCCGGAATATTTCAAAAATCATCCGATCTATTATGCCGGACCTGCAAAAACACCGGAAGGAATGGCTTCAGGAAGTTTCGGACCAACGACAGCCGGAAGAATGGATGTCTATGTGGATGAGTTCCAGAGTAATGGAGGAAGCATGATCATGCTTGCAAAAGGAAACAGAAGTAAAGATGTGACTGATGCTTGTCATAAATATGGCGGGTTTTATCTTGGATCAATCGGAGGGCCGGCTGCAATCCTTGCAAAAGATAATATTGTGTCCGTAGATGTTGTGGATTTCCCGGAATTAGGAATGGAAGCCGTAAGAAAAATTGAAGTAAAAGACTTCCCGGCATTCATTATAACTGACGATAAAGGAAACGATTTCTTTGCAGATCTTGCCCACTAAAAGATAAAAATGACGGATAGATAATAGTCGAAAAGATGATAAATAAACGGTCTATTATCTATCAATCTATTTTCTCATCGTCTGAATATTAGTTTAAAATAAAAATAAATAAGAAAATAGAACCCTGATCTTTTGTGTAAAAAAGAAAAAAGTTCTATTTTTGCCTAAAATCTTTAAGAGAATGATAACGATTTTATCAGCATTTTGGCCGTTCTACCAGTTCCTTTGGACTGTATTTTTCATTACTATGTTTTTAGTAGGATTCTGGTGTATTTTTATGTTCTTCGGATTAGTTATCCCTATGTGGCTGACTGAAGGTTTGAAAGAGTACTTCGGAAAAGTGAAGCCTTTCGACCCTGAAGATATCAGAAGAAAGCTTATTACAGAGCAAGAAGGTGTAGAGGTTGTTTATAACCAGCCTAAAGGGAACGGACCTTTCATTCACGATCACGGACATCATCATTAATTGACTGTCATTGCTTTTTCACCTGAATTCTGAAAAAGTAATATCAAAGCAAAACAACATATATAAAACCGCTTAATTTTTTTAGGCGGTTTTTCTTATGTATTATTCCTGAGTTTTTCCGGAGATACCCCAAATTTCTTTTTAAATGCCCGGGTAAAATTTTGAAGATACTCATACCCGCATTCTATAGCTATTTCTTTAATCATAATTTCTTTGTCTGTAATCAGTTTCCTGGCTTTCAGCATGCGTAATTCTGAAATATAGTGGACCATAGTCGTATGATATTGTGTCTTAAATTCTTTTCTGATCCTGTTCTGACTGATTCCTACCAGCTCTGCGATTTCTTCAACTTTTATATTTCTGTGATAATTTTCGTCAATAAATCTCTTAACAATTTCAGGGGTTTTAAAAGATGAGGTCATTGCCTTTTTTTCACTGAACTGCTCAAAAATCAGGATCAGAAGCTTAATAACTTTAGCTTCCATAAATAATTTTTGCACTATTCCTTCCTTAGAATAATGGACCATCTCATTGATGATCATGTGCATCTCAACAGTCATATCCGGCGGTGTTCCTTTATGAAGAAAGATGAATTTATTATGGATCATTTTGTCCAGTATTTCGGCCCCTTCTCTATTGGATGCAGGATTGATCAGGTTGGTAATATGATGATAGCTGAGTCTTAGATGAAAATATTTTAAAGTTTCTTTTGCTTCCGGCCATATCAGTGTAGTATTTTCTTCTGATTCATGGTACAGGATGTATTGATTTTTCTTAAGTAAAAATACTCTGCTATCATCATGAACCTTTAGATTCATATTGGAATGGAGGAGGAAAAACAAATTAAAACCTGATTGACTTTCAGTGGTAAAGGGTTTGGTAGTATTTTCAACCGCTGACACCTCCTTCATCATGATCTCCATATCCTTAGATTTAAATACGAATCCGTTTCTCATACAACCCATTTTTTTACAACCGTAATCGATAAACTCCGGACAGGATAACTAAAATTTGAAAATGATAACCTCCGGATCAAGAATGTACGGTACTTTTGCGCAAAATTAAATTAAATTTAGAATAAATAAAAATAATACATATGCTTGAAAATTTATTTTTTGTGTTAAAAAAAATAGGCATCGGAGCATCCATCGCTTTCACAGGATATGTCTTGCATGCCCAGACTCTGCCGCAAAACTGTAATAATACCGATCCCGGAGGCAACACTGGCGACTTAGGGTGTGTCACTTTTACCTATAGAGGGCAGCAGGTTGTCTATACTACCGTAAGGGGCGAGGATGGGAAAATATGGCTTCAGCAGAATCTTGGTAGTGCTCAGGTGGCAACATCAGCTACGGATCAGGATTCTTACGGAGATCTTTTTCAGTGGGGCAGATGGGATGATGGCCACCAGTTGAGAAATTCTCCTGTTGTTTCACCGCCATCTCCCAATACTCCGTCAGGTATTACAACAGGATCCTATATTGCAGGCTCTCCTGCCTGGTGGTCAGGCTTCGCCGCTACTGATGAGTGGAGTGGGAAATCTAAAGAAGATGCCAGCGATTTTATAGGTGTAGACCCTTGTAAGGCAATAGCGGTTGACTGGAGAATGCCTTCACAGGCAGAGTGGGCATCGTTGGTGAGTGCCGCAAACATCACAAACCCGGCTACAGCTTACAACAGTCATCTGAAACTGCCGGCAGGAGGATACAGGGGATCTGGTAATGGGGATTTTACGTTTGTGGGACAAAGAGGATATTTCTGGAGCTCAGATACTTCCGGATCCGGCGGAAAATACCTTTACATAGGAGCAACTATTGCCAATCCTTCATCAGGAGGACCCAGGGGGCAGGGAGCTTCAGTAAGATGTATCAAAACGGTATCAGGTTTAGGTACTTCAGATACTTCATTAAAAAATATTCAAGTAGGCGTATCTCCCAATCCTACAAAGGGAATTCTTCTCATAAAAACCGACACAGCAATTGAAAATGTAAGTGCTGTCAATGCTGCCGGACAAAAATTAGACATAAAAATGTCAGACCATCGAATTGATATGTCTTCATTTCCTAACGGATTGTATATTCTGGAATTAAAGCTGAAAGGAGGGCAGTCTGTCTTTAAAAAAATCATAAAGGAATGATATTCTCAAACAAGCATTATTAATATTCTTGCCGGATCTTCGGTTAAAATATAGTTCATTACAATTACTTTTATCAGAAGGCTCATGATATTTTCATGGGTCTTTTTTCCAATTAAAGAAAGTAAAGGAACCTTAGCATATAATTAAAGAAAGAATACAAAATATACGAAGTCTGAAAACTTCATTTTTTGCCTATTGAAAAAAATAGTCTACTTTTGCACTAGATTTATCAAGAAAGGTGGAGGGATTTGGCCCAATGAAACCTTAGCAACCTGCACGGTTCCAGAAGTGTAAAGGTGCTAATTCCAACCCGATGGGGGAGATAAGTGAAGTCAATATTCTTATATGAATTCCATTTCTTGAAGTCTTATGTATCTGCGGAAGGTTCCGTCAGAACGTTAGTATTTAATTGGCAAGAACAAAGATGAAAAAATTAAGCATCGCGGTATTACTGCTTGGGACCATAGGAGTCGCTGCCCAGGAGCAGGAGGAAAAGGGAAAACAAATCGAAGATATCATTATCGTTGGAAACCGTAATCTTAAAAGAACGAAACTGGAGACACCGGTTCCGGTAGATGTGATCAGTATTGAAAAAATACAAAAAGCATCCCCACAGATCACCGTTCAGGATTTGATGAATTATCTGATTCCTTCATTTAATTCAGTAAGACAATCTGCTTCGGACGGTACGGAGCATATTGACCCTGTGACTTTGAGAGGCATGGGACCAGACCAGGTACTGGTATTGGTGAATGGAAAAAGGAGACATACCACCTCTCTGGTAAATTATCAGAATACAGTAGGAAACGGGTCAGTGGGAACAGATTTAAGTACCATTCCGGTTATTGCCATCGATAGGATAGAAGTTCTGAGAGATGGAGCCGCAGCGCAATATGGATCAGATGCCATTGCCGGAGTAATCAATATTATTCTGAAAAAAAATCCTGGTGCTTCAGCCAGTATTACTTATGGTTTAAGTGGAAGGAATGACGGGGAGACTTACCAGGCAGGAGCGAATTATGGAACTTCTTTAGGAAAGAGGGACGGTTATATCAATCTTTCACTGCAGTTAAGTCACAGGGGGAAAACAACCAGAACACAGAACCCTGATCTGATTATTTATGATCAATCGAACCTGAATATCGTCAATACTAATGGATCTATCAGTGCTAATGGGATTTCTTTGCCTGATGTTAGTCCGGTTGCTACAGGAGTTTATAACAACTCTTTTGCTTACGATTTTGCGGAGACCGGAAGTCAGATTTCAAGAGCTTATGATGATGCCTTAATCGCAAAAAACGGATTGTCACGCAGTGATTTCAATTTTCAGATCGGAGATGCACAGATCAGACAGGGACAACTGTTTTTTAATGCTGAATATCCTTTTAGTGATCATTTTACATTATATTCTTTCGGAGGCTTTAGTGTTAAAGAAGGAAAAGGCTATGGCTTCAGAAGGCTTCCAAGTGAAACTTTTAATGTGGTTCCGTCGCTTTATCCCAATGGTTTTCAGGCGGTAGTAGGATCTCGGATTTATGATGTATCCTATGCCGTGGGTGCAAAATATGCCGTAAATAACTGGTTGATTGACCTGAGTAATACGTTAGGAAGCAATACCTTCAACTACAATATCAGCAATACCAACAATGCTTCGCTGGGAGCAAAATCTCCTACACGTTTTTATGCAGGGGCGCATGAATTTCTTCAGAATACCATTAATCTTGATGTTTCTAAAAGCATTAACCATTTTAACCTTGCCTTTGGAGGTGAATTCAGATTCGAGCAATACCAGATAAGGCAGGGAGATGAGGCGTCTTATGCACAATATGACACTAATGGAAATATTGTAACCCAAGGCTCAACGGTAATCGGAGCAGGAGGATCCCAGTCTTTCATCGGTTTTTCACCTAAAAATGCATTGAAAAAAGACAGGCACTCTACAGCGGTGTATGCTGATGTATCCTATGATTTTAATAAAAAACTGAATATTGATGCTGCTGCCAGATTTGAAAACTATTCCGATTTTGGAAATTCTTTAAATGGTAAGCTGGCAGTCCGCTATGAATTTGTAAAAAATTATGCTTTAAGAGCGGCTGTAGGAACAGGCTTCAGAGCACCTTCTCTTCAGCAGCAGTACTTTAATAATTCCTATGCCGATATTTCTACCTCCGGTTCAGGAATTGTGACGAAAGGGATCTTTAATAATGACAGTAAAGCTGCCCAGGTTCTCGGATTTGATCAATTAAAGCAGGAAACATCTGTAAACGGAAGTGTGGGATTTACCCTGAAACCGGCTAAAGGATTGTTTATTACACTAGATGGATATTTCATCAAAGTGAAAGACAGAATTGTCATCACAAGCAATATTACCGATGCCAGACTATCAGATTCTGATATTGTAGGCAAAGGAAATGAAGTGGAAAGCGGAAGGTTTTTTGCCAATGCCGTTGATACCGAAACCAAAGGACTTGATCTGGTCGTTTCCTATGACTGGAAGCTTGGAGGCGGTAACCTGAATATCAGCCTTGCCGGAAACTATACCGAAACAAAAATTACAGATTTCCATTTTCCGGAAAATCTCGGAACTCCACAAAACGAATTTTTTGGGCCCGATCAAATCAATATTATAGAATCCTTATCTCCTAAAACCAAAGCATCTTTAGGCTTAAACTATGGCATCGGGAAATTCAGTTTTCTCATAAGAAATACCTATTTTGGCAAAGTGATAAGAGATGGCTACCCCTTTGGAGGCGTTCAGGAATTTTCACCCAAAATCATTACAGACCTTAGTGTAGGATATGATATTACAAAAAATATCAATTTTACTGTAGGAACCAATAACGTTTTTGATGTCTTTCCTGACCTTCAGATATATGAAAATTCCTATTATGGTGTGTTTAAATATGCTCCGGTTCAAATGGGAACTTTGGGAAGCTATTTCTTCGGAAGACTTAATTTTAACTTTTAATCATTACATGAGCACTGCTTCACATCAGATCGGCTGGAAAACAGCGGCAGCCATTGTTGTTTCCAACATGATCGGAACCGGTATTTTTACCACTCTTGGGTTTCAGTTATCGGATATTACCAACACGTACAGCATTTTTCTCTTGTGGATTATCGGAGGAATCCTGGCTTTATTCGGTGCATTTTGCTATGCCGAATTGGGATCTCATTTCAAAGGAAACGGTGGCGATTTTATTTACCTTAAAGAAACCTACC
Source organism: Chryseobacterium sp. UNC8MFCol (assembly GCF_000482305.1). Lineage (NCBI taxonomy): Bacteria > Pseudomonadati > Bacteroidota > Flavobacteriia > Flavobacteriales > Weeksellaceae > Chryseobacterium > Chryseobacterium sp. UNC8MFCol. Next base: position 134,758 of record NZ_AXUZ01000013.1, read on the forward strand.
ATCCGCTGTTCGGATATCTGATCAGCTGGATTTCTTTGATCATCGGATTTTCCTCACCCGTAGCACTCGCTGCGCTCGCGATGTCTAAATATCTTTCCGTGTTCGACTATTCATTTGGAAACGGATTTGCCATCGCTGCAATTTTTCTGGTCGCGATTACTTTGTCTTTTAGTTTAAAAACCTCCAGCAGATTTCATAATTTTTTTACTTTCATTAAAATAGCTTTCATTATTGTTCTGGTGATCGTGGGGGTGAGCCTTTCAGAATCACCGGAAATAGGAAACAGCTTAAATTTTAGTGATAGCTGGAAAAATGAAATCATGCTTCCTGCTTTTGCTACTTCTCTTGTTTTTGTAACCTATTCTTATACCGGCTGGAATTCGGCGTCATATATTGCAGGAGAGATTAAGGATGTTCAGAAAAACCTTCCAAAATCCCTGATTATAGGAACTGTTTTTGTCACGGTCAGCTATCTCTTGGTCAATTACATTATGCTGAAACATGCTCCGGTAAGCCAATTGGCCGGAAAAGAAGATGTCATGGGGGAAGCAGCTGTCAATATGCTGGGCACCAGTTTCGGGAAGATTGTTAATATTTTTATTGCACTACAGCTTATCGCCACCATCAGTGGTTATCTTTGGGTAGGTTCAAGATTGACACAGGCCTTTGCAAAAAGCACTTACCTATGGAAACCTCTTTCAGCATCCAATAAAAAAGGAATTCCGGTGAGAGCTATTTTTGCCCATGCGGTGATTGCCACGGTTATTATCCTAACGGGAAGTTTTAAAGAAATCTTTGTATATACAGCATTTATTCTGCAGTTGTTTGCCAGTCTTGCCATTTCAACGGTGTTTTTCCTGAAGAAAGAGAACCGAAGAATATTTAAATCCAATACTTTTTATATTTTTCCTACGGTTTTTTTACTCTTCAGCTTGTATATCCTTTATTTTACTTTCATCCATAATCCTAAAGAAAGCCTGATTGGACTCGGAATTATTGCGGTAGGAATTATTCTGTACTTAATCGACAGAAGACTGTCTGGAGGAGTGTAGAATGAGTCCTGAAAACATAAAATGATGAATACACAGATCTCCATGGTCATCTTTTTATGATTTTACCACTAATGCTCAAAAAATTATGCTTTAATTTTGAATTAATAATCCTTATCTTTGCACCCACAAAATTTCCACAATGTCTAAATCATTAATTCCAAAATTAGAAGCTATAAAACAAAGATATAATGAGGTTGCAGACCTTATTATACAGCCTGATGTTATTTCAGACCAAAAAAGATATTCTTCTTTGAACAAAGAATATAGTGATTTGGGAAAAATTGTTAGGGTTTATGATCAGTATAAAGGAGCTTTGGATTCCATTGCAGAATCAGATGAAATCATTGCAGATGGTTCAGACAGAGACCTTGTAGATCTGGCTAAAGAAGAAAAACTGGAAGCTCAATCTAAGATCCCGGGATTAGAGGAAGAGCTTAAAGTATTGTTGATTCCTAAGGATCCTGCAGATGATAAAAACGTTATTGTGGAATTACGTGCCGGAACCGGAGGTGATGAAGCTGCTATTTTCGTAGAAGATATCTACAGAATGTATACCATGTATTTCAAAACGAAAGGATGGAGACATGAAGTAACCGATTCTAATGAAGCTGCAAAAGGCTACAAAGAATTGATTATGAAAGTGGAAGGAGAAGGAGTGTACGGAATCATGAAGTTCGAGTCAGGAGTTCACCGTGTACAACGTGTACCAGAAACAGAATCTCAGGGAAGAGTTCACACTTCTGCTATTACAATTGCAGTATTACCGGAAGCTGAAGAAGTAGACGTAGAGATCAACCCTGCCGATATTGAAATGCAGACTTCACGTTCAGGAGGTGCCGGTGGGCAGAACGTAAACAAGGTTGAAACGAAAGTTCAGCTTACGCACAAACCTTCAGGGCTTGTAGTCGTTTGTCAGCAGGCTCGTTCCCAGCTGGCTAACCGTGAATTGGCAATGGAAATGCTTCGTGCCAAGTTATACGATATCAAATTGCAGGAAGTTCAGGGAGATATCGCAGCCCAAAGAAAGACAATGGTTTCTACCGGAGACCGTTCTGCAAAGATCAAAACCTACAACTACCCTCAGGGTAGAGTAACGGATCACAGAATCAACAAATCAATGTATAATCTGGATGCTTACATGAATGGTGATATTTCTGAAATGATCGACGCGGTAATCATGGCAGAGAATGCAGAGAAAATGAAGGGAGAAGAAGAAAACTACTAAAAGTTTTAAAAATATAATAAAGCCTCTGATTTTTCGGAGGCTTTTCTTTTTTCAAATCATGTAATAATATAAACTATGAAAAACTACAGAATTATTTTATTGGTATTTCTTACCATGATGGGACAGTATGTGTCAGCCCAGACAGAAGTGAAAAAACCTAAGGAGGCATTTGAACTCTTCTTTGGAACATTTGTAAATAATGATGAAACTTCCTTAAACAAGCTGAATGATTATTTAAGACCTACCGTAGAAGGGCAGAATGCTTATCAGGTAAACTTTAAAGAAAGCTCAGACGAGATGATGAAGTCAAGTGTGGAGAATTTCCTTGCTGCTTTTCCTAAAGCAACTGCTGCTGCCTGTAAAAAAGAAGCCGAAGACTATTTCAAAGGAATGCTGGGGAATTTTAAAACCGGAAAACTTACCGTAAAAAACGTAAAAGTTGTTCCTAATGAATATGTGGAAGATCAGAAAATTGCTGAAATCAGCTATTCAGTAAGCTTCCTGGTTCCTTCAAAACTTACACCTTCACCTGCAGGAGATCCCAAGAAAATAAAAGCAGATGATCTTAAAAAATATTTGGTTGGGGCCGCCCAGGATTTTAAAAATGCAGATAAAACGGTGACTACAGACCAGGAGTTTACCCTTTATGAGCTTAAAGAAGGAGATAAAATATACTATTGGAACGGAAGTCCGGACCAGATTGTCACCGATCTTACCGATTTTTATTTTGATAGCTTTGGAACGAAAGAATAATTGAAAATAAAATACATTAAAGTCCCGGTTTTTGGGACTTTTTTTATGTCATAGACTTTACGTATTTTTGAGAAAACCGTTTACTATGAATTTTAAACCTATGTTATTAACCGCTGGAGTTCTGTTTTCAGCGTCTTTTTATTCTCAAACAATGAATTATCCTAAAGCAGTAAAAGGAAGCCAGAATGATACGTATTTTGGAAGCACCGTGGCGGATCCTTTCAGAGATCTTGAAAACGACTCTGAAGCCACTAAGAAATGGGTAGATGAAGAAGTGGCATACAGCCAGAATTACCTTGCAAAAATTCCATTCAGAGATAAAATTAAAAACCAGCTGAAAGAAATCTGGAATTATGAAAAGATTTCAGCCCCTTTTAAAGAAGGAGATTATACCTATTATTCTAAAAATGACGGTCTACAGGCCCAATCTGTATTATACAGAACCCATAATAAAACCAAAGCTACCGAAGTATTTTTAGATCCCAATAAATTCTCTGAAAAAGGAACAACATCGCTTTCTAATCTATCTTTCAATAAAAAAGGAAATCTGGCAGCTTACTCTATCTCAGAAGGAGGTAGCGACTGGAACAAGATCATTATCATTGATGCCATCACTAAAAAACAGATCGATGATACCTTGTTGGATGTAAAATTCAGCGGAATCTCATGGCAGGGTGACGAAGGATTCTATTACTCAAGCTATGACAAACCTAAAGAAGGGACAGTACTTTCCGGGATGACCGATAAGCATAAGGTATACTTCCATAAGCTGGGGACCAAACAATCTGAAGATAAACTGATCTTCGGAGGCGAAAAAACACCGAGAAGATACCTGGGAGCAAGTGTTTCCGAAGATCAGAGATATCTTATCATTTCTGCAGCCAATGCAACCAATGGAAATGAATTGTATATCAAAGATTTAAAGAAAGGTGGCGACTTCGTGCAAATTGTAAAAGGATTCGAGATCAATGCCGGTATTGTTGATACAGAGGGAGATACCCTTTTCATTTCAACAGACAAAGATGCCCCGAATATGCGTCTTGTAAAAACGACTATCGCTAATCCGGCTCCAGAGACCTGGAAAGATGTGATCCCACAGACAGATAATGTGTTGGGGATTTCGTCAGGTGGTGGATATTTCTTTGCGACCTATATGGTGGATGCTATTGATCAGGTGAAGCAGTTTGATAAAACAGGAAAGCTGATCAGAGAAATTACGCTTCCGGGCAAAGGAAATATTTCAGGTTTCGGAGGAAAAGAAAAAGAAAAAGACGTTTATTACTCTTTCAGCAACTATATCACTCCGGGAACAACCTATAAATTCAACGTAGATTCCGGTACCTCTGAAGTATACCAGAAACCCAAAGTGAAATTTAATCCAGACGATTATGTTTCAGAACAGGTATTCTATACATCCAAAGACGGTACAAAAGTTCCGATGATGATCAACTACAAAAAAGGAACTAAGCTTAATGGTAAAAATCCTACGATCCTCTATTCTTACGGAGGCTTCAACATCAGCTTACAACCTTCTTTTTCAGTAGTCAATGCGATCTGGATGGAAAACGGTGGTATCTACGCCGTTCCGAACATCCGTGGTGGCGGTGAGTATGGTAAAAAATGGCATGATGCGGGCACAAAGCAACAGAAGAAAAATGTATTTGAAGACTTTATCGCAGCAGGTGAATATCTGCAAAGTAAAGGGTATACATCAAAAGAATATATGGCCCTTTCGGGAAGATCAAACGGAGGTTTATTGGTGGGAGCAACAATGACCATGCGTCCGGACCTTGCCAAAGTAGCTTTTCCGGGAGTTGGAGTTCTGGATATGTTGAGATACAATAAATTTACTGCCGGAGCGGGCTGGTCATATGATTACGGAACAGCAGAAGACAGCAAAGAAATGTTTGAATATCTTAAATCTTACTCTCCGGTACATAATGTAAAGCCGGGAACCTGCTATCCATCCACCATGATTATCACCAGCGACCATGATGACAGGGTAGTTCCCGCTCACTCATTCAAATTCGGTGCTGAGCTTCAGGAAAAACAGGCATGTAAAAATCCTATTTTATTAAGAATCGAGAAGAATGCAGGGCATGGAGCCGGAAGATCAACTGATCAGGTAATCGGTGAAAACGCGGATCTGCTTTCTTTTGCATTGTTTGAAATGGGCATAAAGCTTTAATTCAGAACACTATAAAAATTAGTCTGATCAAGAAGGAAGACTGATAGATAAACAATGATCATATAAAACCCCCGGATGAAATTCATCCAGGGGTTTATTTATTAACACTGCATTGATTAATTCTTCGTAAACTTCGAGCTCAAAGTCCCGATCTTATAAATATATATTCCCTTTGGAAGGCTTTCTACATCAACTGAAATCTTACCTTCTGAAGCTGAAAAAGATTGGTTGAGAACCAATTTTCCGGTGACATCAAAAACCTCAATTTTATTCGCACCACTTCCGGGATTTACAACATTTAGTATTTTATTAGTAGGAATAGGAAATGCTGATAATTGACTCCCGGCCTGAATTTCTTTAGCTGTCAAAACCGAAGTTGGTAAAGAATAAACTTCGGTGAGTGGAATACTGCTATTATTGAAGGCTGTCCCACTATGAACTATTAACTTATTTGTATTCGTTGCACCATCATGAAAAACGTTAAAGCCTCCATCGTACAATTTATTGGGATCTGTATGGAAATCCTTGATCAATGTTCCATCTTCATTAATTAATATTAGTTTATAGGAAGTATAAGTATCATTAGAAATGCTTACCATAAACTCAAATTTACTGTCAGTATTAAATATATTTTTTGATATTGAAAATGCTTCGCCATAAAAATCTAACCGATTAAAACCTGCTGGCATTGGAACGGTTACTGTTTTATAAAGTGCATAGCTCGAATTGTAAACCTTTAGTTTATGATCAGTGGTCTTTGAAACGTAAAATGTTTCTGTGGGGCTGGAATAAACGAAAGCATCTTCATTGGTGAACGAATGTTCTACAGTTAATTGTGCAAAAGCAAAGTTTGCAGCCATTAATGCGACAGCAGAAAATAGTAATTTTTTCATGGTTTTTAGTTTATAGTTTGCAGTGACAAAGGTACTGAAATTTATATTGTAAATAAGGGACAACTATGTGATAATTGCCTTTTGATGAGATTTTTAAACAGAATTTAATTTTGAGAGAATATCATTTAAAACTCACGTAATCATCAGAATAGCAATGCTTATTTATTATTCTAAAAATGCTTAAATTTAGCCATCTAATAAATCTGAAAGTATGAGACGGGAAGTTCAGAACAAAACTCCTCAATTTAACATCACTGAAAAGGAAACTGAAATTTATCCATTCGAAAAAGATGGATTGGAGTTGAAATCTTCTTATAAAGCTGTAGATGTTAAAAATAAAGAATTAACACAGACTTCTCCAGGAATTGAACCTTACCTGAGAGGACCGTATTCCACCATGTATGTTCAAAAGCCCTGGACAATCCGCCAGTATGCAGGTTTCTCAACGGCAGAAGAATCCAATGCTTTCTACAGAAGAAATCTCGCTGCCGGTCAGAAAGGTCTCTCAGTAGCTTTTGACCTTGCTACACACAGAGGATATGATTCTGACCATACAAGGGTTGTAGGTGACGTTGGAAAAGCAGGAGTAGCCATTGATTCCGTGGAAGATATGAAGATCCTTTTCAACGAAATTCCTTTGGACCAGATTTCTGTTTCCATGACGATGAACGGTGCCGTACTTCCTATTTTGTCTTTCTATATTGTCGCTGCCGAAGAACAGGGAGTAAAGCAGGAATTGCTTTCCGGAACCATACAGAACGACATTCTGAAGGAGTTCATGGTAAGAAATACCTACATCTATCCGCCCGCACCTTCCATGAAGATCATTGCAGATATTTTTGAATATACTTCTCAGAACATCCCGAAGTTCAATTCCATTTCCATTTCAGGATACCATATGCAGGAAGCAGGAGCCACTCCCGTATTGGAAATGGCCTATACCTTGGCAGACGGTCTTGAATATGTAAGAACAGGGATAAAAGCAGGCATGAATGTAGATGATTTCGCTCCCAGACTTTCATTCTTCTGGGCGATCGGAATGAATCACTTCATGGAAATTGCTAAAATGCGTGCTGCAAGATATATCTGGGCGACCCTCTTAAAGCAGTTTAACCCTCAGAATCCTAAATCTCTAGCATTAAGAACCCATTCTCAGACTTCAGGATGGTCACTGACAGAACAGGAACCTTTCAATAATATCACAAGAACAGCTATTGAAGCCCTATCTTCAGCATTAGGCGGAACACAATCCCTGCATACCAATGCATTGGATGAAGCAATTGCCCTGCCTACAGACTACTCCGCCAAAATTGCCAGGAATACCCAGATTATTCTTCAGCAGGAAAGCGGAATATGTGATGTGGTAGATCCTATGGGAGGAAGCAATTTAGTAGAAAGCCTTACCCAACAAATGATTGAAGAGGCAATGCGCTACATCGATGAGGTAGAGCAGGAAGGCGGAATGACCAAAGCCATTGAAGCCGGAATTCCGAAAATGAGAATTGAAGAAGCCGCAGCCAAAAAACAGGCAAAGATTGATAGTGGTGAAGAATTTATCATAGGAGTCAATTCATTCAGGTCATCATTAAAGCAGGATGCCATCGAGATCCTTGATATTGATAACACAGAAGTCCGCAGGAAACAGATCGAAAGACTTGAATCCATCAAAGCTGAAAGAAATCCTGAAGCCGTGGCACAAATCTTAAACGATATCCGTGAAAGTGCTAAAACAGGAAAAGGAAACCTGTTGGCATTGTGTATTGAAGCAGCAAGAAGAAGAGTTACTCTTGGTGAAATGAGCGATGCCATGGAAGAAACCTTCGGAAGATATAAAGCAAACATTAAAACCATCTCTGGAGTATATGCCATGAATGCAGGTAAAAACGAATACTTTGAAAAAGCCCTTAATCTGACTCAGAAATTTGAAGAAGAAGAAGGGCGACGTCCAAGGATCATGGTCGCAAAAATGGGCCAGGACGGGCATGACAGAGGAGCGAAAGTGGTAGCTACCGCATTTGCCGATATGGGATTTGATGTAGATGTTGCTCCATTGTTCCAGACTCCGGAAGAAGTAGCCAAACAGGCGGTAGAAAATGATATTCACATTTTGGGAGTATCTTCACTCGCTGCAGGACACAAAACACTGGTTCCTCAGGTCGTCGGAGAACTTAAGAAACTGGGAGCTGACGATGTTGCCATCGTTGTTGGAGGAGTTATTCCTCAACAGGATTATGAATTCCTGTATGCAAACGGTGCCGACTTTATCTTCGGTCCGGGAACCAACCTTCCGAAATGTGCGGTTGAGATTTTAGAACGATTATTAGCCCAGTCTTCCAATCAGTAGACAGGCAATACCATAAAAAAAGCTGCTTCAATTTTGAAGCAGCTTTTTTTATTTCTTGATTTCAACAATTTTACCGTCATCTAAAATCTGGTAATATGCTTTGGTGATGCTTTGGCTCTCCCCATCTAAGGTATGATCCGTAGTGACGGTCACCTTACCGCTTTTACTGATTTCATAGCTGCTGAACTCTTCTTTCTTATCATCCTTTCCAGGATCGAACCAAATGCCTTCTACATAAGCTTCACCGATGATGCTGTTTTTCACTACAGTAAGCAGGTAGTAGCGGTAATCAAAATCTCCGCAATCCATCGGAACGAGAATAAGCTCCATCCCTTTATACTGCGTTAACGGAAAATATCTGAACTTGGGTTCCCCACAGGTATATTGTTCTGAACCTTCCGGTAAGAAATCGGTTTCTATAAACTTGACATCTACTCTGGGAAGACTTTCTAAAGGCAAACTGTATTTTCCCTTTTGTAAGCCGGATTTTTCCTGTGCAGGCTCAGTCGTTGCCTTTCTCCATTTTTCAATAGATATATAATCTCCCGAAACAGGCTCCATAATTTCCAGCTGATCACATTCATTACCCGAAGCCCGAAAAATATGATACGTTTCAAAACGGTCAGGTCCGTTATATCCCGCAGAAATAGAATAGTTCCAGATACCATTAACCTTTGTACTGTCTACTAAAAAGGCAATGCCGCTTTTCCCATTAGTCAGAGAATCCAGAAATTTAGCCTGTTCCTTCATTTCATCAAGATCAAGGATTTTTTTCATGAAATCGGTTGAATAACAAGCCTTGTCCAACACCTTTACTTCTTCTTTTTTTGCTGTGGATTCTTTCTTACACCCGATAAACAATAACGGAAGTAAGCCTAACAAAAGTCTATGCATGAAATTAATTTTTTCACAAAAATAAGATTTAAAAAATTGAACATTTGAAAAATAGTTATATATTTGCACCTGAAAATCAAGTTTAACCATTTAAAAACAACGAAGCAATGTTCAGAAATAAACAGAATTCTACAGTTGGATTGCCACTTTTCGTGGTAAGGCTTCGTGGTTTGGTACAGTCTTAGAATAATAGTACAAAGATATATCAACACCCGGAGTCGTATAGATTTCGGGTTTTTTATTGCGCAATATTTCAAACTTAAGTTTCCCCGAAATCTTTTAGTGTCGTTAAAGGATAAAAAATTGGATGAGTCTAATCTCAAAACAATATATGTCCGTCATTGTCAATGCATCAACTAATATTTTAGTTGAAAAAAGGAAAAGATACAAAACAGATCTTTATTTATTGGTCTTGTATCTGATATCCTGTGTCTTAACATGGAAAATGATTACCTTCTGTCCCTTCGCTTAAGAAGTCTGAGGAGCAGAAAAAGAACAAAAAGAAAAGATGTAGAAAAACAGATCAGAAAAAAGTTTAAACGTAGTGAAGAACTTTGGAAAATAAAGAGAAATACTCCGCCGATTCCTTTAGATAGTCCTTATCAAAGGGGATTTGTAAGATTCTTTGTCGTCAGGGATGACGTCATGAGATCCAAAGATGGAGAATTTTTTGAAGAAATTCTAAAGAAAATCAATACCTGGATGTACTCCGAAAGCCGCCAGTTTCTCAAAAAGAAAAGGAAATTCGGGAGGGGAATATATGTCGAAAAAGAACAAAAGCTCAAGACGATCTCTTCCTGGTCCTGGAATGATCCGAAACTCGGACTTACAGCAAGGGAAAGACAATATTTCCTGAAATACGAAGAATACTGCCCTTATCGGAAATGCAACGAAGTATACTACGAATTTACTGAGCCATGGAGGTTTACCTTAAGGATAAGACCCAATATGATTACCCACTATAAGCCTGTAGACGTTGAGATGGAAAAAGAAATTGCAGAGCTGGAAGCTTGTCTGCAGCAGCATAAAACAGTAGGGATTATCCACAAAAAAATCTATGGTAAATCATACCGGTGGAGATCACAAAAAGAAGATGTACATCTTATCAGAAGCGGGAAATATTTTACCTGCGCACTTTCTGCAAAAGAGATTGCAGAATGCTTTCAGGACGTATAAGTCCGACTATTATTTAAAACCAAAAAAATGGGAAATTTAAAACTAAAAGGAAAAGATATATTAAAACTAGGCTATCCGAACAATCAAAGTGTAAATGTTGCTTTGGAAGTCATGAAAAGAAATTTTGCAACCAAAAATATTCATCACGTAAAATCTCTTTTAAAAGAAATTCTGATTAATCCGGAGAATTTTGAAAAAGACTTAACCTTCGGGCAGATCGCAGAAACATTGCTTTCTTCAAAAAAGACAGAAAAAAGACAGCTGAATTCACAGCGCGCCTCATTTCAGATCTTTGGGAACAATATTTCAGAAGAAGCAAAAAACCAGCTGTACACCGCACTGAAACTACCGGTTTCTACACAGGGCGCTTTAATGCCTGATGCCCACAGCGGATATGGGCTTCCGATCGGAGGTGTTCTTGCTGTAGAAAATGCAGTCATTCCTTACGGAGTAGGCATGGATATAGGTTGCAGAATGAGCCTCAGTATTTTGGATACGCCGGTTTCATATCTCAACGGAGCTAGGGATAAATATGAAAAAGCCCTTGCAGACCATACAAAATTCGGAATGTATGAGACCCATAAGTCTCACATAGACCATGAGATTTTCGAAAGGGATACTTTTGATCTCATTCCGGTTTTAAGAAGATTAAAAGGTAAAGCCATCAAGCAAATGGGATCTTCCGGCGGTGGAAATCACTTCGTAGAATTCGGGGAAGTGGAAATCACTGAAGAAGAAGACCAGATCGGCCTTCCCAAAGGAAAATATCTGGGAATACTTTCTCATAGCGGTTCCAGAGGATTGGGAGCAGAGATTGCCCAGTATTATTCAAGAGTAGCTGCAGACCAATGCCCTCTACCCAAAGAAGCACAACAGTTTGCCTGGCTTGACCTCAGTACACACCTCGGATTGGAATACTGGACTGCCATGAACCTCGCCGGAGACTATGCTTCCGCCTGCCATGACGACATCCACAGAAGATTGGTGAAAGCCGTCGGCGGTAGAGTGAAAGCCAGGATTGAGAACCATCATAATTTTGCATGGAAGGAAATTCACAACGGAAAAGAAGTTATTGTTCACAGAAAAGGAGCCACTCCTGCCAACGAAAATGAATTGGGAATGATTCCCGGATCAATGACCGAAAAAGGATTTATCGTCCGCGGAAAAGGAAACCCGGAGTCTTTGAATTCTGCTTCACACGGTGCGGGAAGAGCCCATTCAAGAGGAGAATGCAGAAGTCTTTTCACCCAAAACGATATCAAAAAAGAGTTGAAACTCAAGAACGTTACTTTAATGGGTGGAAATGCAGAAGAAGCACCGATGGCCTATAAAAACATTCATGAAGTGATGAACGCGCAAAGCGAGCTGGTAGATATTCTGGGGACATTTCAACCGAGAATTGTAAGAATGGACCGATAGCTTTTGGCTATTCAGAAGCTTAATCCCGCTTTCCGCACTCGCTATTTTTCTTTTTGCAAAAGAAAAATGAGCTCAGACAAATGCTGCAATCGGGGCTAAACCTAACAGGTTTCAAAAACCTGTTAGGTTTTAATAACAATACAAAAAAGACGATAAACAGATTATGATAATCAGGAAATAATCAGATGCCTGCCTTATCACTTAAAAAACAAAGCAATGGGAGCACCACATAACATAAAAAGATATGGAGAACTATGGCCGGAATTCAGAATCCTGCTGGGTCTTGAAATTTTAAATAAACTTAAAAATAAAGTTATCATATCAGGAGGATGGGCCTGGCATTTTATGTCAGAACCTGGGCACACAGAATATAAGCATGCTCACGATCACAAGGATATCGATGTTTTTGTAAAAAAGGAAAACGTAGCTGAGGTTGTAATGATCCTGCAGAATGAAGGATTTCAGAAAGTATGGACCCGCTACGATCATTTACCAAGTCAGGAAAACTTCCGCAGGTATGAGAAAACAGTAGAACTGGAAAACGAAAAATTTCACAGAATTACCATCGATTTTTTTGAAAGAAATGACCTGGAAACGGTAGAATCGAATGGGTTCACAATCGTGGAACCTGAGCTGCTGCTTTCCTTTTACAGAAATATCCATTCCAGTGACAGATGTTGGGCAGTAATGGCTGCAAAAGATTTATTACAAAAGGGAATTGATCCTTTAGGACATCCCAGATTAAGCGAAATACCAAAATAACATGGAAAAATTAATACAGATAACTTCCGGAAGAGGACCTTTAGAATGTCAATGGGTTGTTGCCAAAGTGCTGAAAACTTTTCTTGAAGAAGCAATACAAAATAAGATAGACTACGAAATCATCCATCGTGAAAACGGCGATGAAAACCTGACGTTGAAATCCGTAACTCTTCTCTTAAAAGGAGAAGAACTATCCCTTTTTTTAAAAAACTGGGTGGGAAGCATTTGTTGGGTAGGGAAGAGTACCTTCAGAAAACTACACAAAAGAAGCAACTGGTTTATTGGGGTCTTTGAATTGGAAAATCCTGAAAAGATAGATTTCAGGGAAAGAGATATTAAGTTCCAGACGGCAAGAAGCCAGGGTAGTGGAGGGCAGAATGTAAACAAAGTCAATACCGCAGTGAGGGCTACCCATATTCCAAGCAGACAATCTGTATTTGTACAGGATTCACGATCACAGTTGGAGAATAAAAAACTTTCTGTGGTCCGGTTGAAAGAAAAAGTGATGGCAATGCACGTTCAGCAATTGGAAAAGAAAATGAGAGAAACCTGGACACTTCAGATACAGGTGCAGCGTGGAAACCCTGTACGGACATTTTCCGGAACAGATTTTAAAAAAAATTATGAAGACAAATCCTTTAAAAAAAAGAGAAGTACCCTAAAAAATGAATTAAAAAAATATAGCAGTGACCCTAATTAAAAAGAAATACTCTTGTCTGAAAAAAGAAGAAATATAACCGCGCTTTTGAACCTTTGTAAAAATGGCTAAGCGAGTCAGTTATTACAGACAAGAAGAAAAAGAGCAAACGGTAAAATTTTATTTTTTATAAAATTCATACAATTGTTTGAAATGGTATAAATAATTCATAGATTTATCGAATAAAAAGCGATTATATGAATAAAAAATTATTTTTACTGCCAATTTCTGTAGCGGCGTTTTTTGCCTTTGGTCAGGTAAATGCACAGAATTCTACAAAATTGATTCAGGATTATTACCAAAAAAGTGGGAAACTAACGCAAAAAAATGGCAGCAATGACAAAGTGGGCGTGGTCATTTTAAACGAGGATCCTTCCAAAAGCCTGGGCGCCAATATTGTTAATGTACAACAAACCTACAACGGACTGAAGCTTTATAATGCTTTAGGAAAAGTAATCATTAAAGGAGATAAGATTATTTCTGAAAAAAATGATTTCAGCAGAGATGTAGTGATTGCTAATGCTCTTCAAAAAGAACAAAAATTTTCGGAAAGTTTTCTGAAGCAACAACTGGGATTAACAAAAATTGCAAGTGCAGATTACGCTTCTGATGTCTATTTTGAAAAAAATGGAGTATATGTTCTTTCCAAAGAAATTTTTGTATCAGACGGAAGCTCTTCAGATGTATGGCATATTATATTGGATGCCGGTTCGGGAGAAATTCTCAGTAAAGATAATATGACATTGAGCTGCCATTTTGATCATACCTCAGATTCAGTCGAAAAATCTGGAGAGATTCAGGAATCTCAAAATATGGTAGATCAACCAATCAATTTTAAGGAGACGATTAATAGTACAGCAGGTAATCTGCTCGTACCTTCCAATGCTTCCTATGATATTTTTCCACTCCCTATAGAGGCACCGACATTTGGAAATCGTAGCATTGTCAATAATCCTTGGGATCTGGTAGCTTCCCCCGAAGGATGGCATTCAGATGGCACCAATAGCTATACCAATACAAGAGGAAATAATGTATATGCCTATTCTGATCAGGATAATGCCAATACTCCCGGATATTCACCGGACGGAGGAAGTGTTCTGAATTTTAATTTTCCTTTCGCGGATGACAGATATGCCAATCCGTTTACCTATAGAGATGCCGCCGTTACCAATTTGTTTTATATGAACAATAAAATGCATGACATATTCTATAAGTTTGGATTCACTGAGGCGGCAAGGAATTTTCAGACCAATAACTTTGCCAATGGAGGAATTGGAGGTGATGCAGTAAGAGCTGAAGCGTTTGACGGAAGTGGTCTGAATAATGCCAATTTTAGCTCCGGATATGAAAGAGTAACTACTTCGGGGCAAATTCAGGTCTCAGCACCAAGAATGCAAATGTATCTGTATGACAGAACACAAACAGCAGATGATCCAATTGTAAGATACCAATATAATGCTCCCGCAACCATTGTAACCAGACCTAAGGCCTTAACCGCCGGTGCTTCATTCGGTCCTATTTTTGGCCCTGCCGTTACGGGTGATCTTGTCGTTTCTGTGCCTGCTGATGCTTGTACTGCGCCGGCAGCAGGAAGTCTTACCAATAAAATAGCTCTGATAACAAGCACGAGCTGTGAATATGGACTTAAAGTACTCAATGCGCAAAATGCCGGTGCTATAGGAGTAATTGTTTACAGGCCTGCTGTTGACGCCCCTGTAGGTATGGGTGTAGGAAACTCCGGAAGCCAGGTAACCATTCCATCCATCAATATTGGTAAAACAGAAGGCGAATTTATGGTCGCAGAGTTGAACAACGGTCCCGTGAATGTCACATTGAATTTTGATTACAGTGGCTTCAAACATTCAAGTTTTGATAATGGAATTATCGCTCATGAATATGGGCACGGAATTTCAAACAGACTTACGGGACAAGGATATAGCTGTCTTTCTGCAACCAATACAACAGAACAAATGGGTGAAGGCTGGTCCGACTATTTTGCTCTGATGATTACCACAAGACCTGGTGATACCTCTGCTCTTGCAAGAGGAGTAGGTACCTATCCAAAAGGACAACCTGTGACCGGAGTAGGGATCAGACCGGCTAAATATTCTCCTGATTTTGGAGTAAATGATTATACGTATGCCAAAACGAATACTGCAGTGATCCCGCACGGAGTCGGATTTATCTGGGCTACGATGCTTTGGGACCTTACCTGGAAGTATATTGAAAAGTACGGATATAATAGTGATGTTTTGGCAAGCCCTGCATCAGGAAATGCCAAAGCACTTCAGATTGTGATGGATGGTCTTAAATTACAGGCTTGCAGCCCGACATTTATTGACGGAAGAGATGCTATTCTTCAGGCAGATGCCGTTGGAAACGGAGGCGCAGATAAATGTATGATTTGGAACGCATTTGCAAAAAGAGGATTGGGAGTAGGCGCTTCAGCAGGTGTTAAAACAGTGGCAAATGACCAGGTTGAAGACTTTACAGTTCCTCAAGAATGTAATACAACTTTAGCAGTTCAGGACAGCAAAATGGCAGAGACTAAATTTATCATATTTCCAAATCCTACTTATGACGAATTCTTCGTAGGAAATATCGATAAATCCTCAAAAGAAGTTAAAATAAGAATGTTTGATATGTCAGGGAAATTAGTACTTACCGATTCAAGGGAAGCCGGTTCTAAGAAAGCAATTTCTACCAACGGATTTCAGAAAGGAGTATATATGGTTCATATCCAACAGGGAGATAAAACTCAGGTTGAGAAATTGATCGTACGATAAATTTCAAACCACTATAACTATAAAAAAGGAAAACATATTCTGTTTTCTTTTTTTGTAATATTTCAGAAAAAAGAAGCAAATATTATAAATAATTTATAGATTTGTTTGATAAAAAGTGATTGTATGAATAAAAAACTATCTTTATTGCCAATGTCTGTGGCGGTGTTCTTTTGCTTTACACAACTTAATGCTCAGAATTCAACAAAATTAATTCAGGACTATTATCAAAACAAGGGACAATTAATCCAAAAAAATAATGCTAATAATAAAAGTGGATTTATCATTTTGAATGAAGATCCATCCGAAAGTTTAGGAGCCAATGTTGTTAATGTGCAACAAACGTATGATGGCTTGAGAGTTTATAATGCACTGGGAAAAGTAATCATTAAGGGAGATAAGATCATCTCTGAAAATAATGATTTTAGCAAAAATATAACAGTAGCTCTACAAAAAAAGGTACAGGAGAGATTTTCCGAAGATGCATTGAAACAAAGACTTGGATTAGAGAATATTGCAAATATAGACTATCTTCCTAATGTCTATTTTGAAAAGAATGGAGTACATGTTTTATCAAAAGAATTGTTTGTATCAGATAAAAGCTCGTCAGATATCTGGCATGTTGTTGCTGATGCAGAGACTGGTGAAGTATTAAGCAAAAGCAATATGACAATCAGCTGTAAATTTGAAGGTAACACAGACTCACATCTGCAAAACGTTGAATTGGTAAAAAGAGATTCAAATGCCGATCAGAATACATTCATGAATTGGCTTGCACCTACTAATGCATCCTACAATGTTTTTGCATTGCCTGTAGAAGCACCTACATTCGGAGCTCGTTCGATAGTAAATAACCCATGGGATATAGCAGCATCTCCGGAAGGATGGCATTCGGATGGTACCAATAACTATACGAATACAAGAGGGAACAATGTTTATGCCTATTCAGACCAGAATAATACCAATACTGCAGGATATTCGCCAGATGGAGGAAGTGGTCTTAGCTTTAATTTTCCTTTTGCAGACGGAAGATATGAAAACCCACTAACCTACAGAGATGCGGCTGTAACCCAATTATTTTATATGAATAATAAAATGCATGATATATTCTATAAATTCGGGTTTAACGAACCAGCAAGGAATTATCAGACCAACAATTTCGGAAAAGGAGGAATGCAGGGTGATGCCGTAAGAGCGGAAGCATTTGACGGAAGTGGTTTAAATAATGCCAATTTCAGTTCAGGATATGAAGTCGTTATTTCCGGTCAGACCTATCTTGCAGCACCGAGAATGCAAATGTATCTCTGGGATAGAGCTCAAAGTGCAGCAGATCCTATTTCCAGATATCAATACAATTCCCCCTCATCTATGGTAGGCAGGCCTAAAGTAGTTACCGGCGGAGCGGCATTCGGTTCTCTCTTATTGGGAGGTCCTCCCGTAACAGGAAATATCATGGTGGCAATACCTGACGATGCCTGTACTGCAATTGCTGCAGGAAGTATGGCTGGGAAGATAGGTCTTGCTAAAAGAGGAACTTGCAGCTTTGCTAGTAAAGTAAAAAAAATGCAGGAAGCAGGAGCAATCGGAGCTATTCTCTATGATCCTGTTAATGCCGATCCTATTTCTATGGGAAGGGACAATGCGGTTACAGGAATCACGATCCCTTCTCTTATGATGGGAAAAGCTGAAGGAGAATATCTTGTGGCGCAGGCCACAGCAGGAGCAGTGAATGTCACATTAGATTTCGATTATAGCGGTTTTAAACATTCAAGTTTAGATAATGGAATTGTAGCCCATGAATACGGACATGGCATTTCAAATAGATTAACAGGTCAAGGGTATGATTGTCTAAATTCAGCAGAGCAGATGGGCGAAGGCTGGTCAGATTATTTTGCCCTGATGCTTACAACAAGACCAGGTGATACGTCTGCTTTAGCCAGAGGTATGGGAACCTACACCAACGGGGAGCCCACTACAGGTGTTGGGATCAGACCTGCAAAATACTCTCCTGATTTTGGAGTCAATAGTTTCACCTATGGAAGTACCAATTCAATGAATGAATCCCACTCTATAGGTTTTGTATGGGCTACTATGCTCTGGGATCTTACCTGGAAGTATATAGAAAAATATGGATACAACAGTGATGTTACAGCAAGCAATACTTCCGGAAATGCTAAAGTGTTACAATTAGTAGTAGATGGATTAAAATTACAAAGCTGTAATCCGTCATTTATTGATGGAAGAGATGGCCTTCTTCAAGCTGATGCTCTTGGAAATGCTGGCGGAGACAAGTGTATGATCTGGGCTGCTTTTGCTAAGAGAGGTCTTGGCGTAAATGCTTCTGCAGGAAGTAGTACGGCCCTTAACGATCAGGTGCAGGACTTCACTGTTCCGACGGAATGCGGAACACTTGCAACTCAAGATCTTAAGACTTTAGATCATAAATTTGTTGTTTTCCCGAACCCTACTTATGACGAATTTTTCGTAGGAAATATCGATAAATCCTCAAAAGAAGTTAAAATAAGAATGTTTGATATGTCAGGGAAATTAGTGCTTACCGATTCAAGGGAAGCCGGTTCTAAGAAAGCAATTTCTACCAACGGATTCCAGAAAGGAGTATATATGGTTCATATCCAACAGGGAGATAAAACTCAGGTTGAGAAATTGATCGTACGATAAATGAGATAATGAATAAAACAAAAAATAAGCTTTCGTGAGAAAGCTTATTTTTTGTTTACAGAAATCAGATAATCATAGACCATTTGATGTTGATCATCATTAAGTTTCGCTTTTGGAGCCATTCTGCTCAATGTTTTTATCCATCCCTGATTGTCATGTTTAGTAGGTTCCGGTAATTGATGGCATTTTGCGCAGGAATTTTCAAAAATAGTTTTCCCCTGAGCTAATTTTTCAGATGAGGTATACTTAGGTCCTGTTACGGCCGTACTTTTAGGTCCGCAGGACAGCAAAAAAGCTGAAACTGCAATGCCGATTAAAATTGTCTTTTTCATACCTTTATTTATTTTTGATGTTGATTATTTTTTAGCAGAAACGATATAATCGTATACCCACTGATGCTGCTCATCCGTAAGCTTTGCCTTTGGAGCCATCGAGTTCATAATTCCCACCCATTGTACAGGATTATGTGAGGCTGGATCCGGCAGCTTATGGCACTTTCCGCAAGAGTTTTCAAAAATGGTTTTCCCCTGTGCAATCTGCTCTGCTGTAGAGGTTGAAGTGCCGGCAGTTGCAGCAGCTGTTGATGCTTTAGGTGTACAAGAAACAAGCAGGATACTCGTAAATGATGCAACAGCAATAAGTCTTTTCATACGTATTATTTTGATATATAACAAATGTAATAAATTCCTCAGGCCTTTGATACTGAGTGATGTAGTTTTAATTTAGAAGAAATAAAAATTAAAGTAGTGCCGGATCAACAACAGATGACTGTAAATATGGAATCTGTTTTTGCGTTTCATTAAATACAGGTATTGATCATTCCCTTTTTAATTATTATTTTTGAATCAATGAAATTTTCTACAGAAGAACTAATAGAAGGAATACGATCAGGAAACAAACGCCTGATTGCAAAAGCGATTACATTAGTTGAAAGTAAAAAAGCAGACCACAGAATACAGGCCGAGGACCTTTTAAAAAAAATAATGCCTTTTACCGGAAACTCTGTGAGAGTGGGAGTAACAGGAGTACCCGGTGCTGGAAAGTCTACTTTTATTGAAAGTTTCGGGAGGCTGGCTATTGCTCAGGGCAAAAAAGTGGCAGTCCTCGCCATAGATCCGAGTTCTTCAATCAATAAAGGAAGTATTTTAGGTGATAAAACCAGAATGGAGGAACTTGCAAAAGAAGAAAATGCCTTTATACGTCCTTCCCCAAGCTCGGGATTTTTAGGAGGGGTCGCCAACACAACTTTTGAGACCATGATGATCTGTGAAGCAGCAGGATACGATTATATTTTAATAGAGACCGTAGGAGTAGGACAATCTGAAGTTCTCGTTGCTGATATTACCGATGTTTTCTTGTTTTTAAAAATTATCGGAGGCGGAGATGAGCTTCAGGGCATAAAACGAGGCATTATGGAGATGGTAGACCTCATTTTTATCAATAAAGTTGATCAGGATAACCTGCAGAAAGCCAAAAATACAAGACTTGAACTGAAACGGGCACTGGATTTTATTCCCGCTAAAGAAAAAGGATGGAAAATTCCTGTTCTACTGGGATCTGCCTTACACAATGAAGGACTGAAGGAAATTTATGATAAGATTTCAGAATTTATTGATCTCAAAAAGAAAGCCGGACGTTTTGAAGAAGTCCGTACCCAACAGGCAGAAAAACGTTTTGAATATTGGGTTCAGGAATATATTTTATCGCTCATGAAAAAAAGCAATACAGTGGAAGAAGCTTATCTTATGCATAAAAAAAATGCTTCGGAAATGGTTTCTAATCCAAGTACCGAAGCAAAATTATTTGTTGAGAAATTTTTATCCAGTGAAAATAGGAATTAAGGTTTGGCCTTATCCTGCTTTACGGCAAGTTTTGAAACGTAACCGTCATACGTTATCGGCTGTCTGTCATTACTTCTCATAGAGACAAATGCTTTTCCGTTTTTGAAAATTTCAATATTCATCTCATCCACATTGCTTACATCGTTGGGTTTAATCTTTAAAGTCCATGTTCCTTTTTTATTTTGAGACTTATTGATAGTGAAATCTTTTGAGGTAAATCGAAAACTGTTACTGTCTGTATTGCCATATGATGTATTGAATGCCCTTCCGAAATAAGGTAGCACAACATCAACTGTTTTTTTAGTAACATCAATGCTATATTCCCCGTTAAGGTTCAACATTCGGGCTGCAGCAGAATTCGGAATTGAATTGATAACATTGATGACATCATAATTCATAGGATTTGCCCTCTGTGCATTGAAGGTAAACTCCTGAGCGTCTACCAGAGTATCCACCGTTTTTGAATCTAATGACCCTTGTGATGCACAGCTCTGAAATAAGAAAAGAAATCCAAAGATCATCAGAAGAGAAATATATTTTTTCATAATTGAATAATTATTACATTTAAATAGCAAAATGTATGCAAATTTATTCTTTCAAGAGTTTTTTGGAATAAAAATTGTTAAGGTTGAATTATTAACACTCAAAATATGAAATTTACACATCTATTTGGAATTGGAGCTATTGCTCTGTCGGTCGCTGCTTGTACTACAAACCCGATCACGGGAAGATCGTCTTTACAGCTGGCCAATAATTCAGAAATTTTAACAATGTCTGCACAGGAATATAAAACGACATTGTCTAAAGGTAAAGTGATTACCGGAACATCAGATGCAAAGAGAGTGGTGAATGTAGGAAACAGAATTAAAAACGCAGCAGAAAGATATTATCAGAGTATAGGAAGGTCAGCAGATCTGGCCAATTACAGTTGGGAATTTAATCTTTTGCAAAGCAATGAGCTCAATGCATGGTGTATGCCGGGAGGTAAAGTAGCCGTTTATACCGGGATTTTACCTATTACAAAAGATGACAACGGACTTGCAGTAGTAATGGGTCATGAAGTATCCCATGCACTGGCAGGACACGGAAACGAAAGAATCTCCCAGGCTATGATGGCCCAGTATGGAGGAGCAATTCTAGGAGGAGCAATCTCCAATGCACAATGGGCAAGCGTATTTCAGAAAGTATACCCGATCGGATCTCAGGTTGCTTTATTGAAATATGGAAGAAACCAGGAATCTGAGGCGGACAAAATGGGACTTTATCTGATGTCTATGGCAGGATATGACCCGAGGGCAGCCATTCCTTTCTGGAATAGAATGGAAGGAGCTTCATCCGGAGCAAGACAACCTGAATTCTTGTCTACCCACCCAAATCCTGAAACAAGAATCTCAGATATTAATAATGATTTACCAAAAGCTTTGGAATATTATAAGGCTGCGGGAGGAAAAATATAATTAGAATTTTAATCTTGAGTGAAGCCTTATTAAATTTTTAGTAAATTTGGTAAGGCTTTTTTATGTAACCACCTAAACACAATATTATGAAGAGTTTATCAATTACCGGACTTATACTGTTAGCTGTTTCTGCTTTACTTTTTTATCTTACAACTGATTTTGCCGTAGAGCAAATTAAAATTTCTCATATCATGGGAATGATGGCAGGAGTTGGGATAGGGCTTATCATCGGTGGCCTGGTTGGCTATGTCAGCAAAGGAAGTGCTATGAAAGCTGAACAAAAGAAAAAAGAATTCAAGCAATTACAAAAAGAGAAAGAAGAACTGGAAAAGCAGGCTGCTGATATTGCAAAGCGCCAGGCTGAACTGGACAATCAAAATAAAAATCCTCAAGTCTAGACTTGAGGATTTTTCAGTTGTTATTTTCGATAGTTGATTAAAACTTATATCCTAAACCTACCATAAACAGGTTCGGACGGTTGTCGTATCTGATCTCAGAACCTGAAACTTTGTTGATAAAGTTTCTCTGATCTTTACTGAAAGCTCCTTCATATTTCGCATTCACAATCAGCTTTTTAATTTCAAGCTGAGCTCCGAACTGGTATCCCACAGTAAAATCATTTTTGGCATTTTCTTTAAAATCATTGTACGTATTGTCTTTGTTCAGATTAAAACTTCCGACAGGACCTACAAAAACGCCAAGCATATTACCTAAAATATTATATCCTAAAAGAACCGGAACATCGATACGGTTGCTTTTCACATCAAACGTAGTGTTCTCTGTTGTAAACTCATTCTTGAAATGGGTATAATAAATTTCAGGCATTACAAACAATGAAGTAGGAAGTCCTACTTTTAATGAAAGTCCCACGTTGAACCCTACATTGTTTTTACCTGTTCCCTGAATAGCATCATTCACGGTTCCTTTGATATTTGACCACGAAGGTGAGCCTGTAGGAAATATTATATTAGCCTTACCTGCCAGTGAAATCTGTGCAGAAGCCCACATTGAAAACCCTATTAACGCTACACTAAGTACCTTTTTCATTATCGTCTATTTTTGTAATTGTATTTTCAATCGTTTTATTATTTTCAAGTAAATATTCTCGCAGCTCTTTAAACAGTTCTGAAGAATAAACGAAATCGATCAGATTTTTATTGCCTGCAGTGATCAGAATATCTTTATTACCTTCCCATTCTTTGAGTCCCAATCTCAGGTATACAATTTTTTCACCAATGGTCATCACCGAGTTCATATCGTGGGTGTTGACGATGGTAGTTGTATTATATTCTTTGGTAATCTCATACAGAAGATCATCAATAACCTTCGATGTATAGGGATCAAGCCCTGAATTGGGCTCATCACAGAACAGATACTTCGGGTTATTGACAATTGCTCTTGCAATAGCAACCCTTTTTTGCATTCCTCCAGAAATTTCTGAAGGATATTTTTTATCAGCTTTATCAAGGTGAACTCTACCGATTACTTCAAAAACACGTTTCTTTTTTTCTCTGTACGTCAGATTGGTAAACATATCAAGAGGGAACATGATATTTTCTTCCACAGTTAAGGAATCAAATAAGGCACTTCCCTGAAATACCGTTCCAATTTCTGAACGAAGATGCTGCTTTTCCTCGCGGTTCATCGTATTGATATCCTTCCCGTCAAAAAGAATTTCTCCGGATGAAGGCATATAAACATTCAATAAACTTTTAAGAAAAACTGTTTTTCCGGAACCACTCTGCCCAATGATCAGGTTTACTTTTCCTTTATCAAATGACGTTGAAATTCCCTTAAGTACTTCAACATCTCCAAAACTTTTCCTAAGATCTTTTACCTCAATCATTAGCTTAATATTAATTGGGTTAAAATTAATTCCGAGATAATGATGAACACCATGGTCCATACTACCGCCTGTGTACTGGCTCTACCTACTTCCAGCGATCCCCCTTTCACATTGTATCCGAAATAAGAAGGTACAGTGGCGATGATG
The DNA here is from genome assembly GCF_000482305.1 of Chryseobacterium sp. UNC8MFCol. Classification (NCBI taxonomy): domain Bacteria; kingdom Pseudomonadati; phylum Bacteroidota; class Flavobacteriia; order Flavobacteriales; family Weeksellaceae; genus Chryseobacterium; species Chryseobacterium sp. UNC8MFCol. The sequence goes on from NZ_AXUZ01000013.1 coordinate 158,914, forward strand.
AATGCAAACACGATGGTTTTCACAAATGCATAATAGATGAACAGGTTGGGCATATACATCTGGATCCCTACTATATAATCATTCTCTGTCCAGTTTCCTGTCAAAATTCCGGCAATATAACCTCCGCCGATACCAAATACAATACTGATGGCAATAAGAAGCGGATTAAAAAGGACGCACGCAATAATTTTTGGAAAAATTAAAAAATTGGGAGAATTAACACCCATGATGTCCAAGGCATCAATTTGCTCGGAAACCCTCATGGTACCAATACTGGATGCAATATATGAACCTACTTTTCCGGCTAAAATTAAGCTGATGATGGTAGGGGCAAACTCTAAAACCAATACTGCTTTTGTAGCATATCCTACAAATGAAGGAGGAATGGGAAATGATGATGCATCAAAGTTGTTGAACATCTGAATAGCAACTACAGCCCCCACGAAGATCGATGTGAAGACTACAAGCCCGAAAGAATTGACTCCCAAATCATTAATTTCTCTCATGAACAGCTTCCAGAACACCCTCATTTTCTGAGGTTTCTGCAAGGATTTTCCCAGAAGGATTATATATTCCCCTACTGCTGTGAAAAACTTTTTTAACATACCGCTAAATTAGACTTTTTTATTTAATTAGGCCAGTGTCAAGATGAAAGACTGATGGTCATTTACTGTTAAAATTATACCAATCTTAGTATCAGCCTGAACTTATTTTGCATTTTTATCTCCACCGATAACTAATAGTATAGTTTTTAGAATAATGACAAGATCCAGAGCAAAGCTCCAGTTTCTTACATAAAACGAATCGGCAAGAACTCTTTTTTTCATATCTACCTCTACATCTCCATAGTCGCCACGCAACCCACTCACTTGTGCCAGGCCTGTAATACCGGGATTTACCATACTTCTTAAGCTGTATCTTCCGATTTTTGGCTTGTAATAATTATCTACAGACAACATATGAGGACGGGGTCCCACCACAGACATTTCACCTTTTAGTACGTTCAAGAACTGTGGCAGCTCATCAAGGCTTGTTTTTCTTAAAAACCTGCCAACTCTGGTTATTCTTGAATCATTGGCCATGGTTGTTTTAGTGGCAGATTCATCATTGATGACCATTGTCCTGAATTTAATGCACTTAAAAACTTCTTCATGGAAACCGTATCTCTTTTGAAGAAAGAAAACCGGCCCTTTTGAAGTTGTTTTGATTAAAATAGCGATAATGGGAAATGCCCACGAACAAATAAAAAGCAATACCAGGACAGAAAAAAATATGTCAAACGTTCTTTTCATCAGGAAGTTGGAATAATAATCCAGAGGATATCTTGCCTGATTCAGCACCGGTTGTGTTTGAATATAACCAAGGTCGTACAGGAAAAAATCATTCTGCGTAATACTTGGTATCAAAGAAATGTGAATCTTATTGTCTTCAGCCAGCTTAAAAATCTGGTTTTCCAGTTCCTCATTATACGAGTTTTCCGTCGATATAAACAACGTATGAATCCCGTTTCTTTTCCAGAAACTGACCAACTCGTGGATGTTAGACTCGGAGCCTTCATAGGTAAAGATCCTGTATCCATAGTCTTTACGGCTTTTAAAAATACTTTTTAAAATTTCAGTGGAACTATTATCTCCTAAAAACATGACATTCCTGTGGTTGATCCCAAGTGAGCGGAAATATTTTATGGCAAAATAGATCAGCGATTTGGTCAGAAAGATGCAGATCAGAAGATAAAACGACAGCCAATATATATCTGTATTAAAAAAAACGTTTTTGCTTACTTTCCCTATAAGCAGGACACCGAGAATAAAAAACAGGAAGTGGGTAAAAAGCCTTTCCAGGAATAAAGTATAGGTAAGGTTCCTGGCGATATTGTATATTTTTGTCCTGCCGCTTAAAAGCACCCAGAACAAAAATAACAATATCAGAGAAAAAACATTCTGGTACCAGGTTTCTTCACTGTATTTTAAACTTTCGTTTCTGCTTATAAAAAAGAATATAAAAATAGATGCAATAACCATCAGGTCAAGCAAAATAATAATCGATTTCAGGTATCTAGAGTATCGAATTCTCTGCATCTATCGGGGGTTATCAGATACGGCAAGCTAATGTACGTTTTTTTACGGGATATTCAGATATTTATGGGTCTGAACTGAAGCCTGCCATTCAGGATGTTCCAGGATGAAATCTGTGATCTTAGGATACATCTCATTTCTCTTGCTCCATTCGCTTTGCAGATAAAGTTTGCAGTTTTCAGATACTTTTGCCGCCTGCTCCTGAGCAAAGGTAAGATCATGGTTGTTGAATACAATGACTTTAAGCTCGTTAGCTTTTTGGTAAATCTCTTCTTTTGGAAGCCCGGTTTTCTTCGGCGACAACGTAATCCAATCCAGTTGCCCGCTCATAGGATATGCGCCGGAGGTTTCAATATGAATGGTACATCCGAGTTCTTTCAGCTTGGATGTCAGTAGGTCTAAATTCCACATCAAAGGCTCTCCACCGGTCAGAACTATTGTTTTACAGTGTTTTGCTGCTGTTTCCGCAATGTCTTCAGCATTCATCAGCGGATGAAGATCCGGGTCCCAGCTTTCTTTTACATCGCACCAGTGGCACCCGACATCGCAGCCTCCCAATCGAATGAAATAAGCGGCTTTCCCGGTGTGTGCTCCTTCTCCTTGTAAAGTGTAAAAATGCTCCATCACAGGGAGCATTTTACCTTCTTTTAATAAAATATCTTGATCTTTATTCATCTTAAAATTAGTCGTTATAAACCGACGTTTTGTATGCAATGATTGTATTTTTCATCAACATTGCTCTGGTCATTGGGCCAACTCCTCCCGGTACAGGGGTGATCCAGCTTGCTTTAGCAGCACAGCTGTCAAAATCTACGTCACCGGCAAGATGGTAACCTTTTGGAGAATCGTCATCTACTCTTGTAATTCCTACATCTACGATGACAGCTCCGTCTTTTATCATATCTCCTTTTAAGAAATGAGGATCACCTAAAGCCGTGATAACGATATCTGCTTTTTTAGTGTATTCTTCAATATCTTTGGTGTAGGAGTGGGTAAGAGTAACAGTAGAGTTCCCCGGGAAATCTTTTCTTCCCATAAGGATACTCATCGGTCTCCCTACAATTTTACTTCTTCCGATAATTACACAGTCTTTCCCTTTGGTTTCAATATTATATCTTTCTAATAATGTTAAAATCCCGAAAGGAGTAGCCGGTAAGAATGTATCCATTTCCAATGCCATTTTTCCGAAATTTTCAGGGTGGAAACCGTCCACATCTTTTCTTGGATCAATAGCATTGATAATTTTTTCCTGATCAACCTGATCCGGTAAAGGAAGCTGAACGATAAAACCGTCTACTGCTTTAGACTTATTCAGCTCATCGATTTTTTCCAATAACTCAGATTCTGAAACTGTGCTTGGGAATTTAATCAGGCTTGACTGAAAACCAACTTCTTCGCAATCTTTTACTTTAGCGTTTACATAAGCCTTACTCGCCCCGTTGTTTCCAACAAGAATAGCAACCAAATGAGGTGCTCTTCTTTTGCTTTCAAGGATTTTTTCCACTTCAACCTTGATCTCTGCTTTTATTTCTTTGGATACTTTCAGTCCGTCAAGAATTTCTGCCATTTTTACTTTTTATTACTTTATTAGATTTATTTACTTTTACTTTACTTCTTAAATTCTTTGTAGTAATTGATCAAACCATTGGTAGAACTGTCATGAGAGCTTACTGCTTCATTATTCTCGAGTTCAGGAAGGATTTTGTTGGCTAATACTTTTCCTAACTCCACACCAAACTGGTCAAAGCTGAAAATATTCCAGATCACCCCCTGAACGAAAATTTTGTGTTCATACAAAGCGATAAGCTGACCTAATGAAAAAGGAGTTAATTCTTTGAATAATATGGAGTTGGTTGGAGTATTTCCGTGGAAAACTTTGAAGTTGACCAACCTTTCAATTTCTTCGTCAGATTTTCCTGCATTTCTAAGCTCTTCTTCAACCTCTTCTTCCAGCTTTCCGAAGGCAAGTGCTTCAGTTTGCGCGAAAAAGTTAGCTAATAATTTATCCTGGTGGTCAGAAACTTTATTCGGACTTTGTGTATAGGCAATAAAGTCTGCAGGAATGAGTTCTGTGCCCTGGTGGATCAGTTGATAAAACGCGTGCTGACCGTTGGTACCCGGTTCTCCCCAGATAATAGGTCCGGTTTCATATTCTACAAATTCGCCGTTTCTGTCCACACATTTTCCGTTACTTTCCATATCTCCCTGCTGAAGATAAGCTGCAAACCTGTCGAGGTATTGAGAATAAGGCAGGATTGCATAGGTTGTCGCTGCGTAGAAATTGCGATACCAGATTCCTAACAGTCCCATTAGTACAGGGATGTTTTCAGAGAAATCAGCTGTCTGGAAGTGCTGATCGGTATCAAAAGCACCTCTTAAAAGCTGTTCGAAATTTTCATATCCTACGGAAAGTACTATGCTTAATCCAATGGCACTCCACAACGAATATCTTCCGCCTACCCAATCCCAGAACTCAAATATGTTTTCTTCTGCGATTCCGAACTTTTTCACTTCTTCAATATTAGTAGATAAGGCAACAAAGTGCTTTGCCACATCTTCCTGTTTTCCGGCTTTCAGGAACCAGTCCTTTGCCGAATTCGCATTGGTCATCGTTTCCTGGGTCGTAAAGGTTTTGGAAGCAATGATAAATAAAGTAGTTTCAGGATTTAGGCCTTTTACCACTTCGGCGATATGGTTTCCATCTACATTGGAAACAAAATGAACGTTTAATCTTGTTTTGAAATGCTTTAAAGCGGAGCAAACCATTACAGGACCAAGGTCTGACCCTCCGATACCGATATTAACGACATCTGTGATCTCTTTTCCGCTGAAACCTTTATGTTCTCCGGAAATGATTTTCCCGGAAAAAGATTTCATATGGTCAAGAACTCTTTTGATCTGTGGTTTGATATTTTCTCCGTTCACAAAAATTTCGCGATCTGAGAAGTCTCTTAATGCTGTATGCAGAACAGCTCTTCCTTCTGTCTCGTTGATTTTGTCACCGGAGAACATTTTGGAAATAGCGTCTTTTAACTGGCATTCTTCGGCCAGATTCAATAAAAGGTCTTTAGTTCTTGAATCGATTAAGTTTTTAGAATAATCAAAAAGATAGTTATCCTTTTGCAAAGAAAATTCTGTAAAACGGTTAGGATTATACTGGAAAAGAGTTCTTAAGTCAAAGTCATTTCCTCCGAAATGTTCATCAAGGGCTTTCCAGCTATTGGTTTGTATAGGGTTTATTTTTGATAGCATATGTTGGGAATTAAATGGGTTCAGAAATAAATTAACTGATTAAAAATTTTTAAACGTATAATGCTTTATTTCTGATTTGCAAATTTAAGGAAAAATAAAACCTCAATTAAATTTGAAGATGATAAATAACAATTTTTTAAAAAACAATCATGCAAAACACTATAAATTTTAGTTTCAGTTAGGAGTATGTCAACATAGAATTTGTTTGCCGGATGTATAAAAGCTATCTCAAAAAAGATAGCTTTCAGTAAAATCTAAAATTATGATGATAACGCTTAGGTTAGGATAGTCTTATTTCTGTGCATTAGAAGGTTCCGATTTGGTGACTTTTCTTTTTCTTAAAAAATAGATGATTCCACCGGCAATTAACAGGAGCGGCCAGATATTGATCATGGCAACGATGATTTTCTGAATCAGATAAAAGCCGTACACAAACCCGTCTTTTGCATCATAGAGAAAATTATATCTGTATTTATTATCAATACTGTTGGTATTGGTAACAGCGATTTCTGCGATACGTACTTTGGGCTCTTTAATATAAATGTCTACAGTGCTGTACTTCAGGTTATCTGTCATATTTATATTAGCCAGTTTTTGAAGATTTCCTTCCGACATATTTTCGTCGTCCAGGTTTACTTTATCCTTATTAGCTTTAAGTTGGTCTATATTTTCGGAGGTTTTCTGATTTCTTTTGCTTTCCCATTCAGAGTATTTGATATTGGATGTAACATCTTCAGCGTTGATGGTTCTTGAGTTAAGAAATAGCTTATTAGTATTGATAAATGTTAAAAATTCCCCTAGCTTTTCAGTAGGTACCCGGACCTGCATCTTATTTTCCGTCTGGTATTTCTTAATCAACATGGCTTCCTCATCCGAGGTGTTATAGGTGTCCTGTGATATCACGTTGCTCTGCAGATTGCTGTTGATGACAAAACCGCCAAGCTCCTGAACTGATTTTTCAATAGAAATGGTGGCATTATAGACATCATTTACTTCCATATTCACGTCTGCCGTTTTGATAAACTGTTTGTTTTCTACTTTCATGCTCGCTGCTGAAGAAACACTGTCTGATGCCATAGCACTGGCTGAATCTGCAGAAGTATAGGTTTCCGGGCCATTGATAGAAGCTTCCCCTTTTTTACATGAATATATTCCCAAAAGGATCATGGCTGATATTGATAATCTGATGTACGTTGTTTTCATAGTGTTGATCTTTATGTTTTGCTTGAGTCAAAGTTCTGCATGGATCTTTTGTAATGATTGAAAATCAGAAGTAAAAAAAATGTAAAGTGATTTTCCGAAGTAACCTACTGTAAATAAGTTGTTTGTAAAATACAGGTAATGATGGTGAATTGGTTTCGGAGCAAAATTTGCTTATCTTTTTACAAACCAAATCACAATATATCATTATGTCAAATACCTTTTCTAAAATCAGAAACGCAATCGGATTATTCACTTCTATAGATTTTGATCAGTTGAGCACCATTTCCCAAAAAGTGGATTTGCCAAAACTTATGAATAATTTTTCAAAACTCGACGATAAACAGCTTGCAGGATTGGTGAAAATGCTTGATCCTGATAAAAAAAAGAAAGAACTTCCCCCTATTGACGGAGATTTTTATGATATCTACCATACACTATCCCCTGAACAACGGGAAATTCAGCTTAAAGTAAGAGATTTTATGGAAAAAGAAGTGAAGCCTCTGGTGAATCATTACTGGTTAAGAGACGAATTTCCTTTCGAGTTGATTCCGAAATTTCAAAAACTGAATATCTGTGGTGTTACCTATGAAGGATATGGTTGCCCCGGAATGCCTTTTCTGATGGAAGGTGTTATTGCAATGGAAATGGCCAGAATTGATGCTTCTATCGCTACCTTTTTTGGAGTACAGTCCGGGTTGGCGATGGGATCAATTTATATCTGTGGTTCGGAAGAACAAAAACAAAAATGGCTTCCACAAATGCAGAAGTTTGAAAAAATCGGGGCTTTTGGACTTACAGAGCCGGAAGTAGGATCCGGTGCAGCCGGAGGACTAACCGTTACCTGTAAAAAAACTGAGGAAGGCTGGGTTCTTAACGGGCAGAAAAAATGGATAGGAAATGCAACTTTTGCAGATCTCGTTATTATCTGGGCAAGGGATCTGGATAGCGGAGAAGTAAAAGGTTTTATTGTAGAAAAAGATAATCCCGGGTATTCTGTGGAAAAAATCAAGGGAAAAATGGCGTTAAGAATTGTTCAGAACGGATTGATCACGTTGAAAGACTGCGTCGTTACAGAGGATAACCGTTTACAAAACGCAAACTCTTTCAAAGATACAGGAAAAGTACTGCGAATGACCCGTGCCGGAGTAGCATGGATGGCCACAGGGTGTGCAAGGGGAGCTTATGAAAGTGCATTGGCATATACACGAACAAGGGAGCAGTTTGGAAGGCCTATTGCTTCATTTCAGATGATACAGGGACATCTCGTGGAAATGTTATCTAATCTTACCGCTATGCAGACTATGGTTTTCAGATTGTCCGAAATGCAGGACGAAGGTATTTTAAAAGACGAACACGCTTCGCTTGCCAAAGTATTCTGTACATTAAGAACCCGGGATATCGTTTCCAGGGCACGTGAAGTGATGGGAGGAAACGGAATTCTGCTGGAATATGATGTAGCAAGATTTGTAGCAGATGCCGAGGCGATCTATTCATACGAAGGAACAAAAGAAATCAATTCGCTCATCGTAGGACGATCAATTACCGGCTTCAGTGCTTTCGTATAATGTATTAATAGCAGGTAGCAGATGATTAATATTGATAATCTGCTACCTGCAATCTGAGGTGTATTAACTCACCAGTTTTTTATATTTCTCTCTATTGTCAATAATCATCCAGATATTGATCAGGAAAAGTACGGAAGAAATACTAATTCCGGTTGAGGAAGGATCTCTGTAAAGGTTATGAATCAGGATTCCAACCATAACTGGTAAAATAATGATGGCTCCCAATGCTCTTGTCTTCGGAAAGATAAATAATAATCCTCCGATAATTTCTACGACTCCCACCAAGGGCAGCAGCCAGCCGATTTCACCGAATGCAGCATACAATTTCATTTGGGCATCCGTGAGTTTAGGAGCCGGATTGTAGTGAAGGAACTTGTCTAGCCCGGCATTGATAAACATAAGTCCGAAAAGCAGGCAAAGAATGAATTTTACGATTTTCATAATTAAATATTTTACATCAAATGTATGATAAAAATGAAATATATTTATTTAATTTAATGAAAAAATATGCGGTTGTTGTAATTATGTGATTAATGATGATTTTGGTGTAATTCCTATTTGTGCTGGTGGACTAGCTTTTTTAAGAGTGTAAGAGTGACGGGCGCGAAACCAGCTAAGGAATACGATATGCACTTTAATAATAATAAACAAAAAGACTGCCTTGGAAAAAGGCAGTCTTTTATGTAAACTTTAATTAATCAGAACCGATGATTATATGATAGATTGTGATTTATCATTATTCATTACTCATTACTCATCATTGATTATCTATGTTCTAGTCCATTTCTTTTAAGGTAATATTCTTAGAAATTTTATAACTTTTTTTCTTTTTATGAGGTTTTTCTTCTTCTCCCAGTAATTTTCCCCAAGGTTTTAAATCATCAACTCTTTCACAGATGATTTTAATGATCGCAATGGCCGGAATACAAAGAAACATTCCAGCAATACCCCAAAGGTGTTCTCCTAAAAGGATTCCTATAAAAGAAAACAGTGCATTAATTTTTACTCTTGATCCCACTACAAACGGAAGGATAATATTTCCGTCAACAGCATGAATGCCAATATATCCGATGGCTACATAAATACACGTGGATGGAGTAGCAGTGGCAAAAGCGATAAAGCAAGAAATAATAAGCGACATGAAAATTCCCAAATAAGGAATCACATTTAATAAACCAGTTAAAACCCCTAAAAGGATAGCATACTTTACCCCTAAGATAGTGAGAACTGTAGCGGTAAGAATGGATACTATAATAACCTGAAGACAAAGCCCGAAGATATACTTCTTGGTCATAATACGGATTTCAGTTACCGCCTCCTGCACACTTGCTTTGTGTCTTTCATTGAAAACAGTCACTATAAAATTATTCAGCAATCTTCTGTAATTAAGAATGAAGATAAAAAACAAAGTGAAAAAAAGAATAAAGCCGAACCCCGTTGAGAATATCCCAAACGTAAATCCTAAAATAGCCCCCGAAGAAGACAGGAGTTTATTAAGCCCCTGATTAATATAATCTACCTGTTCATCAACTTTAACGTTAAATGTTTTGGATACCCAATGCTGAAGATTATTGAAAACGGTTGTAAACTGTTCTTTAAGATGAGGAATATCCTTACTGAAATCCGAAAGTTGCGTCGTAAAGAAATAAATAATCCCGCTTAAAATGACCAACATGATAAAAACTGAAGTCATTGTGGATACAGACCTTGGAAACCTCAGTTTTCTTTCCATGAAAGTGGCTGCCGGTAAAAAAAGCATGGCCATAAGGAATGCAAAGAAGAACGGAGCTATAATTGTCTGTTCCAGTACTAAAAGGTAACCAATAGCAATGATGGAAATAACCACCAATGTAAGTTTAACCAGAAAAGGGAGTCTAAGAAAATTCATAATGTGAAATGTGCAGTGTGGAATAAAAATAAGAAATCCCTTCTGAATTGAAAAATTTTTAACTCAATTAGGGTATATTTTTCCGGTATTATATCAAATTTTATTCCACCTGAGCATAAATAGGAATATTTTATCCAAAAGCAGAAACACGTCCCGGTTACCGGGACGTGTTTCTTTATTGAGAAGTTAATATGTTATAAATTGTTTTATTTTTCAATGGCAATATCAATGACTTCTTCCATTCTGTTGACATAATGTACTTTCAGATTTTTTAAATAATCTTTTTTGATTTCTTCTACATCCTTTCTGTTGGCCTCACAAAGAATTACATCCTTAATACCGGCTCTTGTTGCGGCAAGAAGTTTTTCTTTAATACCGCCTACAGGAAGTACTTTCCCCCTCAAAGTGATTTCTCCCGTCATGGCAAGGTGAGGTTTGATTTTTTTATTTTTAAAAGAAGAAACAATAGAAGTCAACATCGCAATACCTGCTGATGGGCCATCTTTTGGAGTTGCTCCCTCAGGAACATGTACGTGAATGTTTTTCTTATCCAGATCTTCCTGCGCAATGCCCAGTTCATCATGTCTGGCTTTAATATACTCTAAAGCAATTGTTGCCGACTCCTTCATTACTGTTCCGAGGTTACCGGTCATTGTTAATGATCCTTTACCATTGCTAAGAATACTTTCAATATAAAGAATATCTCCACCAACGCTGGTCCAGGCTAAACCTGTTACTACTCCGGGAACTCCCGTAATTTCAGATAAGCTTTTCGGTCTCGGAACTCCAAGAATTTCGTCTACTTTTTCCAGCGAAATTTTTGGATCGTAGTCTTTTACCAAAGCCGTTTGTAAAGCTACCCATCTCGCAATAGAAGCAATTCTCTTTTCTAAAGTTCTTACTCCGCTTTCCGAAGTATGTGCTTCAATAATGTGCTTAAGTTCAGCATTCCCGAGCTTGAATGATTTGGTATCCAGGCCGTTTTCTTCCTGCTGTTTCTTAATTAAATGTCTTTTGGCGATCTCAATCTTTTCCTCTAAAGTGTATCCTGCAATCTGAATAATTTCAGTTCTGTCTAAAAGAGGAGTTTGTATCGTTGACAATGAATTGGCAGTGGCAATAAACATTACTTTTGATAGGTCGTAGCCCATCTCAAGGAAGTTATCATAAAAAGACTTATTTTGTTCAGGATCAAGAACTTCTAGAAGTGCTGAGCTCGGATCTCCATGAATTCCTTGGGAAATTTTATCAAGCTCATCCAGAACAATTACAGGATTGGAAGTGCCTGCTTTTTTAATAGACTGCAGAATTCTTCCGGCCATAGCACCTATATAGGTTTTTCTGTGTCCACGGATCTCACTTTCATCATGAAGCCCGCCCAAAGATAATCTAACATATTTTCTTCCTAAAGCATCAGCAATAGACTTTCCAAGAGAAGTTTTTCCTACTCCCGGAGGCCCTACCAATAATAGAATAGGAGATTTCATGTTGTTTTTCAATTTTAAAACAGCCATATGCTCCAAAATCCTTTTCTTGATATCCTCAAGTCCGAAATGAGCTTTGTCTAAAACTTTTTCAGCTTTTGCGATATCAAAAATATCTTTTGTATACGTTTCCCAAGGCAGATCTGTAAAGAAATCAAGATAATTTCTTTGTACATTATAATCCGGGGAATTAGGGTTCTGACGCTGTAGCCTGTTGATTTCCTTCTGGAAATGTTCCTCTACCTCACGGCTCCATTTTTTAGTTTTTGCTTTGGCAATAAAATCCTCAACATCACTTTCAGGACCGCCTCCAAGTTCTTCCTGGATCGTTCTGATCTGCTGATTCAGAAAGTATTCTCTCTGTTGCTTATCAAGGTCTTTTGATGTTTTCTGATGAATCTGGTTTCTTAATTCAAGCTTTCTGAAATCCTCATGCATCATTTCGTAGCACTTATTAGCCCTTTCCATCAGGCTTTTTTCCTCAAGCAGCTTTTGCTTTTCCAAAGATGGGAAATTGGCATTCGTGCAGATGAAATTAAGAAGGTCATCGTTGTTATTGATGTTCTTGATCGCAAAATTGGCTGCATTAGGAATATTCGGATCCAGCTCGATAATTTTAAGGGCCAGTTCCTTGATGTTTTCCAGTAATGCTTCGTATTCTTCCTGGTTTTTTGGTCTCGAATCCTTTAATTTTGAAATTTCAGCTTTGAAATAGGGCTGGTTATCAAGGATTCTTTTGATCTTAAATCTGTGAAATCCTTTTGTAATAGCCGTTATATTGCCTTCCGGAAGCTTAATGATCTTAATGATCTTTGCTAAAGTACCAGTAGTATAAATATCTTTTTCTGTAGGTTGTTCCAGATCTGAATTTTTCTGGCTTACAATTCCTATGAAATCTCCGTTTTTCTGGGCTTCTTCAAGAAGCTGTATTGATGTTTTTCTTCCTGCTGTAATAGGAATTACCACATTGGGAAACATGACCATATTTCTTACAGGAAGTATAGGGAATATTTTCTGTTCGGAATTTTTATCAGTTTCCGCAAAATCGGAAAGATTGATTTCCTCAGTTACGATGTCAAATCCGTCGCTGATCATTTCCTCTAAACTAATATCTTCAAATTCTGTCATAATTAATCGAATGACAAATTGTCATTTTCGTTTTTAATCGTTAAAGTGATTTTTTATAATATGCCCTGAAAACGTGTAGCATATTATAATGTCTTAGATTGCACAATACTTATGCCATTTGTTTTTTGCTAAAAAATATGGTCAAAATTTCCTTTTTTTAATAATCTTTGAGATTAAAAAGCAAAATAAAGAACTTCTGCTTCTGTAATTTCTTAAAAATGTGTATTTTCGCAAACTGATAAAAAACTATAATTTATAAAATGGCAATTTTAGGACAGATTAGGAGTAAGCCTTGGCTTTTAATGGGAGTAATAGCCTTAGCGCTTTTGGCGTTTTTGGTGAACCCCGATAGTATCGACAAGGTTTTTGGTAAAAATCCTGACGTTTTAGGAAAAGTAAACGGTGAGAAAATCACCCGCGAAGAGTTCAATGATCAGCTTTTCGTGTTGCAGCAACAGGCTGAGCAACAGGGTCGTCCGAAAAACGGTCTTGAAGAGCAGGCGTGGCAGTTACTTGTACAATCTAAACTTATCAAGCAACAATTTGAGAAATTGGGCTTTGAAATGACGGATGATTATTTCTGGAGTCAGATCCAGTATGATCAAATGTTTGCTCAGAATCAACAGTTCTTTGATGAGAAAGGTAATTTTAAAACTCAAGAGCTAAAGAAAGAAATTGAAACATTAAAAAATACCAATCCTCAAGGATATACTCAATGGTTGAAGACAAGAAAGACTATTGAATACAGATTGATGGCAAGACAGGTATTTACCAATATTTCAGCAGGGATTACAACAGGTAAAAAAGAAGCTGAAGAGATGATGAAGGAGAGAGATCAGCTTGCTGATATCGACTTTGTAAAGGTTGATTATGCGGCATATCTTCAAAAAACTAAAATTAACGTTAGTACAGAAGATCTTGCCAATTACATCAAACAGCACCCTGTAATGTTTAAAGCTGAGCCAAGCAGAAATCTTGGTATTGTATATTTCCCTTCTAAGCCAAGTGCAGCAGATGATGCAGCAGCGATGAAAGAAATTACAAAATTATACTCAGGAGGTACAGACGCTAGCGGAGGTACAGAAAATTTCCAGAACACGAAGAACGATTCGATGTTTGTAATGGCTAATTCTGATATGCCTTTCAACCCTCAGTATGTAAAGCCTACCCAATTGCCTGCAACGATACAAGGTCAGATCGCAACCGCTGCTATCGGACAGACTTTTGGTCCTTACAAAGAACAAAACTTCTATGTAGTTTCTAAACTGGTAGGTAAAAAGACTTCTGATTCTACATTATCAAGACACATCCTGATTGCTTTCAAAGGAAGCCCTGCAGGAGAAGGAGTGACAAGATCCAAAGAGCAGGCTAAGAAATTGGCAGACTCTATCGGAGCTATCGTAAAAGCTACTCCTGCTAAATTTACAGAATTCCTGAAACTTTCAAGTGATCCGAACTCTGCAGCACAAGGTGGTAGTCTTGGTTGGACAACTCCGGAAACGCCGTTTGTTCCTGAGTTCCTAACTTACCTTGCCAACAACCCTAAAGGTGCTACCGGAGTAGTGGAAACTCAGTTTGGTTATCATATCATCAATATTGAGGATAAAAAATCCGGATCAATGGGTTATAAGGTGGCAAATCTTATCAAAGAAATCAAACCTTCTGATGCTACAGAAGCTGAAACGGATAAGAATGCAAGAAAATTCATTCAGCAGGTTCAAGGTAAATCTTTCAACGATTTTGTGAATATTGCTAAGAAAGGAAATTACCAATTCTCTAATCCGAAGATGGCAAAGAGATTTGACGGTCAGCTTCAAGGTTTAGGAACAGAAAAAGACGGAGATATTTTAGCCTGGGCTTTCGATAAGAAAAGATCTAAAGGTGATACCGAGTTCTTCACAGTAGACGGAACAGGTGATAAAATTATAGTATACCTTAATGGAAAACAGGACGCAGGTCTTGCTGATCCGGAATCTGTAAGAGATCAGATTGAAGTTATTGTTAAAAATAAATTAGCTGCAAAACAAATCTCTGATAAGATTGCAGGAGCAAAAGCTTCCAACTTAGATCAGATTGCTAAACTATTTGCTGCTACAAAACAAAGTGCTCAGGTAAATCTATTGAATCCTTCAGTTGCAGGAGCTATGGAACCTAAGGTTGCAGGAGCTGCATTCGGAGTAGCGAAAGGTAAACTTTCCAATCCGGTTGAAGGAGGAACAGGAGTATATGTTCTGATCAAAAAATCAGAAACTATAAACAAACAGCCTGGTGACCTTAAGCAGTTTACGGAATCTATTACTCAAAGAAATGCGGGTATGTTCGGACAGGCTTGGATGAAGAGTCTTCAAGACAATGCAGACATCCAGGACTACAGAATTGAGATCTGGAATAAAGTTGGAAATCAACAATAATCAGAAATTTATTTCAATAATATAAAAGCGACAAATTATTTTGTCGCTTTTTTGTATTTAACGCAGAACAATATCGGGAAAGATTTATTTAAAATGTACTATATTTGCTTATTAGAAAAAAATTAGCAAGTGAAGTTCAGTAAAGAATTAAAAGCTGGTGTGATCGCACTTTTAGCTATTGTAGGCTTTGTAGTGTTGTTTCAATTTATGAAAGGGAAAAGCCTTTTTACTACCGATAATATATTTTACGCAAAATATGATAATGTGGAGGGTCTCGCACAGTCTTCAGCCGTATCAATCAATGGATTGAAGGTGGGGCAGGTTGATAAGATCATTCCTCAGACCGCAAAAGACGGTAAAATCAGTTTTGTGGTGAAAATTACTGTCGATAACAAATTTGAATTTTCCAAAAATTCAACATTGGAAATTTTCGAACCGGGATTAATGTCCGGGAAAGAAATGAGGGTAAACCTGATGTATGGCGGAGCAACGGCAAAGGATGGGGATACTCTGAAAGGAGCTTTCAAACTAGGAACACTGGGAAGCCTTTCTTCTCAGGTAGGTCCTGTAAAAGACCAGTTACAAGTTGTTTTGCACAGAGTAGACTCTCTGATGGCAAATGCCAACCTGTTGGTAGATGCACAAAATAGAGCCGAAGTCAAAGCTTTATTATCAAACCTTAACAAAACAGTGGGTGCGTTGCAGACTACTGCCGGAAACGTAAATAATCTGGTAGGACACAATGATCCTAAACTTCAGAAAGTATTGGACGACGCAAGCCTTACAATGCAAAGCGGAAAGGTAACACTGGATAAATACGGAAATCTTGCTCAAAGTATCGATACGAAACAATTGAATGCTACCATTGCCAATTTAGATGCTACAGTCGGAAAACTGAATCAGGTAGTTGGTGGTATAGATAGAGGTGAGGGAAGTTTAGGTAAACTGATGAAGGATGAGCAACTTTATAATAATCTTAATACAGCGTCTTCCAATCTGAACTCACTGATTGAAGATATGAAAGCACACCCTAAGAGATATATTAATTTCTCAGTTTTCGGTAAAAACAATAAAGACTAATACGCCCTTATGCAGTACATCGATAACATTATTTTCCTTATTTTATTAGTGGCCGGATTTGGATTGTTTGCCAAAAGCCTTCAGAAGATCTATAGAAATATAAGATTAGGTCACGAAATCAAAAGAAACGACAGACAATCTGAGCGCTGGAGTACCATGGCAAGAGTAGCTATGGGACAGAGCAAAATGGTAAAACGTCCTGTTGCAGGGATTTTACACGTTTTTGTGTACGTAGGTTTTATTATTATTAATATTGAACTGGTAGAAATCATTGTAGACGGATTGTTTGGAACACATCGTTTTCTTGCCTCCGTTTTCGGTGAGAGCTTTTATAGTTTCTTTACCGCAACATTAGAAGTTTTAGCACTTCTTGTCGTTATCGGTGTAGTCGTATTTTTCATCAGAAGAAACTTTTATGGTGTCAAGAGATTGACTATGAAAGAACTTTTCGGATGGCCAAAACATGATGCAAACTGGATTCTTATCATCGAATTTGCCTTAATGATGGCTTTCTTTAAAATGAATGCTGCCGATTGGGTATTGCAACAAAGAGGTCTTCTTCATGAGCTGGGAAGTTTTCCGATCAGTTCTGCTATACTGGGCCCTATATTCAATAATTTTAGTGACGGATTCTTATTCTTCACAGAAAAAGGAGCATGGTGGTTCCACTTTGTAGGGATTCTGTTCTTCATGAATTATTTATATTATTCAAAGCACTTACATATTATCCTTGCTTTCCCAAGCACATGGTATGCTAATCTTGATAAAAAAGGCAAATTCAACAACCTTGATTCTGTAACAAAAGAAATTAAGTTGATGATGGATCCTAATGCAGATCCTTATGCCGCTCCGGCCGAAGGGGAAGCAGAGGCAGCACCTTCTAAATTTGGAGCAGAAGATATTTTTGACCTGAATCAGGTACAATTACTTAACGCGTACTCATGTACAGAATGCGGACGTTGTACTTCTGTCTGCCCGGCAAATATTACCGGCAAAAAACTTTCTCCGAGATTAATCCTGATGAAAACTAGGGACAGATTGGAAGAAGTAGGAAGAAATATTGATAAGAACGGAAAATTCGTTGATGACGGTAAAAAGTTATTGAACGATTATATCACAAAAGAAGAACTTTGGGCTTGTACAACATGTAATGCATGTACAGAAGCTTGTCCGGTGCTGCTTGATCCGCTTTCTATTATTTTTGAAATGAGAAGATTCCTCGTAATGGAACAGTCTGCGGCTCCGCAGGAACTGAATCTGATGATGACAAATGTGGAAAACAATGCTGCACCTTGGCAGTATAACCAGGCTGACCGTCTGAATTGGGCAACAGAAAACTAATGTAAATAATGTAACGATGTAACAATCTAAAATCATGGGTAAACTGTTACATTGATATATTGATAAATTTGATTTAGAATGGATTTCAATATAAAAACAATGGCAGAATATGCTGCCGAAGGAAAAGCTCCCGAAGTTTTATTTTGGGTTGGATGTGCCGGAAGTTTCGATGACCGTGCTAAAAAAATTACGAAGGCATTTTGCAAGATATTAAATAAAATAGGCGTTGAATTCGCTGTTCTGGGACAGGAAGAAAGCTGTACAGGAGATCCTGCAAAAAGAGCAGGAAATGAATTCGTATTCCAGATGATGGCATTGACGAATATTGAGGTTCTGAATGCTTATGAGGTGAAGAAAATTGTGACGGCATGTCCGCATTGTTTCAACACCCTTAAAAATGAATATCCAAGCCTTGGAGGGCACTTTGAAGTGGTACACCATACCCAGTTCCTAAAAACCTTAATGGAAGAAGGAAGATTAAAAATTGAGGGTGGGGCTTTCAAAGGAAAGAAAATTACCTTCCATGATCCTTGTTATCTTGGCCGTGCCAATGACGAGTATGAGGCACCAAGACTATTGTTGGAAAAACTCGATGCAGAACTTGTAGAAATGAAGCGTTGCAAAACCAATGGTCTTTGTTGCGGGGCAGGAGGAGCACAGATGTTTAAAGAACCTGAAAAAGGGAATAAAGACATCAATATTGAAAGAACTGAAGAAGCTTTATCATTTGAACCTAAAGTAATTGCTACCGGATGTCCATTCTGCAATACCATGATGACGGACGGGGTAAAACACTTTAATAAAAATACAGAAGTAGCTGTAAAAGACATCGTAGAGCTTCTTGCCGAAGCTGACGATTTGTAGAGAACAGCATTTAAAAATACAAATAAAAACTCAGGCTTTTGTCTGGGTTTTTTATGTATTACAAAGTCAGGAATATTTCTTAATTTTATACTTTAATTTAATACGATGCGGAATCACCGTTAGCAAGATTTTCCGATCCGAAAGGGACGTGAAAACTGGTGGTTTGTAACAAAAATAAATGTTTGGATATGAAAATCGAAGAATCTAATATTGTAGAAACCAACGACTACAGAGTTATTATATACCCGGCTTCAAGGCCTTTTGAAACAAAAGAAGCAAAGGCTATCACCGAGAAATTATTCGATTTCCTGGCTACATGGGCTGCGCACGGGAAACCCCTTTCTTCTTCTTTTAAAATCGAAAAGAACCAGTTTATCATAGTATGTGTAGACGAGGAAAAGGAAATGGCTTCAGGATGTAGTATAGATGCATTAGGGAAAATAATGAGAGAAATTGATGAAGAGTACCAATTGGGACTTTTCGACAGGATGAAGGCAAGTTTTATCGAAAACGGAGAAGTAAAAACATTAAAGCTTCAGGATTTCAAAAATAAACTGCGAAACGGAGAACTGGCACAAGATATCCAGGTTTTTGACTTTTCTAAAAATACCTATCTTGACTTTCTAAGCCATTTTGTATTGCCTCTGGAAAAAAGCTGGGCAGCTTCTATAAAATAAGTAGATAAGCTTATTTTGCTTATAAATCATAAAGTGGAAACGTGTTTTCCACTTTTTTGTTTTAATGTATATTTGCATACATCTCAGAAAAACTAATGCTTAAGGTACTATTTTTGACGACTTCCCATAGCTATAAAGATGATAGAATTTTTTATCATCAGGCAAGAGAACTTAGCAGGCAGGGATATGAAGTCAGGATTTGTAGTTTGTGCTCAGATTATCAGGGTGTTATTGATGGGGTTTCAATAGAAGCTTATTCCGTTTTACAAGAAAGTATTGCAATAAAAAAGCAGGTTTTTCAGAGGGTCTGTGATGCCTTTCAACCTGATTGTATAATCTGTTCTGAACCTTTGGCGGTCATTGCTGTGAAAAAGTTTGTCAAGGAACACAAGGTAAGTTGCCTCTATGACGTTACAGAATGGTATCCTGCAATGTCAATGCTTGAAGGCTATCGCTTTCCTGTAAATATTGTTCATGCGGTAAAATTCTTTCTCATTAACCTTTATGCCGGATTCTTAAGCACCCATTTTATTTTTGGGGAACAGACAAAAAAGTTCCCTCTGGCCTGGTTTTTTTGGTTTAAAAAGCACATCATTCTTCCGTATTATCCTGACCCGGCTTATACCAGTGAAAATATCAAAAAACTTGACCCCGGGATGATTACCCTGTGCTATACCGGTCATATTTCAAAAGATAAAGGAATTGGAAACTTTTTTAAGGCCGTTGCTCAAGTACGCCGACAACTGCCGTCATTGAAAATCAAGGTTTTAATAATCGGAGGGACACGTCAACAAAGTGATGAAGACTATTTTGCAGGATTACTGAACGAATACAATTTTGATGGTGTTGAAGTGAGGAAACCAACTTTTTTTGAACATTTTACCGAAGCATTTAGTGACGCTGATCTTTGTTTTGATCTCCGGGAGTTTAACTTTGAGAATCATCATTCGTTACCGATAAAACTGTTTTATTTTATGGCAGCGGGGAAGCCGGTGATCTATTCAAACCTAAAGGGAATACGGAAACATATTGGTAAACTTTCCTTTGGGTATCTGGTAGATCCGGGAAATGAAAAAATAATTTCAGATATTATCATAAAATATGTTAAAAATCCTCACCTTTACGAAACACATGCATTGAATGCAAAAAAGGATTTTAGAGAAAAATATAACTGGAAAATAATCAATCATTCTTTTCTTGATTTTGTGAAAAGAGCTATTGATCAATAATTGCCATGCAGCTTACCATCATTAAAACTTTCATTTCACGCTTCCTGATCTTGTTTCTAAGTTTCGGACTGGTGATTTTTTCTACCAATATGTGGGGAAGTGAAGGGAAAGGTACCATTTCTATTGTGATTGCCAATGCTGCTGCGGTAAGCTTTTTCAGCAGTATTTTCTCAGGAAGCAGTACATCTTATTTTGCTTCAAGGTTTAAGGTGGAAAAAATTCTGCTGTATGCTTATCTGTGGTCTTTATTTATTGGTCTTTTCGTTCCGTTTTTATTTAGTTTTACCTCTATTCAGAGCGAATATCTGATGTATCTTATAGGAATTTCAGTATTCTCCTCTTTACTGTCAACCAATATCGGTCTGTTTATAGGCACTCAGAATATCAGGAAGTTCAATACTTACACTGTGTTACAGCAACTGGTACACGTTGTTTTTATCATGCTGTTAGTATATGGATTTGGGTACAAGGATGTATCCGTATATTTTATGGCACAGATCGGTTGCCTGGTTCTTTTATTTGTAACAAGTTTTTTTCAGATCATCAGAAAATGTAAACTCTCTGAAGTCTCATTTTCAAAAGTAGTGTCCAGAAATATGTTTGAATATGGCTGGAAAACCCAGTTGAGTGCTTTCGTACAGTTTTTAAATTACAGGTTGTCATTTTATTTTTTAGAATATTTTGAAGGAATTGCCAGTGTAGGTGTTTTTTCAATCGGAGTGACCTTTTCAGAGGCCATCTGGACCATTACCAGAAGTATTGCAGTGGTTTTATATTCAGATGTGGTCAACAGTAAAAGCAGGGAAGAATCCATTGCTAAAACTAAAGGTTCTCTAAAACTGACATTTACTTTGATGCTTGTTTTTGTGGCAGGTGTTATTATAGTTCCTTCAGAAGTGTATCTGTTCATCTTCGGGAAAGAATTCCGGGATACAAAAGAGATTATTTTCTTTTTGACGCCGGGCATTTTAGGTATTGCTGTAAGTGATATGGTGGGGCATTACTTTTCAGGAATCAGAGAGTTAAAAATCCTGAATATCAAATCCATTGTAGGTTTGGTCGTAACGGTAGTTTTCTCTTTCATTGCCATACCAAGATGGGGAATTCTTGGAGCCTGCTTTGCTACTACAGCCTCTTATCTGGTTTCCTCATTTGTTTTATTCAGAAAATTTTACCACTCTACACCCTTTCGATGGAGAGATTATATGATTTCAAGAAAGGAAATAATGCTTTTGAAGAATAAACTTTTGAAGAAATAAACATTCGTAAAGGTTACACATAAAGACATTTCCTTATTTTTACATTCTTATAAGCTTTTATTATGTGCGGAATCTGCGGCTATTATTCATTCTATCAAAATATTTCTTCTGAAAATATTCTGCAGATGAATCAGGCAATTCAACATCGCGGTCCTGACGATGAAGGATTCTGGATCTGTAAAAACGGCTTTGGAAAATCTTTTTCCGGAGAAGATTCTACATCCGGAATTAAAAGACAATTTCCGATTCTTGGTGAAGAAATGTCTGATCTTGCTCTGGGTTTCAGAAGACTGTCTATTGTGGACCTTTCTGAAAAGGGTCACCAACCGATGCTTTCAGACGATGAACAAATCATCATTACCTTTAACGGTGAGATTTATAATTTTAAAAAGCTCAGGGAAGAGCTTGAAATTTTAGGATATTCTTTTAAAAGTAAGTCCGACACCGAGGTTCTCATCAAAGCTTATCAGGAATGGGGAATTGAAATGCTGATAAGGCTCGACGGAATGTTTGCGCTATGTATCACAGACCTTATCCGTAAAAAACTGGTTCTGGCGCGGGACAGGGTAGGAATGAAACCCCTTTTCTATCATCAGGGTGAGCACGGATTAGTATGGGCTTCAGAAATAAAGGCCATTGTAAAACATGAATTTGTAAGGGCGGAAATCAACTGGAACGGAGTATATACCAATTTCCTTTTTCAGACTACTTTAGCCCCGGAAACCTGTTTTCAACATATATTTTCATTGGAACCTGGAGCTTTCATGACTGTTGATTTAAATGATAGAACCTTCGCCACGGAAAAGTTCTGGAGTTTACCGCTGAAAGTTAATGAAAGTATCACAGAGGAAGAAGCGATAAAAAAAGTCGACACATTATTATCAAAAAGTATTTCGGAACAGCTGTATGCAGATGTACCGGTTACCGTTATGATGAGTGGAGGAATAGATTCAACGTTAATTGCTTCAAAATCAAAACCTTTTAACGAAGATATTACTGCATACACCATTTCATACCAGTTTTCTGAAGAAGAAGTTAAGAATGCCTCATTGGCAGCAAAACATTTTGAGCTTATTCATCATGTAGAAAAAGTAAGTGACAAAGAAATACTGGAGCAGCTTAAAGAAAATATCCAGCATTTTGAAGAGCCCTACAGTAGTCTTGAAGTACTGATGAATGCTGCAAAATATGCCCATGAAAATGGATGTAAGGTCGTATTGAGCGGAAACGGCGCAGATGAACTTTTCGGAGGCTACTCCCACACATTGAAGCTTAGCAGATGGCTTATGATGAAAAATTTTAATTTTATCAGTCCATTGATTGTTACGAAAGGAAAATTTTCCGGGAGGGTTAAAAATTATTTTTCCCAGAATTGTATGTTCGATTTTTTCCGTCAGAGTCAAACCGGAATGAGACCGGCAGAGGCAAAGCATATTTTTCGTCCGGAAATTTATAAAGGTATAACGACCAATCTTTGCCGTTATCATTTATCAGAATCAAATAATTATTCAGGATATTTTGAATATGATATGAAATATTCTTTATCCTCACACCATGTTTTCCGTGATGATCTGAGCGCTATGAAGTATGGGGTTGAATTTCGCTATCCGTACTTAAGTAACAGTTTAATTGATTATGTGGCTTCATTACCCGAAAACATACGGTTTACCGGGAAACAGAATAAGCCTTTACTGCGGAAAACCGCGAAAAAGTATCTTCCGGAAGAAATACTGAATATGCCCAAGACAGGGTTCTCTTTTCCCCTCCATCATTATCTTAAAAACGAGCAATCAGTCAGGGATTTTGCATCAGAAAATCTTGAACGTCTAAAGAAGAGAAATTTTTTTAATCCGGATGTCATTGATGAATGGTGGTATAATCTCAAAGACGATTATGATTTTGTAAAAATCTGGCAGCTGGTTACTTTTGAGCTTTGGTATCAGAAATATTTTGAAAAATAAAGCAGCAGTCTAAAGATTAATATTTTACCTTTGTAATTATGATGAAATATTTTGTAGGTATACTTGTTGCGATCTTTGCACTTGTAAGTTGTAAAAGTGATGATGATTCTCTGCAGAGAATAGATCAGGTACTTAATATCTATATGAAAAACGCTGCCGGACAGGATCTTCTGAATCAAAAAAAGCCGGGATCCTATACCGGATATGCTGTCAATGATATTTTTGGAACCAGAGATATTTCTCCGGTAACAATTCCGCTACGAATGACCGCGGATTCTTTGTTTTATATGGAATATCTGGCAGGAGCGAAAAGAAGAAGAATGGATTCTATAAGCCCTGATAATCCGGGAACAGGCAATTCATACTTTTCCAGAATGCAGATTACCTTTACAAAAAGTACGAATGTAAATGATAACGTTACAGGAATACTGGAAGTTCAATATCGTAATACGCCCACACTGTTCCAGGTTTCCAAGGTATTATACGACGGAACAGAAGTATTTTCTAAAAATGCTGATGCCCCAACTTCAATAAATACCTTTACTATCACAAAATAATTTTAAATTTGTACAATTGTTAGCTTATTTTAAGCTAAACATCTAATATTTAACATCTAAATAAAATGTTACAAGTCAATTTTTTACGCGACAATAAGGAGCGCGTTTTAGAAGGTCTTAAAAAAAGACAATTCAAGAATCTTGAGTTGGTAGACGAGGCTATCGCTGCTGACGATGAAAGAAAAAGAATCCAGTTTGAATTAGATTCCCAGCTTTCCGAGATCAACAAAATCTCCAAAGAAATCGGACTTTTGATGAAGGAAGGAAAGAAAGAAGAAGCGGAATCGGCAAAATCTAAAACAGCACAATATAAAGAGTCGAGTTCAGAATTGAAATCTCAGTTGGAGGTAAAAGAAACTGCTTTGCTTGATATTCTGTATCAGCTTCCTAATATTCCTAATGAATTGGTAAAAAGCGGTGCTTCAGCTGATGACAATGAAATCATTTTCCAGTCTCATACCGTAGAAGGGCTTGGTGAAGGAGCAATTCCTCACTGGGAACTGGCAAAAAAGTACAACCTTATCGATTTTGAATTAGGGGTAAAAATTGCAGGAGCCGGTTTCCCTGTTTACTTGGGGAAAGGAGCAAGATTACAAAGAGCCCTGGTGCAGTATTTCCTTGATAAAAATGTTGATAAAGGGTATACAGAAGTAAATCCTCCTCACGTTGTGAATGAGGCATCCGGATTTGGTACCGGTCAATTGCCTGACAAAGAAGGTCAGATGTATTATATCAACGAAGATAAATTATACCTGATCCCTACTGCAGAAGTTCCTGTAACCAACCTTTACCGTGATGTTTTGCTGGATGAAAGAGACCTTCCTATTAAAAATACGGCATTCTCTCAGTGTTACAGAAGGGAAGCGGGAAGCTACGGTGCCCACGTAAGAGGATTAAACCGTCTTCATCAGTTTGAAAAGGTAGAAATTGTAAGGATCGAAAAACCGGAAAACTCTTATGCTGTTCTGGAAGAAATGGTAGAGCATATCAAAGAAATTCTTACAGATCTTGAACTTCCCTTCAGAGTATTGAGACTTTGTGGCGGAGATACAGGTTTTGCATCAGCAATGACTTATGATTTTGAAGTATGGAGTGCTGCTCAGGAAATGTGGCTGGAAGTAAGTTCTGTTTCCAATTTTGAAACTTTCCAGGCCAACAGGCTGAAGTGCCGTTACAAAGCTGATGGGAAATCTCAGCTGGTTCATACCTTGAACGGTTCTGCCATGGCATTA
This sequence comes from Chryseobacterium sp. UNC8MFCol, assembly GCF_000482305.1. Taxonomy (NCBI): domain Bacteria; kingdom Pseudomonadati; phylum Bacteroidota; class Flavobacteriia; order Flavobacteriales; family Weeksellaceae; genus Chryseobacterium; species Chryseobacterium sp. UNC8MFCol. The sequence goes on from NZ_AXUZ01000013.1 coordinate 184,120, forward strand.
CCGAGAATCATGGCTGCATTGCTTGAAAACAATCAGACGGAGGAAGGAATTAAGCTTCCAAAGAAAATTGCAGAATATGCAAGATTTGACGTGATCAACTAAACAGAATCAACGATTTAAAATAAGTAAAAACCTCTTATCTTCTGATAGGAGGTTTTATTGTATTCCGTTATGATGATCATTTAAAGTGTATCTCGCGATATTAAAATAGTGAAGCAAGGTTTAGTGGCAGTTTGTAGAGGTATGATCGTGGCCTTCAATGTGGCAGTTGGCTCCATTATGATCCTTGGAGATGGTCATAGCTTCTGCTCTTGGAGAAACATAAGGAATCCCTAGTTCCAGGCCCCGGAGAATAAACAATCCTCCCAGGATAATCATGATCACAGGAACTGCTTTTAAAACCTTGATTCTAAAAGCCTGATTCATGAGGTTTCCGACCAAAACAACAGCAAACATGAACGGAAGGGTTCCTAACCCAAATAAAGCCATATATAGAGCTCCCTGCCATATTCCTCCGCTCGCAAGGCTGGCAGTAAGTGCCATATAAACCATACCACATGGAAGAAATCCGTTCAGAATACCTGTCGAGAACCTTGAACGGTAATCTGCTTTTTGAAGTAATCTGCCTAAATTCGATTTTACTGAATATAAAAATTTAGAAAGAAAAGGAATTTTTGAAGCAAAATCTTTTCCTCCAAATGAAAATACCGCCATAATAATAAGCAGAACACCTGCAGTAATGGTCAGGTATTTTTGAAATCCTGCCATTTCAAATCCCTGTCCGATGATACCCAACAATGCACCTAGCAAAGAATAGGTGAAAATTCTTCCCAATTGATAGGTCAGGTTCTGAAGGTAGAAATTAGCCGCCTGTTTCTTGGTTAATCCCATCGATAAAGCAATAGGACCACACATTCCGATACAGTGAAAACCGGAAGCGAAGCCCAAGGCAATAGCCGATACCACAAGTCCTATTTCCATATCACATCATAGTCTATTCTGTATTCTGTTTTATCTTTTGTCCAGTTCAGTCTCAAAGTATAATTCCCCATTTTTAATACCTGTGCGGGAATGGTAAAAGACTGCTGTGCATCAAGCTGTACAGATTTTTTGATATCTAAATTCTGGTCGTCGGTTCTGTTTAAAACAAATTTTACCGTAGTATTTGAGTTATTATATTCTTTTGGAAAAGTGATTTTAATTCCGTTCGTATTCTGGCTGTACACAGGTTTTTCCTGAAGGTCATCTGCTCTTTTTTTAGCATCAATGACATCCTGGTACTTCAGTTCTTCCTCATAATAGTTATCAGTTACCATTTCAGAGTTTTTCTGCCCGTTTGGGAAAAGAAACATCATTGAAAGTATAAAAACTATAAATGCAAATAATGCAAGTACAACACCGTGTCCCCAACTAAAGTTCTTCATCTTTTTTAATTAAAATTGTAATTTGAATGGTCCTTCAAAATAAGTTTGATATGAATCGATCAGTTTACCTTTCATGTCGTAAACGCCGATGGTAATGTTTTGTTTAGAAAGCTTCATTTCCTCTTCAGGGAAACTGATATTGATTGTCCCTTTAGAGATTTTGTCGCGGTCTACCTGGATTTTACTTGAGGCACTATAGGTGATTTCTCCATGCTCCGGAGCAATTACTTTTATGGTCACAAGTTTTTTATCGTTCGTTTTATTCAGGAACGTATAATTATAGGTATTGATAATTTTCCCTTCTTTCACAAAGAATGTACTTCCTGCAGGTTTAATGAATTTAGCTTCCATTTCGCCACGGCTGTACAGAAGGTATCCCAGGAATCCTACTAACAGGAGTAAGAATACTGCAAAACCTTTCATTCTTCCCGTGAATTTAAACGGAGTTTGTTTTTCAATTTCATTTTCAGAGGCGTATCGGATCAATCCTTTCGGAAGGCCTACCTTCTCCATTACTTCGTCACAGGCATCAATACAAGCTGTACAGTTGATACATTCCAGCTGTTGCCCGTCTCTGATATCTATTCCTGTAGGACAAACAACCACACACTGGTGACAGTCGATACAATCACCTTTTCCGGCTGCTTTTCTGTCTTCTCCTTTTCTCCATTTTGCTCTGTTTTCCCCTCTTTTAAAATCATAAAAAACATTGATGGTATCTTTATCAATCAGTACTCCCTGAAGTCTTCCGTAAGGACAAACCAGGGTACACACCTGCTCTCTGAACCATGCAAATACAAAATAGAATGCAGCAGTAAGAAGAATCATTACGATAAAATTGGTAGGATGGGCAAAAGGCCCTTCAGATACGATTTTAAATACTTCTTCGTACCCCACAATATACATAAACATAAAGTGAGTGATGATCAGTGAGATCACAATGTATACAGACCATTTTAGGGTTCTTTTCCAGATTTTCTCGCTGTTCCACTCCTGTCTGTCCAGCTTCATTTGCTTGTTTCGGTCACCTTCAATCAAATATTCGATTTTACGGAAGATAGATTCCATAAAAATTGTCTGAGGGCATATCCACCCGCAGAAAATTCTTCCGAATGCAATCGTAAAAACGATAATAAAAATCAAAGATGCGATAGCACCTAAAGTAAGGATAAAAAAGTCTTGGGGATAGAAAGGTTGTCCGAAGATAAAAAACTCTCTGTCTATTACATTGAACATCAATAATGGGTTACCATTGATCTTGATGAACGGTAATGAAAAATAAATAATTAATAATGCATAGCTTACAAGATTTCTGTAGTTGGTGTATTTCCCTTTAGGTTTTCTCGGGAATACCCATTTTCTCTTACCGGATTGCTCCATTGTCCCGATAGAATCTCTGTAAGTTTCAGGGTCCAGAACCTGTCCCTGTCCGCCTCGTACTTCTATTTCTTCTATGTCTGACATGTTGTAATATGTTTAAAAAAGAAAAAACATAATTCGTTACTATTTTTAATCTAATAACAAATTATGTTTTTTTCATATGTTTCTAATTTTTCTAAATTATTCTTTTTCCCAATGCGCTTCAGTTCCCTGAGGAGCAGCTCCTCCCTGTGCCTGAGTTACCGGTGGAAGTTCCTGGTTGATGTGATATACATAAGCTGCAATCTTTTCAATTTCAGCTCCTGAAACTTCTCCGTTTTTACCGAATGCTCTCATCGCAGGGTTGGTAGGAGAACCATTCCAGTCCATATGGAATACGTTTTTAAATAACGTCTTCTCAGGCTGGTTGATCCAATAGTTATCCGTAAGGTTTGGACCGATACCTCCACTACCGTCTTCTTTGTGACAAGATGCACAGTTTGTTTTGAATAATTCTTTACCATCTGCGATATTGTCAGCTGAATATTTAGCCGTTTCAATGGTTACAGGAGGCTGGGTTGCTTCATACGCTGCAATACTTGCCAATTGCTCTTTATACTCTTTTTCATATTCGCTTAACGGGTGAGCGAAATCTGTAAATGTATAGGCCGCAATATATACAATACAAAAAGCAGTCCCAAAATAGAATAAACCTACCCACCATTTTGGTAATTGGTTATCCAATTCCATGATTCCGTCGAAACCGTGGTCGATAAGGATATCTTTTTCCTCAGTTTCAGATTGCTTTTTGAATGCAGCAGCATACATTCTTTTGAAGAAAGGAACTTTCTTCTCAGCTAAATAAGCCGCTTTTTCTTCCGGAGATAATTTTTTGAATTTGTTGTTTTCAATTAAATCTCCAATAGCACTGTGGATGTAAGCCAGAATCCCGGCAATCACAACAGTACCCCAGAAGTATGGTGAACCCAAGAATGCGTAGCTCTGTACAAACAGATAATAAAAAACTATTAAAAGTCCGATTATTATTAAGATGTTTATAACAACAGGTGTTCTTTGTTTCATAAAAATAGTTTAATTTTTTAAATTAAAATCATCATCCTCATCATCCCCAAGTGGAGCCTCTTCTTCTTCTTTGTAATATTTTTTAGGCTTGCTAAAAACGTATATAATCAAAGCTACGAAGAACAGCATAAAGAAAATCAGAGCCAGCGTCTGGTAGAAACCAGCATTTTCTGTATTGGATAATATATCTTTAAAATTCTGAGGAATCATATGATGAACCTTTTAATGTTTTAGTTATTACTTGCTGTTTTGATTTCAGTTGTCTTGATATCTGTTCCTAATCTTTGAAGGTAAGAAATAAGAGCAATAATTTCTTTTTTCTCTAATTCTCCCTGAGGTCTCTTAGCATAAGCCTCTTTCAGGTCATTAGCTTCGGAGAAGATATCTTTAACAATTTTTGCCGATTGGTTGTTTGCCCATTTGTCTGCAGAATCGATTTCAGCTTTTGTGTAAGGTACATCAAATGTATTCTTCATTAGCTTCATCTTGTCTACCATTTTAGATCTGTCTAAGTTGGTAGCAATTAACCAAGGATAACGAGGCATAATTGAACCTGCAGAAGTAGATCTCGGGTTGTACATGTGCTTGTAGTGCCAAGAACTTGGGTTTTTACCTCCTTCTCTGTGCAAATCCGGACCTGTTCTCTTAGATCCCCATAAGAATGGTCTGTCGTAAACAAATTCTCCGGCTTTAGAGTATTGTCCGTTTTTACCGTTAAATCTCGTAATCTCATCTCTGAATGGTCTGATCATCTGAGAGTGACAAGCATTACATCCTTCACGGATATAAATATCTCTACCTTCAAGCTCAAGCGGTGAATAAGGTTTTACCGCAGAAATAGTAGGTACGCTTTTCTTAAGAGTAAGGGTAGGAATAATCTCTACCATACTTCCTATTGAAATAGTAAATAATGATAATACGGTTAAAAGTAAAGGCATTCTTTCCAACCAAAGGTGGAATCCTTCTCCTTCTTTACGTTTGTTACCGATATTTGCCAATGCTGGTGCTTCAGCAGGAACTTCTTTCTGGAATGATCCTTTTCTTACCGTTGCAATAACATTTACAATCATTAGGATCGCTCCCGAAATGTAGAATAAACCTCCTACAAATCTCATTTTAAAGTAAGGAATAATAGCCGTTACAGTATCCAACCAGTTTTTCCATAATAATGTTCCGTCCGGGTTGAATTGCTTCCACATTAATCCTTGTGTGAATCCTGAAATATACATTGGTACTGCATAGAAAATGATTCCTAATGTTCCTAACCAGAAATGCCAGTTAGCTAATTTTACAGACCAAAGTTTTGTTCTCCACATAATTGGTACCAGATAATAGATAACCCCGAATGCCATGAAACCATTCCATCCAAGAGCTCCCAAGTGTACGTGACCGATAACCCAGTCTGTAAAGTGACCAATTTTGTTGATGTTTTTAGTTGCCAATAGAGGTCCTTCAAACGTTGCCATACCATAACAAGTAACAGCTACTACAAAGAACTTAAGGATAGGGTTTTCTCTTACTTTATCCCAAGCTCCTCTTAACGTAAGAAGACCATTTAACATACCTCCCCAAGATGGTGCAATAAGCATAATAGAGAAACCTGTTCCTACTGCCTGAGCCCATGCCGGAAGTGCTGTATACTGAAGGTGGTGAGGACCAGCCCAGATATATACGAAGATCAGTGACCAAAAGTGAATAATAGACAGTTTATAGGAAAATACCGGTCTGTCTGCAGCTTTTGGTAAGAAATAATACATTAAACCCAGAACCGGAGTTGTCAAAACGAATGCTACTGCATTATGACCATACCACCATTGTACAATAGCGTCTTTAGCTCCTGCGTATGCAGAATAAGATTTCCAGCCTGAGAATGATAATGGAACCTCAAGGTTGTTGAAGATGTGAAGCATTGCTACTGCAACCCAAGTACCTAAATAGAACCAGATGGCTACATAAAGGTGTCTTACTCTTCTCTTCGAAATAGTCAGAATCATATTGGCACCGAAGATGATCCAAGAGAATGCAATCAGGATATCAATTGGCCATTCGTGCTCAGCATATTCTTTTGAAGTATTAATCCCCATAAAGAATGTAATGAACGTCGCAACGATCATAAACTGCCAAGTCCAGAAATGAATCCAGGATAATGTATCACTGTACATTCTTGTCTTTAATAATCTCTGCGTAGAGTAATATACCCCAACGTAAACAATGTTACATACGAACGCGAAAATTACGGTATTGGTGTGCAACATTCTGATTCTACCAAAACCAAATGCACCATGAGTGTTTATTAAACCTTGAATATTACCGGATGATAAACTTCTGATGGTTGTATCATCTGTCCCGAAAAAGAACTCAGGTAATTCAGGGTAGAAAAGCATTAATGCCGCCGTAAGCCCAAACGTAAATCCTATGAAACCAAAGATAATGGTTGCATAGAGGAACGCACGGACAATACTGTTGTCATAACTAAACTTTTGTGTTTCCATATCAACTATTCACTATTTTTCTCAATTTTTATTATTTTCTCCTATTTCTTTCTCGTCTTTATCCTTGTCGCCAGTTTCATCTTTTTCTTTGACTTCATCATCGAAAAGAATCCTGACAGCCGGAGATTCATCATCTTCAAACTGCCCTTTCTTGGCATACACTATAAATACGACCAGGAAGATCGCAGCTAAAGAAACACTGCAGACGATCATTAAATATAGAATATCCATCAGACAACAAAATTAACCTATTTTCGGGGTTCAAATTTAGTGAAAAATAATGACATTCATCACGAAATGCCGATTTCAGCTAATTTAAAATCAGTCTAAATAACAGCGTTTACGCCTGGTTTTTGAAGTATTTCCGACCTAATATCCACGTCGAAATTGTGGTAAATGTCACCACCGTGATGGAACTGATTGGCATGATGATTGCCGCAAAAAGCGGATGCATATGGCCTGTAACTGCGTAACTTAAACCAACAATATTGTAAAGGAAACTGATTATAAATGTCATTTTCACAATTGTTATTGAACCCTTACAAACATTCAGGTAATTGTCCAGAGTCACTACCTTTTCTCCGTTCATAATCACATCCGAAGAGGGCGTAAAACTATTGGTGTCATCAGCAATGGCTATCCCGACATTACTTTGTTTTAGTGCCCCTGCATCATTTAGTCCGTCACCGAGCATCGCTACTTTCATGTGCTGATCCTGAAGTCCTTTGATGTAGTTCAGTTTGTCTTCCGGACTTTGATTGAAGGCCATTCCTTTGTAATTCGGAATAAGTTCTTTCAATTGGTTTTCTTCCGATGAATTATCACCACTCAGAATGAATATTTTGTAGTGGGTAAGTTTATTGAACAGATCTTTTAGTTTCGGACGGTATTCATTTTTGAAGATGAATTTACCTAAAAACTGATCATTTTTGCTGATGTATACTGCCGTTTCCAGATTTTTGGGTTCCTGATTGTTGTATCGGGCCGATCCTATTTTGTAAAGATTTCCTCTTACATTAGCTTCATACCCTTTTCCTGAAATTTCCACAAAGTTTTCAACCGGGAAATAGTCGTCTTTCACCTCAATAAATTCATATAAAGATTTTGACAGAGGGTGGTTAGAGTTCTTTAATAATGTTTTGATGTTCAGTGCATCGAACTCACTGATTTCAGTACCTTCATATTTGATATTCGACTTCTTTCTGTGAGTAATTGTTCCTGTTTTATCAAAAACAATGGTGTCTAGTTTTGCGATTTTCTCAATAGTTAACGTATCTTTAACGTAGAATTTGTTTCTACCCAGGATTCTCATAATGTGTCCAAAAGTGAATGGAGCAGAAAGCGCAAGTGCGCAAGGGCAGGCAATGATCAAAATAGCTGAAATGACCTGAAACATTTTCTCAAGATCGATAAATGCCCAGTAGATTCCCGAAATTAACGCAATCCCTAAAATAATGAATGTGAAATATTTGCTGACATTATTCGTAAGCGTATCAAGACCGGTTTCATGTTTCTTAAAGGCTTCTTTATTCCAGAGCTGGGTAAGGTAGCTCTGGTCGACATTTTTTATAACTTCCAGTTCAAGAGATGACCCGATCTGTTTCCCTCCGGCAAAAATTTTATCTCCGGGTTGTTTGCTGATGCTTTCACTTTCTCCGGTAATGAAGCTGTTGTCTATATTTCCTTCTCCGTTGATCAGAATGGCGTCTACAGGGATGATTTCCTGGTTTCTAACTAAAATCCGGTCACCCACTTTTACTTCAGAAAGAAGGATGTTTTCCTGGTGTCCCTCAAAGTCTACTTTAGTTACGGCAATAGGGTAAAAGGATTTATAATCCCTGTCATACGAAAGGGCACTGTAGGTTCTTTTCTGGAAAAGTTTTCCCATCAGCATAAAGAACAACAGACCACAAAGTGTATCAAAATATCCGGGGCCATAACCTGTTGCCACTTCATAGATACTTCTTCCGAAAAGAACAAATATTCCCAGTACGATAGGAACATCAATATTGACGATTTTATTTTTCAGACCATACCATGCGGATTTGTAATAATCTGACGCGGAATAAAAGACAACCGGGCATGCAAGTAAAAACATCAGCACTCTGAAAAGCCCTTTGTAATGTTCCATCCAGTAGTCTTCACCTCCTACGTATTCCGGAAAAGCCAGGAACATTCCGTTTCCGAATGCAAAACCGGCAATGGCAAACTTAACAAGAAGTGATTTGTCGAGATGATCAACATTCTTTTCAGCGGTCTCAAGACTGATCACAGGCTTGTATCCTAAATTGGTCAGAAAATTAGCGAGTTCGCTTAATTTCAGGTCGTTATGGTTGAATGAGATCTGCAGGGTCTTCCTTGTGAAGTTGACCTGCGAGTATTTAATATGCTTGTTTAATGTGTGAAGGCTTTCCAGCAGCCATATACAGGAAGAACAGTGAATTACGGGAATTTTGAAGGTAACCAGACTGGTTTTCCCTTCAGAGAAATCAGTAACCTTTTCGAAGATTTCGGGGGTGTCCAGGTAATCAAATTGGGTAGAATTTTCATCATTCGGACGAATTCCTGCCCCTTTATTAAGTTCGTAGAAATTACTTAAATTATTCGTATTCAGAATTTCATAGACAGACTTACATCCGTTACAACAGAAAGTCTTTTCATCAAACAAAATTCTCTCTTTTTCTATACCTTGACCACAATGAAAACAGTTCTCGCTCACCACCCTAATATATTGAACTACAAAATTATAACAATTTTTTTTGTTTATCGATTTAAAAAGTTCTATTTTTGTGATAAATATCATATAAAATGCCGCAGGAACAACAGATAGCAATTGAAGAGAGGTTCGCCAAAGTTTTTAATGATAAATCATTTAAGGAAAGACTTTCTAGCGCAGATTTTGAAAAATATATTAACGGTAAAAAAAGATTGAGTTTTCAGAAACACGATACTATTTTTGAGGATGGAGAAACTCCCAAAGGAGTCTATGTTCTTGAAAAAGGAGCCGCTAAATTATCCAAGTCGGGAGCATTCGGGAAAGATCAGATTTTAAGATTTATCAAAGAAGGGGACATTATCGGCTATCGTTCTTTGCTTTGCGGGGAAAATTTCCAGGCCAAAGCAGAAGCAATGACAGATATCGAATGTGTCTTTTTACCAGCAGATATTTTCATGTATCTTTTGGAGGTAGACCCACAGTTGTCTTTCGTAATGCTTCAGAAAATTTCTTACGAATTAGGAGAATCTTCCAATACCATTACCTTCCTTGCCCAAAAGACGGTGAGGGAAAGGCTTGCCGAGATCTTACTGCTGTTGGAGCAGAAACTTGGCGTAGATCCTGAAGGATTTATCAAAATCTCATTGACAAGAGAAGAAATTGCCAATATCATTGGTACGGCCACAGAAAGCGCCATCCGTCTGATATCCGAATTCAAACAGGACAGTCTGATTGAAGTGGATGGACGAAATATTAAAATTCTCAACCACGATAAGCTTATGAAACTCGGTCATGTAGTTCTATAAGTTTAAAATACAAATTCTATGGAAGTTGGAGTAAACTTTGAAAAATATCAAAAGATAGAAAGAAAAGGTACTCCAACTTCTGTATTTTTTGACTGTACCAAAGTCACAAATCCAATATAGGCACTCACGAAACCCGTGAAGTAAGAGTATAATTATAATGAAAATAGTTTCTATATATCATGCTTACTGTTTTATTGTTCGTATCTTGCACACCACAAATTCTGATTTTTTAAGTTTATAATTATAAAAAATATTCTTCAAGGGAATACTATAATATAGATTTCTAACATAGTAAATAAAACGTAAAAAGATAAATTATGTCTGTTCACTCTGAAATTAAAAAAGTTACGACTGAAACCTTGCGTAAAATGAAATTCGACAAGGAAAAGATAACAATGCTTACGGCCTATGACTTTACCACTGCAAAGATGGTAGACGCAGGCGGAGTAGATGCTATTTTGATTGGAGACTCTGCAGCGAATGTAATGGCTGGTTTTGAAACTACATTGCCTATTACGCTGGATCAAATGATCTATCACGCTCAAAGTGTGGTAAGAGGAACCGACAGGGCTCTGGTGATTGCAGATTTACCTTTCGGAACGTATCAGAGTAATCCTGAAAAAGCACTGGAATCTGCAGTAAGAATGATGAAAGAAGGAGGAGCTCATGCAGTAAAAATTGAAGGGGGAAAAGAAATTTCAAAATCAATAAAAAAAATCATCAATGCCGGAATTCCGGTAATGGGACATTTGGGACTAACTCCACAATCTATCTATAAATTCGGAACTTATAAAGTAAGAGCAAAAGAAGAAGCTGAAGCTGAAAAACTGATTGCCGATGCACAGCTTTTAGAAGAATTAGGATGTTTTTCAGTTGTATTGGAAAAAATTCCTGCTGATTTAGCTAAAAAAGTTACAGAAAGTATTTCCATTCCAACCATTGGAATCGGGGCCGGAGCAGATTGTGACGGGCAGGTTTTGGTATATCATGACATGGTAGGAATGAACAAAGGCTTTAGTCCGAAATTTTTAAGAAGATACCTTGATCTTTACACAGAAATCACCGGAGCTGTAGCTCAATACGTAAAAGACGTGAAAAGTGTAGAGTTTCCAAACGAAAACGAAAGTTATTAATTAATGCAAAATCAACAACAATCTATCCAGGGAATTTTATCCATTGCAGCATTGATTTGTCTTGCTGTGGGATGGTTCAATTTATTTTCCCCTGAAATCAATCACTTACTTTCCAGAAAAGTTTTTTATGTGCTGATCGGAGCAAGTTTCTTTATTCAGGCTCCATTACTTACCAATAAGAACTTTGTGTATGCCATGTATGCCGCCGCTGCAGTATGCGTGGTGGGAGCATTTATCCCTGAAACGTCAAGCCTTTCAGCTATTAAAACCATTGGTCTTCTGGGAGGTATTATCCTTTCATTATCAAACAGAAGAAGATAGAATCTATCATGAAGGAGCAGATTGTATATGAAGACAACCATCTTCTGGTGGTGAACAAAAAAGTCGGACAGCTTGTACAAGGCGATAAAACCGGCGATGAGTCACTATTGGAATCTATCAAGAATTTTATCAAAATAAGAGATGCTAAGCCGGGAAATGTTTTTCTCGGCTTGGTTCATCGGATAGACCGTCCCACATCGGGGTTAGTGATCTATGCAAAAACTTCCAAGGCACTTTCACGACTTACTCAGATGGTAAAAAATCGTGAGGTCAAAAAAACATATTGGGCCGTAGTGGGGAAAGAAATGATTCCCCAAAGTCAAAGGCTCGTACATTATCTGAAGAAAAATGAAAAGAATAATAAAGCTATCGTTTTTCCGAAAGCTACTGAAGGAGCCAAAGAAGCCATTTTAACGTATCATGTCATCAAAACATTAGACAATTACCTGCTTCTGGAAATTGATCTTGAAACAGGAAGACATCATCAGATCAGAGCTCAGTTATCTAAATCAGGAGTTCCGATTAAAGGGGATTTGAAATACGGATCTCCACGTTCCAATCCGGATGGAGGAATTAACCTGCATGCCAGAAAACTGGAGTTCATTCATCCTGTTACCAAAGAAAAAATTGAGATTATTGCTCCGGTTCCACAGAATGATGCGGTCTGGAGAGCTTGTGAAGAATAATTTAAATAAGATCTGTTTCGTATACATATTGGACTTAATCATTGCCTGAAGCTGGAAGTAATAAAGGAACAGAAGGATTCTTCAACTTCTTCCTTTCGGCCTTTATACTAATTTTCCTGATCCGAAGCCATCGGGAATCTATAAAAATGTTTCACCGTTTTAAAATTCCTGCTTCCGTCATCCCGCTTACAAAAATTTTGCCCATTCTGAAAAAATAACTAACTTCGTCCCATACTTTAGGGGTGTCTGTTATCAACAGACTGAGACTTTACCCTTTGAACCTGATCTGGATCATACCAGCGTAGGGAAAAGTAGGTGACTTTTGCTGTACATTCTATTGTACAATGATAGCCATTCCTAAAGTGTATTAAATAATTAGGAATGGAACTTATAATCAACCACACCCGAAAAACATTTGATGTACTTCCTGAGAACCTGGAAGCACTTCTGGCTATGGAACTACCCGGAAAGAAAAAGGGTATTGCCGTAGCGGTAAACAATCGAATTATCCCGCTGTCCGCCTGGGCAGAAACATTTCTCAAAGATCAGGATTCAGTTTTAATCATTACTGCCACTCAGGGCGGTTAATTTCATATTAATACCAAAAAATTATGGCTCACTCCATTACATGTTCGCCATTTCCGAACTCAAAAAAGATCTATGTTGAAGGAAAAATACATCCTATCAATGTCGCAATGCGGGAAATACAGCTTAGCCCTACCAAACTTACCAATGGAGGCTTTGAAGAAAATGCTCCCATCACCATTTATGATACTTCAGGTCCCTATACTGATGAAAATGCAACCATTGATATTCAGAAAGGACTTCCAAGAATCAGGGAACAATGGATCCTCGACAGGGAAGATGTGACGGTTCTTGAAGGAATTACTTCAGAATACGGGAAAGCCCGTCTGGCGGATCCCCGTCTTGATGAATTACGTTTTGCCTATGATCATCAGCCGAAAGTGGCACAAGAAGGAAAAGAATTGACCCAACTTTACTATGCAAAACAGGGAATTATCACTCCTGAAATGGAATATGTCGCGATCAGGGAAAATCAAAGGATAGAACAGCTTGATTCCGTCTCTAAAGAAATGGCCTTTCAACATGCCGGACATAGTTTTGGAGCCAATACTCCTAAAAGTAAGATCACTCCGGAATTTGTAAGAGATGAAATTGCTGCCGGTAGAGCTATTATTCCAAACAATATCAACCACCCGGAAAGTGAGCCGATGATCATCGGAAGAAACTTTTTAGTGAAAATCAATGCAAACATCGGAAACAGTGCGGTATCATCGGGTATTGAAGAAGAAGTAGAAAAGGCAGTATGGGCATGCAGATGGGGAGCAGATACCATTATGGATCTTTCTACGGGAAAAAATATTCATGAAACGAGAGAATGGATCATCAGAAACAGTCCGGTTCCTATTGGGACAGTTCCTATTTATCAGGCATTGGAAAAAGTAAAAGGAGTGCCGGAAGACCTTACATGGGAGATTTTCAGGGATACTTTGATTGAACAGGCTGAACAGGGAGTTTCTTATTTTACGATTCATGCCGGAGTTTTATTAAGATACATTCATCTGACAGCCAACAGGGTAACCGGAATCGTATCAAGAGGAGGGTCCATCATGGCAAAATGGTGCCTGTTTCATCATAAAGAAAGCTTTCTATATACACATTTCAAAGAGATTTGTGAGATTATGAAAAAGTATGACGTTGCTTTTTCGTTGGGAGACGGTCTTCGTCCGGGTTCTATTGCAGATGCCAATGATGCTGCACAGTTTGCCGAACTGGAAACTTTAGGTGAACTGACAAAAATTGCCTGGAAACATAATGTACAGGTGATGATTGAAGGACCTGGTCACGTTCCGATGCACATGATCAAAGAAAATATGGACAAGCAGCTCAAAGAATGCCACGAGGCACCTTTTTATACGCTTGGACCTTTAACTACAGATATTGCGCCGGGATATGATCATATTACTTCAGGGATCGGTGCTGCCATGATCGGGTGGTTTGGGTGTGCCATGCTTTGCTACGTAACTCCAAAAGAACATTTGGGTCTTCCGAATAAGGATGATGTAAAAGTAGGTGTAATTACCTATAAGTTAGCAGCACATGCTGCCGATTTGGCTAAAGGACATCCCGGAGCTCAATACAGGGATAATGCCCTAAGTAAAGCAAGATTTGAATTCAGATGGGAAGATCAGTTCAATCTTTCCCTCGATCCTGAAACCGCAAGAGCTTATCATGATGAAACACTTCCGGCAGAAGGAGCTAAAATTGCCCATTTCTGCTCTATGTGCGGACCCAAATTCTGTTCCATGAAAATTACTCAGGAAATCCGTGAATCTGCAGAAAAAGGAATGCTGGATAAATCTCAGGAATTTATAGAAAAAGGAAAAGAAATCTATATATGATCCTTGTTATCACTTCTGAATTATCTTTCGTAAACGAAACCGGAATTATTAACGAATTGTTTCGAAAAGGTCTTGATCTCCTGCATATCCGGAAACCGGGAATCAGCAGAGAGAAAATGATCGATTTTATTGAAAAGATAGATCAATCTTTTTATCCTCAATTGGTTCTGCATCAACATTATGAAGTGGGAGAAAATTTCAGGATTTCGAGATTCCATTTCAGGGAAGCAGACCGAAAGGAGGATATACACCGATCTTTTATCAATGGAAATCGTATTTCGACCTCAGTACACAACATCACCACTTTTAATGACCTGGGAAAAGAATGGGAATATGCTTTCATAAGCCCGTTCTTCCCCAGTATATCTAAAAAAGGATATGGAGAAGACTCAACAGTGATAGAAGAGGTGAAGAGTAGAGATAACCCCAACGTAAAAATTATTGCTTTAGGCGGAATTCATCATCGTACTATTCAAAGGGCTTTTGAAACCGGAGTGGATGGGATTGCCTTATTAGGATCAGTTTGGCAGGCAGACGATCCTGTAGAAGCATTTTTATCATGCAGAAAAGCAATTTCCGAATAATATCAAACCTTACCTATGGAAAAATTACAATATATATCACAGGGAAATACTGCTCAGGAGCAGGAACTAAACATTCGAAAGGCCCTTGATAACGGGATACAATGGATCCAGGTCCGATGGAAAAGTGGTAACGAAAAAGAATTACTGTCACTTTGTGAAACGTCCAAACACCTTTGTTCTGAATACCAGTCTGTCCTGATCATTAATGATAATGTTCATGTAGCGAAAGAAGCAGATGCAGACGGAGTTCACTTAGGCCTTACAGACGGATCTGTTGAGGAAGCAAGATTATTGCTGGGAAAACATAAAATTATTGGAGGTACAGCCAATACCATCTCAGACGTCATTCAAAGAATAGATGAGTCTTGTGATTATATCGGTCTTGGACCCTTAAGGTTTACTTCTACCAAGGAAAAACTAAGTCCGATCCTTGGCTTCGAAGGCTACAGGCAAGTTGTTGAAAGCCTGAGACAAAGATCAATAGCAGTTCCGAAGATCTTTGCGATTGGTGGCGTAACCCTTGAAGATTTTTTACCACTACAACAGATCGGAATTTATGGAGTCTCTGTTTCAGGGCTGATTACCAGAGAACCTAAGCTGATCAATGAATTTAAAAAAGTAATGATATGAACAATCAAAAATTAATAATAGCAGACCGAACTTTTGAATCCAGACTATTTCTGGGAACCGGAAAATTCGGAAGTCTCAGAGATATGGCAGCATCGGTAACGGCTTCAGAAACCAATATGGTGACGATGGCGTTAAAAAGAATCGATGCACAATCGGCTGAAGATGACTTATTGGACTCATTGAGAGAGACCAACGTACATCTTCTACCAAACACTTCAGGAGCGAGAACAGCAAAAGAAGCGGTATTGGCAGCCCAACTGGCAAGAGAGGCTCTGCAAACAAACTGGGTAAAGCTTGAAATCCATCCGGATCCGAAATACTTGCTGCCGGATCCTATTGAAACATTATATGCAACCGAAGAACTTGCCAGATTAGGATTTATTGTAATGCCTTACATTCATGCCGATCCTGTTTTATGCAAACGTCTTGAAGATGCAGGCACAGCTGTGGTCATGCCATTAGGGGCACCCATCGGTACCAATAAAGGATTACGGACATTAGATTTCCTGGAAATTATCATCAGTCAAAGCAATGTTCCCGTTGTGGTGGACGCCGGAATCGGAGCGCCTTCTGATGCGGCAAAAGCAATGGAGATGGGTGCCGATGCAGTTCTTGTGAATACCGCAATTGCTGTAGCAGGAAATCCTGTCAATATGGCTGTTGCTTTTAAAGAAGGCGTTATTGCCGGAAGAAGAGCTTTCGAAGCGGGATTAGGAGCAGTTGGTAATCATGCAGAGGCTTCGAGTCCTTTAACTTCTTTTTTATTTGAAGAATAGCAAATTAGCTTTTAAATCTAAACGATAAGTTTTAACTATTGTAGTTTAATGAATTCTTTGTATTATAATTTATATTGAGAAAATAAGATCATGAATAGCTTTAAAGATATTTTTGAGCAGTATCAATGGGATGAGGTAAAAGCTAAAATCGAAAAGATAAGTCTGTCTGATGTAAGAAACAGTCTTCAGAAAAAACATAAAACTGTTGATGATTTTCTGGTTCTGCTTTCCCCTGTGGCTTCGCAGGAGCTGGAACTGATGGCAAAAATGACCCGTTCTCTTACCCAAAAACGTTTCGGAAAAACCATTCAGCTATATGCTCCGTTGTACCTGAGCAATGAATGCCAGAATATCTGTACCTATTGTGGTTTTAGCTTGGATAATCATTTAAAGCGAAAAACCCTCTCTGACACTGAATTGATGGTGGAAGCTTCAGTGCTGAAATCTATGGGAGTAAACCACGTGCTGTTGGTAAGCGGGGAAGCGAATAAAATAGTGGGAGTGCCGTATTTTCAAAATGCTGTCCGGTTATTAAAACCACATTTTTCGAACATTTCTATTGAAGTTCAGCCCTTAATGGAGGATGAATACAGTATTCTTAAGGAAGAAGGGGTACATTCAGTACTCGTGTATCAGGAAACCTATCACCAGGAAGTGTACAAAGAATACCATCCGAAAGGTAAAAAATCGAATTTTCATTTTCGCCTGGACACACCGGACAGAATCGGCAGGGCAGGAATCCATAAAATAGGGCTGGGTGTACTGCTTGGATTGGAAGATTGGCGTATCGATAGCTTCTTCAATGCGCTTCACATCGATTATCTTCAAAAACAGTACTGGAAGACTAAATTTTCTGTTTCTTTCCCAAGATTGAGGCCGGCAGAGGGAATTATTGAACCGAATTTTATCATGGAAGATAAAGATCTGCTTCAGTTGATCTGTGCCTACAGAATCTGGAACGAAGACCTTGAAATCTCCATATCTACAAGAGAAAATGAAAACTTCAGAAATCATATTGTGTCGTTGGGAGCTACTGCGATGAGCGCAGGATCCAAAACAAATCCCGGTGGATATTCTGTGGATAAGGAATCCCTGGAACAATTTGAAACCAGTGATGAAAGAAGCATGGAAGAGATCAGGAAAATGATCAGAAATGCCGGATATGATCCCGTAATGAAAGACTGGGATGCTGTTTACAGCGGAGTTTAATTATAGTAGTTTTATATGCAAAGTGACGATACTTTTAAAAGATACAGCCGGCAGATTTTTATTGAAGAAATAGGGCTGGAGGGACAAAGGAAAATCTTGGCCTCAAAAGTTCTTGTCGTCGGTGCAGGGGGCTTGGGAAGCTCGGTGATCCAGTATCTGGCGGCTGCAGGAGTAGGTACTCTGGCTGTGGCAGATTTTGATCATGTCGAGCTGCATAACCTGAACCGACAGGTGATTCACGATGAAAATAGGGTAGGGTCAAAAAAGGTGGAAAGTGCCGGACATTTTGTAAGAAACCTAAATCATCAGATAAAATTCGTTGCTATTGATCAGAAAATTAATGAAAAAAATGTGAGAGAAATTGTTTCCCAGTACGATCTGGTTGTGGACGGGTCTGATAATTTTTCCACACGATATCTCGTGAATGATACCTGTGTACAGCTTGGTAAAACATTGGTGTATGGAAGTATTTTAGGATTTACCGGTCAGGTCGCTGTTTTTAATTGTCAGGGAAGCAAAAACCTGAGGGATATATTCCCTGAGTCTCCCTTGGATGAACATATACCGGATTGTGACAGTCTCGGTGTTTTGGGTGCTTTGCCGGGAATCATTGGTAGTATGATGGCACTTCAGGCTTTAAAAATTATTACAGATTTAACGGTGAATATCAATCAGATAACATTGGTGGATACAATGAACTGGAGATTTCAGACCTTGGATTTTTAACGAAAAATGTTAAATATCAATAGAAACGGGCTATAGCCCGTTTACGTTTTAAATATATATTCCATTGGCTTTTGCCAAAACCTAAAAACATTTCACAAAAAAGACCGTAACATTCAATTACGGCCTTTTTAAAATTAAGGTTGCGCTGGATTATTGCCCCTGCTGTTGCATTACTCCTCCGTTATCTTCTTTTTTAGTTTGGTTTAAGATATTGGCATCCTCTTTAGCCAACTTGTTTTTAGTAGGAATTTTATAGTTGATGGAAATCCCGAAGTTCCTTGAATCATATTTTGTCCTAAGCATTACACTTTCTCCTGAAGGCGGATTGGAACGAACCTGCATTACCTGGCCATTGAAAATATCATTCGCAAAAACCGAGACTGTAAGGCGATTGTTCATAAACTTTTTCGTCAGGGTAATATCTAAATTATTATTGAATGGTTTCTCTGCGGTAAAGTAAAAATATCCTGCTTTGGGAGTAAGGTAGCTGTAATTTGCGGTCAGCTTGATGTCCTTTGGAAGAATCAGCTGTGTCATCACGTTGAAAATCCAGAATCCTTTATTGTTGAGGTTATCGATGTCATGCTTCTGGTAGCCTGCGTAAAGGTACATGAAATTCATTTTGTCAGGATTGAAGTTTGATTTCATGATCTCACCCAGCGACTTCGTGAAAATCTGGAAAGGAACAGGAAGCCCAATATTGAAATTATGAATTTTCATAGAAGAGATGTTGATCTGCTCATTGTAGAGGTTCTTACCGTTTTTTCTGATGATCTGTGCTACCTGATTGCTTGCCGAACTTACGCTGTATCCGATGAAGGCATAATCAAAAGCCGAAATTTTCAATTCGTAATTATCAAAAATGGTCGGCTGAAGATTCGGATTACCGTTGATCTGTGTATTCGGCCCGGAGAATGTGGTGTTATTCGGGTTAAGGGCAGAAATACTCGGCAGATTGATTTTTCTGTTATAATTGGCCGCAATATATACCTGGTTCATCAGGTTGTACTGAATACTTGCATTAGGAAACAGTTTAAACTTCTTAAATGGTGTCAGATCTTTCTGAACAACAGTTCCCAAACTATCCTTTCTGGTAATTCCATAAATGTCATAATTTTCAGCTCTTGCCCCTAACGTGAAATCAAACTTTTTCAGTTTAGCCTGGAATTCAAGATAAGTGGAGGCCGTTTGTCTGTGATATTCAAGGTTTGTAAGGCCTTTACTTTCCGTATTATAATCCTGTCTTTCATACAAACCTCCGGCGCTTACTTTTCCTCCGTCCAGCAATTTGATGGGCTGGGCATAATCAACTTTGAAATTAGCCACCCTCATATCCGACTTATTGTTGAGAATATCATTAAGTCCCGGATTTGCAAATGCCTGACCATTATCTGTAAAGTTGCCTTTTCGGTAGAAATTATCCTGAGAAAACTTACTATCCGCTTTAGTAAACCCAAATTGAAAATCAAGTTTTTGGGACTTCTCGGCAAAACGCTTTTGATAGGTTACTACCGCTTCCTGTCTCAATGTATTACTTCTTGCAGCATCGGAAGATTCAAATTGTGCTTCCCGGAATGCATCGGTAGGTTTGTAATAAATATCTCCAAGCCCGTTACTTGCAGTATAGTTGTCATTATTATTATGGTAAATATCATAGTTTAATAATAACTTATCCTGCCCAAGATCGAAAGTTAATCCGGATTTTGCAAAATACCCTCGCGCGAATCGATCTGTATTACTGTTTAATAAAACATCCTGCTGGCTGTTCATCATACTTTCACGATAATTTTGCCCCACATTAAGCTGCCATCCGAAATATTTATTTCTGGCATTCAAATTTACCGAGTTGGTGGTTCTGCTTCTGTACTTATCGTAATTGGTGAAGGTATAATTCCCGGAATAGGTTGCGCTTAGATATTTATTAGCATTTTTATTCGTAATAATATTCATAATGGCTCCTCCCGATGTCGCAGGAAATTCTGCTCCCGGCTGCGTTACCACTTCAATTCTCTCTATAGAATTGGCAGGCATGCTTTCAAGAAAAGAATTCAGTTCATTAGAGGTGATGTTCAAAGGTCTTCCGTTGAGATAAACTTCAAGCATTTTACCCTGATACATCATTCCTGCAATATCTGTGGCTACGAGACCCGGAAGTTTTTTAATCCCTTCCAGAACATTTCCGTTATTAAGCTGAGGCTGTTCAGAAAAATCGAAAATGGTACGATCAGCTTTTTGTTCAACGGCTTTTTTAGTTTTAGTGATGACAACTCCGTCAATTTGTTTTTCTTTTGGTTGATTATTGCTTTTTTCCTGTGCAAAAACAAACACAGAACTTACAAGTGATAAAGCGAATATAGTTTTTTTCATAATGTTTTACTACTGCTTAGTTAGACGAATAAAAAGTCAATTTGTTACGATAAGATTTAGAAAATCAAAAAAATAAGTCAAAAATTTTTTTATTTACGAAATAATTATATCTTTGCCAAATAATTATCAAGAATCTCCAGAGGGGATAGCAACCTGCAAAAACAAGCAAGGTGCTACAATAGATAAGCCGGATCTTCCGGAAAAAATGTTTATATCTTTCTTATCTCCCTTCTTGAATTTTTGTTTTAAATTTTAAATAAATGTTTAAAGAAAAGGGAAATCACATTACAAATTTGAATTTTTATTCGACAGATGGTGAAGGTGCTCTTCATTATACTGATAACTCTTCATGCCATTTCTACATGTGCATGTGTTGCTGTTTCTAGCGTTTATTTTTAAATAATCATTACATTTTTTAACGTCTCAGTGCTAACCTTAAATTTAAGGTTACCGGGATCGCTTTGTCTTATATTCTCATTAATAAATAATATAAAAACACATGCATAACTTTACAAAAAGAAGTATCATCACTTCTGCAACATTTATTTCGACATTCTATTTTGCGCAATCACAATCAGATACCATTTCTTCTAAAAAGATTGATGATATTGTCATACTTGGATCAAGAGGATCCGGAAGATCATTAACTGAGACACCGGTTCCTGTAGACATTATTAACATTTCAAAAATTTTAAAACAAAGTCCTGTTAACAATATCAGTCAGGCTTTAAATTATATTGTCCCTTCATTTTCGTCCACATCACATACAGTAAATGACGGAACAGATTTTGTTGATCCTGCCCTGTTAAGAGGACTCGGTCCGGATCAGGTTTTGGTTTTGCTCAATAGTAAAAGGCGTTATCAGTCATCACTGATTAATGTAACTCTAACTCCGGGGAGAGGTTCGGTGGGAACTGACCTTAATGCCATTCCTGCTTTTGCATTGGATAAAATTGAGGTGTTAAGAGACGGAGCTTCAGCTCAATATGGTTCTGATGCTATTGCGGGAGTTGTGAACCTGGATCTGAAAAGAAGATTAGGCCTTTCCGGTCAGGTCTTTTTGGGAGGATACGCTTCATCAGTTGCTAAAAATTTTTCCGGTGGTGTTGACGGACAAACAATTTCTGTGGATCTTAACTATGGGATTAAAATTGGAAAATCTGGATTTTTTAATATTACAACATCTGCACAATACCGTGATCCTTATTCCAGAGCCGGAGTGAGAGAAGGTGATATTTTTAATGCATACAATGCTGTTAATTACAGAGCTTTGCAGGATGGAGTAGATATTGACGGATTATATAAAAATATTACCAATACCTCCAATACCCAGCAGATCATTAATACGATTAAACAATATGCGACAAAAGTTAATTATTTTTCACAGGATTTCCAATCTCAGATTTCCGGTGCCAATACTATTTCCAGTCTGCAAGGGTTGTTGAATAAAGATTTTACAAATCAGGAACTTGCGTACAGAGGGCTTGAAAGAAAAGATTTCAGCCTTAGAGCAGGGCAGTCCAAATTACAGTCTGCCCAGCTTTTTTTCAACTCAGAGGTACCATTGAATGATGACTGGAAAATATATTCTTTCGGAGGATACAGCTACAGATTGGGAAATGCAGGCGGCTTTTACAGGCTTCCTAATAATGAAAGGAATATCAATGCAATAACTCCTAACGGATATTTGCCGCAGATTGAAGCAACTGTGAATGATTATTCTCTTGCTGCCGGAGTCAAAGGAAAATGGAATGGATGGAACGTTGACTTAAGTAATACGTTCGGAAAAAATGCTTTTAAATTTGGTGTTGTCAATACCTTCAATGCATCTCTTACAGATCGTTCACCAAGAAATTTTGACGCCGGTGGCTCCGAATTTTCCCAGAATACCCTTAACCTGGATTTTTCAAGAAAATATGATGTTTTAGAAGGTTTAAATGTGGCATTTGGAGGAGAATACAGGCATGAAAACTATAAAGTGAATCAGGGAAAGGAGAATTCATATGCTTCCTATGATATTTTTGGGAATCTTGTGACGGCCGGGACTCCTGAAAATGAAAAAGTAACAGATTTTTTTGGAAATATAAGGCCGGCAGGAGCACAGGTTTTTCCTGGTTTTAGTCCTGATAATGCTGTTTCAGGAAATAGAAACAGTATCGCTGCCTATGCTGATCTTGAGCTTGAAGTAACGAAAGGATGGTTGGTAGAAGGTGCTTTGCGTTACGAAAATTATTCTGATTTTGGTTCTACCTTTAATTATAAATTGGCAACAAACGTGAAACTGGCACCTAATCTTAACTGGAGAGGAGCTATTTCTACAGGGTTCAGGGCTCCGTCATTAGCTCAGATTTACTATAGCTCTACATCTACATTAATCCAACAGGGAAAAACAACACAGGTAGGAACCTTTAGAAATAACTCAGACGCTGCCCAGGCGCTCGGTATTCCGAAATTAAAACAGGAAACATCAAAATCTTTCAGTACGGGAATTACCTTTAAAGTTCCTGGAATCAATTTAGTGTTTACCGCTGATGCATATCTTATTAAAATTAAAGATAGAGTGGTGCTTACTGATTTGTTTTTCCGGCCTTCAGGAACCTTTACACCCGGGTCTGACCAGGCTGTTCTTCAGAGCGCCTTTGACCTGGCAAGGGCAAGTGCTGCGAATTTCTTTGCTAATGCTGTAGATTCGGAAACGAAAGGTTTGGACATTACAATCTCTCAGACTTCTAAAATCTCATCCGGAATTTCATTGGAAAATAACTTAGGACTGAATTTTAATAAAACCAAAAGAGTAGGAGAGATTCATGCTTCTCCAAAATTAGTAAGTCAAATTGATAATTACTTTTCAGAGCCTAACAGAATCTACTTTGAAGAAGCTGTTCCCCGGGTGAAAGCTACCCTTTCCAATAATCTGAAGATAGCCGGGCTGAATATTCTACTCAGAAATTCCTTCTTTGGTAAAGTAACTGATGCCGACGTTATTGATGCCAATTTTGATGGAGTAACAGGGAGCAGAGAGCATTTTGTATTGAATAACCGCCTGATTACCGATCTATCAGTTGGATATGACTTTACTAAAAATATTTCAGCAACAATAGGAAGTAATAATATATTCAATATACTCCCTTCAAAGAGTCCCAATATAAGTTCTTTAACTGCTGATAATCAGTTTGTCTACTCCAGACAGGTATCACAATATGGTATTGGAGGAAGATTTGTTTTTGCAAGAATAGAGTTTAAATTCTAAAATACTATTATAAATAAAAAGACGGCTTCAAGAGAAGCCGTCTTTTGTCATTAATCGATCTAACAATTAATTTTTATTTTTCCTGTTGCTTAATCAGGTTCAGGGCAGAACCAGCTTTGAACCAATCAATTTGCTGATCGTTGTAAGTATGGTTGGCCATGATAATATTTTTAGTTCCGTCTTTGTGAACGAATTCTAAAGTCAATTGTTTTCCCGGAGCAAACTGGTCAAGATCTAAGAAATTAACCGTGTCATCTTCCTGGATTTTGTCATAATCTGCTTCATTGGCAAAAGTAATTCCCAACATTCCTTGTTTTTTAAGGTTTGTTTCGTGAATTCTTGCAAATGATTTTACCAATACAGCTTTTACCCCAAGGTGCCTTGGTTCCATAGCTGCATGTTCTCTTGAAGAACCTTCCCCGTAGTTTTGATCTCCTACTACAATGGTTGGGATCCCTGCAGCTTTATAAGCTCTTTGTACAGCCGGAACTTCACCGTACTCACCGGTTAATTCATTTTTAACCTTATTTGTTTCCATGTTGTAAGCATTAACAGCTCCGATCAACATGTTGTTTGAAATATTATCAAGGTGACCTCTGTATTTCAACCAAGGTCCCGCCATAGAAATGTGGTCAGTAGTACATTTACCGAAAGCTTTGATCAACACCTTAGCCCCGGTAATATTTTTACCATCCCAAGCCGGGAATTCTTCTAACAACTGAAGTCGGTCTGAAGTCGGACTTACATTCACCACAACATTAGAACCGTCTGCAGATGGTGCCTGATATCCGTTGTCATCTACGGCAAAACCTTTAGCAGGAAGTTCATAACCTTTAGGTTCGTCCAGCTTTACCTGCTCGCCGGCTTCATTGGTAAGTGTATCTGAAATCGGGTTGAAATCTAATCTTCCTGAAATTGCTACAGCAGCTACCATTTCCGGTGAGGCAACAAAAGCGTGGGTATTTGGGTTACCATCAGCTCTTTTTGCGAAGTTTCTGTTGAAAGAGTGGATAATAGAGTTTTTCTCTCCTTTTTCAGCACCTTCTCTGTCCCATTGTCCGATACATGGACCGCACGCATTGGTAAAGATTCTTGCGTTTTCAAATTTTCTGAATGAATTCAGGAACCCGTCTCTTTCCGCAGTAAATTTCACCTGCTCAGAACCTGGATTGATTCCTAAGATGGCTTTCGGTTTTACTCCTTTTGCTACAGCATCTTCTACGATAGAAGCAGCTCGTGATAAATCTTCATAAGAAGAGTTGGTACAAGACCCGATAAGAGCCCATTCAACTTCCAGCGGCCATCCGTTTGCCTCAGCTTTCGCCTTGAATTCAGAAACAGGTGTTGCCAGGTCCGGAGTGAAAGGTCCGTTCAGGTGCGGAGTCAACTCGGAAAGGTTGATTTCAATTAACTGATCGAAATATTTTTCCGGATTGGCATATACTTCAGCATCACCTGTTAAGTGCTCTGCAATTTTATCAGCTGCATCTACAACATCCTGTCTTCCGGTTGCAGATAAATATCTTCTCATTGAGTCATCGTATCCGAAAGTCGAAGTGGTAGCTCCGATTTCAGCACCCATGTTACAGATGGTACCTTTACCTGTTGCAGAAAGAGATTCCGCACCTTCTCCAAAGTACTCTACGATACATCCTGTACCTCCTTTTACGGTAAGAATTCCTGCTACTTTTAGAATTACATCTTTAGCAGAAGTCCATCCGCTCATTTTACCGGTTAATTTAACCCCGATAAGCTTGGGCATTTTAAGTTCCCATGCCATTCCGGCCATTACATCTACTGCATCAGCACCACCTACACCGATGGCGACCATTCCAAGTCCTCCGGCATTTACCGTATGCGAGTCCGTACCGATCATCATTCCTCCGGGGAAAGCGTAGTTTTCCAATACCACCTGGTGAATGATACCAGCTCCCGGTTTCCAGAATCCGATTCCGTATTTATCACATACAGAACTTAAGAAGTTGAATACCTCTGAGTTTTTGTTGATACCTTCCTGCAAATCTTTATCAGCTCCCACTTTTGCCTGGATCAGGTGGTCTGCGTGAGCGGTTGAAGGAACGGCTACTTTGGCTTTTCCTGCCTGCATAAACTGTAAAAGTGCCATCTGTGCAGTGGCATCCTGCATGGCTACTCTGTCCGGTGCAAAATCTACATAAGAGTTTCCTCTTTCATATTCCTGTGTAGCATTTCCTTCCCAAAGGTGGGTGTAAAGGATTTTTTCTGAAAGGGTAAGAGGTTTTCCAACAATTTGTCTTGCCGCAGCAATTCTTTCAGGGTAACGCTCGTACACCTTTTTGATCATATCAATATCAAAAGTCATATCTAATTGTAATTTTTATTTCTTTTTCATTACTTCTCTTCCCTGTTTAGGATAGAAAAGACGTTTTATTTATATCAAAAAACGTTCCTATAATCCTTAAACAGGGATAATTATGATCATAAAACCGACTGATTTTATCACTTTCAATTTAAGAAAAAATAGAATTTATTTTCTTGATTTATCACAAAAAAAATGGTATGTCCCTTAAAATAGAAACGTTCTAAACAAAAAAATGAAAGATTTTAGCTTCCGAAGAAGTAAAATCTTTCATTTAAAATATTCAAAAGTCTTTCGACTTATAGGGTAAGCTCTGTTTAGTGAGCGTGTGTGCTAGTCAATTCTTTGATAGAAGGTACAAACGTAGTAAGGTCAATACCTTCAACTGCTGCTTTGTACTCCTCAATACTTGGAATTCTACCAATGATTGCAGATAAAACAACAACCGGAGTAGAGGCCAGTAAAGATTCACCTTTTTTACGTTCAGAATCTTCAACGACTCTTCCCTGGAATAAACGGGTAGAAGTTGCCAATACCGTATCTCCTTTTGCTGCCTTTTCCTGGTTACCCATACAAAGGTTACATCCCGGACGCTCAAGATACATTACATTTTCGTATTCCGTACGGGCTTCTCCCTTCGGAGCATTATCATTGAATTCAAATCCTGAGTATTTTTCTAATAATTCCCAGTCTCCTTCAGCTTTTAACTCATCAATGATGTTGTACGTAGGTGCTGCTACCACAAGTGGAGCATTGAATTCTACTTTTCCTTGCTGCTTTTCAAGGTTTCTCAACATTTGAGAAACGATCTTAAGGTCTCCTTTGTGAACCATACAAGATCCAACGAACCCAAGATCTACTTTTTTCTCACCTCCATAATACGAAAGGTCTCTGATGGTATCGTGAGTATATCTTTTAGAAACATCGTCGTTGTTTACATCCGGGTCCGCAATCATCGGTTCAACGATTACATCAAGGTCTACCACTACTTCAGCATAATATTTAGCATTAGAATCCGGAGTAAGAGCTGGTTTTTCACCGGATCTTATTTCTTCAATTCTCTTGTTTGCTTTGTCAATTAATCCCTGAAGAACCTTATTGTGGTTGTCCATTCCTTTATCGATCATGATCTGGATTCTTCCTTTTGCGATTTCCAGTGATTCGATCAAGGTATTATCTTCAGAAATGTTGATAGAAGCTTTAGCCTTCATTTCAGCAGTCCAGTCTGTAAAGGTAAAGGCCTGGTCAGCAGGAAGTGTTCCGATGTGAACTTCAATGATTCTTCCCTGGAATACGTTCTCCCCTCCGAATTGCTTCAGCATCTGAGCCTGAGTCGCATGAACCACATCACGGAAATCCATGTGAGGCTTCATTTCACCTTTGAAAGTTACTTTTACAGATTCAGGAATTGGCATGGATGCTTCTCCGGTAGCCAATGCAAGGGCAACGGTTCCTGAGTCAGCTCCAAAGGCTACTCCTTTAGACATTCTTGTGTGCGAGTCACCACCAATGATGATCGCCCACTCGTCTACGGTAATATCGTTAAGAACTTTGTGAATTACGTCTGTCATGGCGTGATATTCACCTTTCGGGTCACGGGCAGTGATCAAGCCGAAATCGTTCATGAATTTCATCAGCTTAGGTATGTTGGCCTGAGCTTTTTTGTCCCATACTGAAGCAGTGTGACAACCGGATTGGTAAGCACCGTCAACGATTGGAGAAATTACAGTGGCAGCCATAGATTCAAGCTCCTGAGAGGTCATAAGACCTGTCGTATCCTGAGAACCTACGATATTCACTTTTACACGAACGTCTGATCCTGCATGTAGTACCTTACCTGGTGTAGAACCCACGGCATTTCTGTTGAATATTTTTTCAACAGCCGTTAGTCCTTGTCCTTCATTAGAAATTTCTTTTGACGGAGCAAAAACCTGAGGAGCTTCTACTCCTAAAAGGTCAGCAGCAAATGTCTGAAGTTTTTTACCAAATACAATTGCATAAGATCCGCCAGCTTTAATGAATTCCATTTTCTGTGGCGTGAAAGATCTGGAAATATCAATTAATTCCTGATCGCCATTGTATAATTTTTTTGTTTTTGTATTGATTGTTAAAACAGTTCCTGTAGCTACAGAATACGCTTCTTCAAGAACTACCTCACCATTTTCATTACGAACAACGTTTCCGTTTTCATCAACTTTTTTAACCCAGTTTTTAAGGTCAATTCCGATACCACCTGTAACATCTACCGTGGTTAGGAAAATTGGAGAGATACCGTTGGTACCTCCTACTATCGGAGCAAAATTCACGAATGGTACATATGGGCTTGCTTGTTTTCCTGTCCAGAGAGCAACGTTATTTACTCCTGACATTCTTGAAGAACCCACTCCCATTGTTCCTTTTTCAGCAATAAGCATTACGCTCGCATCAGGATGCTGAGCTTGTAAAGCTTTGATCTCTTCCTGTGCCTGAGGCGTGATCATACATTTTCCGTGAAGTTCACGGTCTGATCTGGAGTGCGCCTGGTTTCCCGGAGAAAGTAAATCTGTTGAAATATCTCCCTCACCTGCAATATAAGTAACCACTTTGATTTCTTCAGCCACTTCAGGAAGTTTGGTGAAGAATTCAGCTTTTGCGTAGCTTTCGATAATCTGCTGAGCGATTTCGTTACCATTGTTGAAGGCTTCCTTCAAACGGTTGGTGTCCGCTTCATAAAGGAAAACCTGTGTTTTAAGGACTTCAGCCGCTTCTTTAGCAATGGCCGGATCGTTTCCTAAGGCAAGATCCAACAATACTTCGATAGAAGGCCCCCCTTTCATGTGGGATAATAATTCAAAGGCAAAAGCCGGAGATATTTCTTCTACTACGGATTCACCGAGAATGATTTCTTTTAAAAATTTAGCTTTAACTCCTGCAGCGCTTGTTGTTCCCGGCAGAGTGTTGTAGATGAAAAATTTAAGAGAATCCGATCGATCTGCATTACCTGAATCTTTAATTTGTGCGATGATCTCGCTTAATAATTCAGCACCATCAATTGGCTTTGGATGAAGCCCCTGGTCTTTTCTTTCTTCAATCTCTTTGATGTAATCCTTATAATTCATAATAGAAGTCTTTCACTTTTAAGGCAGATGTAAACAACAGGTATCACTCTGTTATTGCTCCTTTGCCGGTTGGTATAAAATACAATTTAAATAACATTTTGAGTTTCCGTACTTTGATACGTTGATTGAACCGGGTTAAAGGCAGTATGATCTACGTCTTTTTTTAAAAGTTTTTAAAATTTATTAAACAATTCAAAATGTTCCCAAAAATACGAAATTTTACTATTTTATAAAGATGAAATTATTTAGATTCTTTATAAATATGAATTTGATATTTTCTATTTTTGGCCGTAATTTTGCATGCAAATGGTGAATATGAAAAATATCCTGAATGTTTTGTGTATTTTTATTTCGGTTTTCGTTTTCTCGCAGACCAAATCTGTGAAGAAAATAACAGTGAAAAATACGCCTAAAACCAGTATTAAAAAAGGCAATTTAATAACGAAGCCTAATCCTGATCTCGTACTGATCCATAAAGATCTTCCGGTTTTAATTCCGAAAAAGAAAGACGGAAAATTTGGCTATGTCAATCAAAACGGGAAATTCATCATTCAGCCTGAGTATCATATCGCCGTGTTCTTTTTTGAAGATTGTAATCTTTTAAACTCTCCCAATGAGAAAGTTCGAAAGTTCGGAACAAGTGATTATGCTACGGTGGAAAAAGATATGATTTCCTATCGTATTGATCAATCCGGAAAAAGAGTGTATCAGTTTAAAGACTCAGACTTCGGGAAATGTAAATTTGAAGAGTATAAGCAACAATTGTTTCAGGCCTATGTTTTGAACGGCTTTTACGGAGTCATTGAAAAGTCAAAATTTTTTAATGAAGCAGATTACAGACAATACCAGATTTATCCGCAATATCAATATTTATACATCATGGAAGGAGATGATGTGTCAGACCCGATGATTGTAGCTTCCAACAATGATAAATTTGGAGTGATTGATGTGAATAACAAGATTATCATTCCTTTTGAATACTCCAATATTAAAAGAAATTTCAGCTGGAAACTGGGACGAATGTTTGAAGTAACCAAAGACGGAAAAAATTATTATTATATCGATGCACGTAATAAAACATACTAGATAAAGTAAGCGATGGCTGCATACCAAGATTAATGATGGTATTGCGCATAATTTTTTGTACTTTTGCAGCTGAAATAAAGGGGTGCTTTAACAGGCTGAGATGATACCCAATGAACCTGGAACAGGTAATGCTGTTTAGGGACACATCGACGACGGTGAGTCGAATTGTATAATATCTTATCGATCCCCTTTTATTCATTAAATGTCAAAGATTTATAGAATGAAAGGTTTATTTTTTTTAGGGCTTAGTGTAGGCTCTGTAGCTTTTATCCAGGCTCAAAACAAAGATTCTCTGAAAGTCAGAGAAATTGAAGCGGTCAACTTTACCAAAAGGCTTCCTGTTGCTAAGGAAATCATCAATGTTCAGAAAGATTTAGACGGTAAAAACATGGGACAGGATCTTCCTATCCTTTTGAAAAACCAAACTTCGGTTATTTCTACATCTGATGCCGGAAACGGAGTAGGATACACGGGGATCAGAATTCGTGGGGTAGCCGGAAGAGGAGTAAATGTCATGATGAATGGAGTGCCGTTCAATGATGCTGAAAGCCAGGGGGCTTTTTTCGTAAATGTGCCGGACTTAACGAGTTCCGCATCTCAGATTGTTATCCAGAGGGGAGTGGGAACTTCCAATAACGGAGTTTCTTCTTTTGGAGCCAGCATTAATGTGATTTCAAAGGATCCGGAGGATAAATTTTATTTTAAAACAGACGACAGCTACGGATCGTTCAATACCTATAAATATTCTGCAGAAGTTGGAACAGGAAAATTCTGGAAAAACAGGCTCTCTATCATGGGTAGATACTCTCATATTCACTCCGACGGGTATATTGACAGAGCTTCTACCAATCTTCATTCCTACAATTTCACGGCCTTATTTGAAGAAGGAAACACGAGATTACGGTTAATGGCTTTCGGCGGAAAAGAAAGAACTTATCAGGCATGGAACGGAATCAGCAGAAAAACATGGGAAACGGATCCTACTTACAATTCTGCCGGAGAATATACTGATCTTTTTACCGGAGAAAAGAAATTTTATGATGGTGAAACTGACAACTACCGCCAGAATCATTACCAGTTTCTTTGGGAACAAAAGTTCAATGACACATGGAATTTGGAAACTACTTTACACTATACGAGGGGAAAAGGCTATTATGAAAACTATACCAGGGTAGATGAAACTGATGAAGATGCAACGCACTATTCTAATTATAATCTGACTGTTCCGATCGTAAACGGCGCTCCTGTAGAGAAAACTGACTTTATCAGAAAAAAATGGCTGGATAATCATTTCTATGGTTTAGTTTCTACATTATACGGAAAGTTTGAAAATCTGGATCTTAATTTCGGAATAGTAGCCAACCAGTATTACGGGAAACATTTTGGCAATGTAACCGGAGTGTATTTTCCACAGATTGATGAGTATGAATATTACAGGGGACGTTCGGTAAAAACTGAAGTGGCCGGGTTTGCTAAGGCTTTGGTAAGGGTAAGTGATTTTGAATTCTTTGGAGATCTGCAGCTTAGAAGAATTAATTACGATACAAAGATCATCCTGGACGGTGACGGGGAAGGAGGAAATATCAATAAAAACTGGTTGTTTTTCAATCCTAAAGCAGGAGTAAATTATAAAATCGGAAACGGAAAAATATTTTTATCCTATGCTCACGCACACCGTGAACCCAACAGGGATGATCTGACTGCAGATAATACCGTAAAAGCTGAAAAGCTCCATGATTTTGAAGCGGGAATGGAAAAACAGTTTGGTTTCCTATCGGTAACGGCCAACCTGTATTATATGTACTATGTCAATCAGTTGGTACTCAACGGGCAACTGAATAATGTGGGAGCATTTATCAGAACAAATTCAGGAAAGAGCTACAGAAGAGGAATAGAAATAGGATTACTCGCCAAACTATCTAAACAATGGGAGGTTTCAGGAAATTTAAGTTTAAGCCAGAACAGAAACCTTGATTTTAATATGAAGAATAAGAAAGAGGTTAAAAATCTGGGAAATACACAGATTTCATTTTCTCCGGATGTCGTTGCCAACCTGGGACTAACCTTCAAAGCTGCCAAGAACTTCCAGCTGGCTTTAATGAACCAGTATGTCGGAAAACAGTATCTTGATAATACGGAGAATCAAAACGTACAGCTTAAAGATTATATCCTGACCGATTTTAATGCACAATACCAGTTTAAAATTGCTCATAATGATGTGACCCTGAAATTACTGGTGAACAATCTGTTCAATAAAAAATATGTAAACAACGGAGCTGTTTATGGTGGTGAGCCCTATTATTTTGCACAGGCCGGAACCAATTTTATGTTTGGCATCAGCTGGAAAATTCAATAGGTTCATACCAGAACGCATAAAGAAATTGACAAATTTGCCTTCAAAGAGATTGAGGATAATGAATGGGAACCCCATTTTACTGTAGAATAATCAAAAGACTGTTTCGGCAGTCTTTTTTTATATCAGATGAAATGTCTTCAAAAGTCGTGAAAAAGTTATAAATTTGCCAGCAAATGAATATTTCAGCATATATTTTAGAATATTTGAAACAATATGGAACTGCCACGGTTCCAGGCTTTGGAGTGTTTTCTCTGAAAAATTCTAAGGCGATTATCAATTCTGAAAACGGAAGCATCCTGCCTCCCGCAAGTGAGATCAAATTTGCAATTGATTATGAAGTAAAGGCTGATGAACTGGCTTCTTTTATTGCCACTCAAAAGCAGATGTCTCTCGAAGCTTCAAAAAGCGATCTGAAAATCCAGACTGACTTTTGGAAGAAAAAACTTCAGGCAGAGCAGGTTCTTGAAATTCAGAACCTTGGTACAATCTTTACAGAAGAGGGGCATACTCATTTTAAGGGAAACCGTGTAGAAGCAGGTCATCCTGATTTTTACGGATTGGAAGAAATCCGCTTTTCAGATATCAATAATGGCGAAAAAGTAAAAACCTCAGAAAAACGGGAGAAGGATTACAAATTCAATAAATCCATTCTGTGGATTTTCTTATTAATTATTCCTGTTTTAGGTATTCTCTACCTGATGTTTACTCAACAGGAACTTATTTTTGGGAAAAAATCTTTTAATAAAGTTTCAGTACAAACGTCTACGCACAGAATTGTAAAAGATACCGTTAAAGTATTGGTGCATACACCAGGAACTCCTGTTTCTGATTCACTGAAGAAAGATTCATTAATACAACCCGCCGTAAAAGGATCGAAAACGGTTCCGGCTGCCCGAAACAACACTAAGAATAAATGGCAAAAATAAAAAAAGCGTCAGAATCTCTGACTATTATGACTAATATCGTTCTTCCGAACGAAACCAACTCTTTAAGAAATCTTTTTGGCGGTGAGCTCTTAGCAAAAATGGATCGATGTGCATCTATTTCTGCTGCAAGACACTGCGAAAGAAGAGTTGTAACTGCTTCTGTAAACCACGTTTCTTTCAATCATCCGATTCCCGAGGGTGGTGTAGTGGTTTTGGAATCAAAAGTTTCAAGAGCATTTTCAACGTCTATGGAAGTATATGTTGATGTATGGTCAGATGACCCGATTAATCAGAAAAAAATTCACACCAATTCAGGGATCTATACCTTCGTTGCGGTAGATGAATTCAATCGTCCTATCCCCATCCCTGAAATGATCCCGGAGACTGAAGAGGAAAAAGAAAGATATGCGGCAGCTTTCCGCAGAAAAGAGCTTTCTTTGATCCTTTCCGGAAGAATGAAACCATTGGAGTCTGTAGAACTTAAGAAATTATTCCAGGAACCGACAGAAACTCAAACTTCTAAAAAAGATAAAAAATAAAAATATAAATGCTTTTAATGCCGGACTTCCAAATTAAAAGCATTTTTATTTTTTAATCATATTATAAAAAACACGGCCCTCTTTATCTCAAAACAGAATGGTGGTGTTATTTGTGAAACCATTAGTGTCATTTGTTTTTAAATACTATGAAAGTACTTCTTTTAGATAAAAATCATCCCCTTATCACCGAGCAGCTTTTAGCAAAGAACTTTATTTTAGAAGAGGATTTTACTTCTTCGTACGAGGAGGTTTGTGATAAAATCAAAAATTATGACGGTATTATCATCAGAAGCCGTATTCCTTTGGATAAAAAATTTCTGGAAAACGGGAAAAATTTGAAATTTATTGCCAGAGTAGGTGCCGGGATGGAAAATATTGATATTCCTGTAGCCGAAGAATTGGGAATTCAGCTGATCAACTCTCCGGAAGGAAACAGGGATTCCGTAGCTGAACATGTTGTGGGAATGCTGTTGGTGATCATGAACAGGCTGTTTATTGCCTCCCAGGAAGTAAAAAAAGGAATTTGGAAGCGGGAGGAAAACAGAGGCGACGAACTGCTTGGAAAAACGGTTGGCCTGATCGGATATGGAAATATGGGGAAAGCCACGGCCAAGAGACTTTCAGGATTCGGATGCAAAGTTATTTTTCACGATATTCTTCCGGGACTTGCCGACGAATTCGCAACACAGGTTAGCCTGGAAGAGCTCAAGCAGTCTGCGGAGATTTTGAGTTTACATATTCCTCTTACACAGGAAACAAATGGTCTTATTGATGAGGAATTTATTGCAGAAATGAAAAATGACTTTTATTTTGTCAATACGGCCAGAGGAAAGAACGTAACAACAAAAGATCTTGTGAAAGGCTTAAAGTCAGGAAAAGTAAAAGGAGCATGCTTAGATGTCCTGGAGTATGAAAAGTCATCCTTCGAAAATCTGGAAACAGAAAATGAAGATTTAAAATACCTTCTGGAATCAGAAAAAGCTATTGTGACTCCCCATATTGCAGGCTGGACACACCAGAGTAAAGAAAAGCTGGCGCAGTTTATTGTCGATAAGATAGTTGCTTCGTACTGTTAAGCAGAAAGAACTGAAAATATTTAATATAAAACAAAAGAAGGCTAATGTCGGTAACGCAAAATTATTGATATTAGCCTTCTTTTTCGGTCTGAGAAGCTCTGACACCCTGTTTTCCCTTACTTAGAATTCTGTTTTTCCCTCTATTTGTGTTAAATAATTCATAATATTCCCTCCATATTTATTATTTATTTTTGAGTTTTATTAAATTGCCGCTCATTTTTGAATCTCATGAAGACGTGTAACTTTGTACTCCTTGTAACTGTTTTTTTATCCCTATTTTCCTGTAAAAACAAATCCGAAGCTAAAGAAGCATCGGTTGAAAATACAACTAACTTACCCAACTACGGAAACGTTGATTTAAATACAGTCTTTACCAAGGCTGACGGTCTTCTTTCCAATAAACAATTTTTAGTGGGGTATATTGACCAGTATTATAAAAAAGTGTGGGAAGGGAGTGATTTGAGCGGAGGTGTGCTGGTAGCTAAAGGAGACGAGATTCTATATGAAAATTACAGAGGTTTCGGAAGACAGGGCAACCAGATGCCCATCGATAAAAATACACCTCTGCATGTTGCTTCTGTCTCTAAAACGTTGACAGCAATGGCAATGATGAAACTGGTAGAAGCAGGAAAAATAAAACTTTCTGATCCTCTTACTCAGTATTTTCCGGGATTTCCTTATCCTAACGTAACTGTTCAGACCTTATTAGACCAAAGAAGTGGTCTTCCGAAATACGAATATTTTATCACCAAGATACAGCCCGCCCCGGCAGAGCTTTCCAAGCAGTTTCTTACCAATCAGGATATTTTGAATATGATCATCAAATACAAACCTGATTTGGCAAGAGATACAGATACAGGATTTATGTACTGTAATACCAACTTTGCAATGTTGGCATTGCTGATAGAAAAAATAACGAAAACACCTTTTCCTCAGGCTATGCAGGAGATGGTCTTTACACCGTTGAAAATGAAGAATACCTATATCTTCCAGGAAAAGGATATTCCAACCGCTTCGCAGTCTTTTTATTACGGCGGTAACAAATTGTATCCTCTAGATCGATTGGATCTGATTTATGGTGATAAAAATGTGTACACAACACCAAGAGATTTGTACAATTTCTCAAAAGCAATGTTTTCAAAGGATTTCTTAAAGCCCGATCTTATGCAAATGGTATTCACACCGTACAGCAACGAAAAGGCAGGAATGAATAATTATGGACTTGGTTTCAGAATGAAAATATTCGAAAACGGTGAGAAACTTACTTATCACAACGGATGGTGGCATGGGACGAATTCCGTGTTTGCCCATCTTTTAAAATCTAAAGTAACCATTATCGCGATCGGAAATAAGTATTCAAACAAAGTATACACTGCGTTGGCACTATCCGGATTATTTGAAGATTTCCCTTTACAGAAAGATAAACTTCAGACCGTTATGAATGACAGCAAAGATACTTTGAACTCCGGACACGAAGTTTTTGGAGAATAATGTTTATTTTTGCTCAAACATTTTCATGAGAAGGTTTCTTTTATTATTAGTTATCTGTTTTCTTGTACATTCATGTGCAAGGGTGGGATCTCCTGTAGGTGGGCCTAAAGATACTTTAGCTCCCAGATTTTTAAGCTCAAATATTGATACGACAAGGATCAATGTAAAAAGAGATATCCACGAACTTCGTCTCGATTTTGATGAATATGTGACCTTGAAAGATATCAATAAAAACCTGATCATCTCCCCACCTATTAAAAACATTAAAAGAATACTTCCGTCGAATATCGCCAATAAATTTGTCCTGATCCAGTGGGCAGATACTTTGCAAGCGAATACTACTTATAATTTTAACTTCGGAAATTCTATTGTAGATAACAACGAATCTAACATTTTACGCTATTTCAACTTTGCTTTCTCCACCGGAGACAAATTGGATGATTTGTATGTGAGTGGTGAGGTGAAAGATGCGATGGAAATAAAGAAAAAAACCGGTACTAATGAGAATAAATTGGTTGTAGGATTATATCAGGTAAAAGATACCATGAACTACAAACAAAAACCTTATTATATCACGAAAGTTGATGAGGACGGATATTATGAGCTGAATTATCTTTCACCCGGAAAATATAGAATTATAGCTTTTGATGACGAAAACGGAAATTCCATTTACGATCCCGGAAAAGAAAAAATCGGATTTAAAAAAGAAGCTATAGATATCGAAAAATCGATATCCGGACTGAATTTAAGTGTTTACCCGTCCAGAAAGCCTGTAAAATATGCAGAAATGAAAGAAATTGCAGGAGGAGTTCTGATGACATTCGAAGGTCATCCCGATGAGGTAAAAGTACAGTCTGCTACGGATAAACTTAAAGACTTAAAAGTTACTCACCGTCCAAAGTCAGATTCTGTAAGAATCTGGTTTGATGCCGTGAAAGATAATATAGGGCAGGAGACCGCTGAAAAGCTTATGTTTACCCATAATCTTGGCCCGAAAAAAGATAGTCTGTACACCGTTTCTTTATTTTATAAATACAATAAGAAAAATGCGATGGATATCAACAGTGATAATGGCGGCGGTTCATTAGCCCCAAAATCTGACTTTAGAATTCTGTCTAACTATATTGTTGATAAAATTGATCCTTCGAAATGGGTACTGAAAAGTGATAGCTTAACCACTCAGGAATTTACAGCGAAGATTTCCGAAACCAATCCTTATCTGATAGAGGTTAAATCAGATTTTGTCAATGGAAAGAAATACCAGCTTACTGTTCCAAAGGAAACCGTGTCATCTTTTTATGCTAAGAACGCACAATCAAAACGTTTTGATTTCGATGTTGAGAAAATTGATCAGTTCGGAAGTCTTGAATTTGCGCTTACCAATGCACCGGCTTCCAGCTATTGGATTCAGCTGTTGGATTCTTCAGAAAAAGTTGCGTACCAGAAATATATAAAGGGAGATAAGGTAAAATTTGATAT
Organism: Chryseobacterium sp. UNC8MFCol; assembly: GCF_000482305.1. Lineage (NCBI taxonomy): Bacteria > Pseudomonadati > Bacteroidota > Flavobacteriia > Flavobacteriales > Weeksellaceae > Chryseobacterium > Chryseobacterium sp. UNC8MFCol. The sequence continues at coordinate 222,494 of NZ_AXUZ01000013.1, forward strand.
CCTTAAACCCGGCGAATATTTTGTAAGAATATTAGTTGACAATAATGAAAACAAATATTGGGACAATGCTGATTTTGCCAGTGAAACATTTGCTGAAGATGCATATGTTTTCTATAAAAAAGCCATTGTCAGAGGGTTATGGGAAACAAGGGAAGACTGGGATCTGAAAGACACAAGGACATTGGATAATCCGAAAGGAACGACGCCTCCGCCAGCCACTGAAAACCCTGTTCCGCCTACGGCTACCGACGAGAAAGAAACCGTAAAACAAGAAGTAAAAAAAGAATTAAAATCCAATAGCGCGATTTTGACTCCAGCAAAATAAATAATGAAGACGGCAAAAAAAATATTCTTCTGGACTTTGGTCGCTTTTGCGCTGATTCAGTTTGTACCCATCGACAGGGTGAATCAACCTGTGGATTCTAGAGTGAATTTTGTAGAAACAAAAGCTGCTCCGGAAAAAGTAAGAGCATTGCTCAAAAATGCATGCTATGACTGTCATTCGAATGAAACAGTATATCCTAAATATGCCTACATAGCGCCCATTTCCTGGTCTGTCAAAAGCCATGTGAACGATGGGCGCCAGCACCTTAATTTCTCTGTTTGGGATACTTATAACAAGGAGCTTAAAGAAAATATGCTGGATAGGTCTGTTGAGGCCCTTAAGCACAAAACAATGCCGCTGCCCGGATATATTGTTTATCACAAAGAGGCCAATCTTTCGGAAGCTGAAAGAACTTTACTTATTCAGTATTTTGAAGAAATGCTGAAATCCAAAACCTATTAATTACAATATATTTCCCACAGAGTACACGAATTGCACAGATGCGTTTTGTATAACATTCTGCAATAACTTGTGTATTCAACATAAAAAACTCGCAGATTTTACAGAATAAGCAGTTGGAAATTACCAATGATCTGCTGCATTTGCAAAATCTGCGAGAGTATATTGAGAAAAAATTATTTCTTAATGTAGACCTCAAAAAACTTCTTTTGAGAATCGAAAGCAATATCCTCAAGGTTCAGTTCCCTGAGAGGAACCCATACCGCTTCTGAAATCTCTGAAATTTCGAGGTTTACCTCAAACTTTTCCGAAACATTATATTCATAAAAGAGATCAATAGTATTGTAATCAATTTCTTTGTATTGATAAATGTTAGGAAGGCTGGTAAGGTATTTCAGTTTTGAAATATCGATATCAAGCTGAAGCTCCTCAAAAAGCTCTCTTTTACACGTTTCTTCGGCACTTTCTTTAGGGTCTACAAATCCTCCGGCCAGATCCAGTTTTCCTTTTTTTGGGTCTCTATTCCTTCTGGTAAGGTAGATTTCTTCGCCACATCTGATGACCACGGCCACAGCACCTGCTACATTATTATAAAGTGTAAAACCGCATTCGGGACAGCTCCATTTCTTTTCTCCATCCCAATGCAGAGATTCTTTGCCACAGCTTGGGCAATATTTCAATAATTTCATAGGTTATTGAGTAACGTTAATATTTCTCGGGTGATAACTCAAAATAACATCTCTCAATTCTTCAGTCTTCAGGTGGGTGTAGATTTCCGTAGTCGTGATACTGGAGTGTCCCAGCATTTCCTGTATATAACGCAAATCAGCTCCATTTTGCAATAAATGGGTTGCAAACGAATGCCTGAATGTATGGGGAGATATCTTCTTGTTGACCCCTGCCTTATCTGTAAGTTCCTTGATAATAAGGAATACGATCACTCTGGACATGGAAGTTCCACGGCTGTTCAAAAATAAAGTGTCTTCGTATTTTTTATTGATTTTACCTTTTGATCTTACCTCTTTGATATAACTTTCAAGCATTTCTGCAGTATAATCAGCCAAAGGAACGAAACGGGTCTTGTTTCCTTTTCCATGGATTTTAATATACTGTTCTTTAAAGTTGATGTTTGATATTTTCAAATCAATCAGTTCAGAAACACGGAGTCCGCAGCCATACAATACCTCAATGATGCAATGGTTTCTCTTACCAAGATCAGTATTGACTTCAATAGCAGCAATAATTCTGTTGATATCAGGTAGGCTTAAAGTATCAGGTAGATACAATCCCAATTTCGGGCCTTCAAGTAACGCTGCCGGATTGTCTTCACGAAATTCATCTTCGAGCAGAAATTTGAAAAAGGCTTTTATGGAAGATATCCATCTTGCCTGAGATCTTTCACTGAATTTCTGTTTAGAAAGATTGAAAATGTACTCCTGCAGGTTTTCATAACCAATAGTATCTGGGCCGACGTTTGCCAGATCTTCTTCTGCGTAATCTTTTAGTTTTTTAATATCCCGAACATAAGCGTCGAGAGTATTGTCTGAAAAATTTCTTTCGAAACGAAGAAATATTTCAAAATCTTTGATCTTTTCATCCCAAGTCATTTGTGCTTATTTTTTTAGTTCACAGTCCGATATTTGTTCTATTTCAATATTATGGCCTCTCAGGAACGATATCCCATCGTCATCCGAATACTCATTGATATACACCAGTCTTGTAATACCTGCCTGCAGGATCAGCTTGCTACATTCTTTGCAAGGTGACAGCGTCAGATATAACGTTGCTCCTTTTGCAGATTGAGTAGAAGCAGCCAGCTTTAAAATAGCATTAGCTTCTGCATGCAATACATACCAGTGTGTTTTTCCCTCTTCATCTTCACAGCAGTTTTCGAATCCCGAAGGAGTTCCGTTGTAACCATCTGAAATAATCATCCTATCTTTTACGATAAGAGCCCCTACCTGTTTTCTCTTACAGTAGGAGAGTTTTGCCCATTCCTGGGCCATTTTTAGATAAGCCTTGTCAAACTTATTCATACCGCAGCATCAGTTTTTTCGAAATAATTTGGATTAAAAGTTTTGAAAGTTTAGAAGTTCGGCTTTCTTTTCTCTAGGAAAGCTGTGACTCCTTCTTTCTTATCGTTCATTTCAAAAAGTTCTCCGAAATATTTGATTTCAGTTTCAAAACCTTTATCCGTGTCCGATAGATTCACGGCGTTTATCGCCTTGGATATTGCCATTGGTGAATTGTAGGCAATAATGTTCGCTAATTCTTTCGTTTTGGTTAATAATTCTTCAATAGGGTATACTTCATTGACCAATCCGATCTCTTTTGCTTTTTGGGCAGTGATCATTTTGGCTGAGAAGATCATTTCGTTGGCAATACCTTTTCCTACAAGCTTCGGTAGCCTCTGAGTTCCTCCATATCCGGGGATCAATCCCAGGGTAACTTCAGGAAGCCCCAATCTGGCGTTTTCCGATGCATATCTGATGTGGCATGCCATGGCAAGCTCTAAACCTCCTCCCAGTGCAAAACCGTTTACGGCTGCAATGACAGGTTTGGGCATGTTTTCTATTTTGTTGAACAAAGTGTTTTGTCCGTTTCTAGCCAATTCTTCAGCTCTTTCCTGTCCGAAATCACTGAATTCTTTGATATCAGCACCTGCTACAAAAGATTTTTCTCCACTTCCTGTAAGGATAATTACTCTACATGAACTGTCTGAAGAAAGCTCATCAAGAGCGGTACTGATCTCCTGAATTGTTTTTGCATTTAATGCATTTAAACTTTCAGGTCTATTTATGGTAATGATAGATAATTTATCTTCCTTTTTTAATAATATATTTTCGTAACTCATTTTTCCACTTTAAAATATCATCCTTTGCAAATTATGAATTTTTTACAAAAAAAAGGAAAAAATATTATTTTTTTTTCCTTTTTTTTATTTTATTGTTCAATCTGATTATTTAGAGTGATTCATCATATTTGCATCAATATTGACGTTTAGTTGAGAAGCCACTTTCATGCCAAGCTCAATGTTGGCGCGGAAAAAATGACATAATTGTCTGTTGATAATCTCATCTTTTTTAGGTCCCGTGATACCTTTCATGCTTCCGATAATATTTTTAACAAGATGATCCCTGTCTTCTGCACTCATTGCCTTTGTATATAATAATCCCGGTTGCGTATAATGATCACTGTCATTATCGTTTCTGTTGTAGTTGGCAACATGGGCACTGTCTAACTCATATTCGTAATTTTTGTAAGATACGTCTGCCTCTGTATCATCAAAACTATTTGGGAAATAATTCGGTTTGTCCTGATAATGGCTTGAATCTGCCATAAACCCGTCTCTCTGGTAATTATTGACGGCAAAAGGACATCTGTTTACTTCAAGCTGATGGGCATTCACACCAACTCTGTATCGGTGAGCATCCGGATAAGAGAACAGCCTTCCCTGAAGCATTTTATCCGGTGAAAAGCTGATTCCGTTAATAAGATTGCTTGGTGAGAAGGTAGATTGTTCTACGTGCGCAAAGTAATTTACAGGAACTTCATTAAGTTCCATTTCCCCTACTTCAATCAGTGGGAAATCATCGTGGAACCATACTTTGGTCACGTCAAAAGGATTCCATCTGAAATCTTTTGCCTGCTCCTCGGTCATTACCTGGATATACATTGTCCATTTTGGAAAATCTCCGTTTTCAATAGCATTACAAAGATCTTCCTGTGCGAAGTCAGGATTCTCTCCTGCCATTTTTACGGCATCTTCATCCGTAAAGTTTTTTACACCCTGTTTCGTTTTGAAATGGAATTTTACCCATACCCTTTCGTTTTTATCATTGATCATCGAGAAAGTATGAGATCCGAAACCGTGCATATGTCTGTAGCCATGTGGAGTTCCTCTGTCTGACATTAAAATAAGTACCTGATGAAGAGATTCGGGATTTAAGCTCCAGAAATCCCACATCATGGTGGCACTTTTTAAGTTAGTTTTGGGTACTCTTTTTTGAGTATGGATAAAGTCCGGGAATTTTTTCGCGTCTTTAATAAAGAAGACTGGCGTATTGTTTCCAACCAGATCCCAGTTTCCGTCTTCGGTATAAAATTTTAAAGCAAAACCTCTTGGGTCTCTCGCCGTATCCGCACTTCCTTTTTCTCCTCCCACTGTAGAAAATCTCGCAAACATTCTGCATGAGTTTCCTACTTTTGAGAATAATTTTGCCTTGGTATATTGGCTGATATCATGCGTTACGGTAAATGTTCCGTACGCTCCGCTTCCTTTCGCGTGCACAATTCTTTCAGGTATTCTTTCCCTAACGAAATGGGCTAGGTTCTCCTGAAGAACAAAGTCTTGCAGCAATACCGGGCCTCTTGGACCTACCGTCTGGGAATCCTGATGTTCAAAATAAGGTGCGCCGCTACTTAACGTTAATTTTTTAGAATCCATATAATTGATGATTTGAATAATTGTTTCTTCTTTTTAATATAAGTGTAAAGGTAGTGATTATCAAATTTACTTGAATTTTTAATTGCTTATAGCAAAAACATTATATCTTTGTAATAGATAATATTAATCAGATGAACATTCAGCAACTGGAATATCTTATCGCTGTTGATAAGTATAAACATTTTGGTAAAGCAGCTCAGGCATGCTTCATTACTCAGCCTACTTTAAGTGCCATGATACAGAAATTTGAGGACGAACTGGATGTGAAGGTTTTCGACAGAACGACACACCCTATCCGCACCACAGATGTAGGTTTGCAGATCATTGATCAGGCCAAGGTGATCATAGAGTCTGTCAATGAGCTGAAAAATAAAGCCAACCTTTTGAATAACATTTTAGGAGGAACGATTAATTTGGGTATTATCCCTACCGTTTCCTCTTTTATTCTGCCGACTGAGATCTTTAAGTTCCTTGAACAAAATCCGAAGATCCAGATGAATGTAAAAGAAATGACGACAGATAATATTATTAAAGCACTAAAAGCAGGAGAGCTGGATGCCGGTATTATCTCAACGCCATATGATACGGCTGATGAATTTTACCAGGATTTCCTTTTCAATGAGGAATTGATGATCTATAGCTCTAATACAGAAGCTAATAAAAAGAATTCTTACATCATTCCGGAAGAGCTTAATGTAGAAAAAGTATGGTTGCTTGAAGAAGGAAATTGCCTGAGAAATCAATTTGAAAATATCTGTCATCTGAAAGAAAATACCTTAAAGCCTAAGAATCTTGATTTCCTGGCTTCCAATATTCAGACTTTGGTGCATATGGTTGATAAAGTAGGAGGAATCAGTATTCTGCCTGAACTGGCATTGAGCCAGCTTTCCGAAGAGCAGAAAAAGAATGTTTTCAGATTCAAGAAGCCTTTCCCTTACAGAGAGATCAGTATTATTTATTATAAGCCGACATTTAAACAGAAAATCATTGATGAATTGTCACATTCTATCAAAAATTCTCTGGAGCTTAAACTGAATTATCATGTAAGCCCAAAAGAATTTGTCAGCATAAAGCCTCAGTAATCGCAAGGCTTTAAAGTGAGATAAATCATTAATTTAAAGAAAATTATAATTAATAAACAAAATTTTTGAGTATTACGAAAATAGTGCTTAAATTTGCTGACGTTTATTAACGAGGAAAAATTTGACCTGATTGCAACCTCTATAAAAAAATGCTAAAACAGTATTCTTTTTTTCGGGCCATTTATTCTTATTTTTCTTCGACAATATTTTTAATCTAAAAAACAAAGAATAATATGTCTTATTTATTTACGTCTGAATCAGTTTCAGAAGGACATCCGGATAAAATTGCAGATCAGATTTCCGATGCATTAATCGACCATTTTTTAGCCTATGATAAAGATTCTAAAGTAGCATGCGAGACGCTTGTTACTACGGGACAGGTTGTATTGGCAGGAGAAGTAAAGTCAGATGCTTATCTTGATGTACAGACGATTGCAAGAGAGGTAATCAATGGGATCGGATATACAAAAGGGGAATATATGTTCAACGGAGATTCTTGTGGAGTGATCTCAGCGATTCACGAGCAGTCTCCTGATATCAACCAAGGAGTTGACAGAGCTGTGACAGATGAATCTTTTGAAGCGAAAGCTAATGCACAGGGAGCTGGTGACCAGGGAATGATGTTCGGTTATGCTACTAATGAGACGGCAAACTACATGCCTCTTGCACTGGATCTGGCTCATACTATTCTTAGGGAACTTTCTGCGATCAGAAGAGAAAATAAAGAAATCACTTATCTTCGTCCTGATGCAAAAAGCCAGGTAACTATTGAATATTCTGATGATCACAAACCAATCAGAATTGATTCCATCGTAGTATCTACACAACATGATGACTTCGGAACAGAAGAAGAAATGCTGAACAAGATCCGTGAGGATATCAAAAACATTCTGGTTCCAAGAGTTGTTGCACAGCAGACTGAAGAAATCAAAGCATTATTCAACGAGCAGATCAAATATCACATCAATCCTACCGGTAAATTTGTAATCGGTGGTCCTCACGGGGATACCGGTCTTACAGGCAGAAAAATCATTGTTGATACCTATGGAGGAAAAGGGGCTCACGGTGGTGGTGCTTTCTCAGGAAAAGACCCTTCAAAAGTTGACAGAAGTGCTGCGTACGCAACAAGACATATTGCCAAGAATCTGGTAGCAGCTGGAGTTGCTGACGAAGTTTTAGTGCAGGTTTCTTATGCAATCGGGGTTGCTGAGCCATGTGGTCTGTATATTAATACGTACGGAACTTCAAAAGTTGATCTTCACGATGGAGAAATTGCCAAGAAAGTTTCTGCTATTTTTGATTTAAGACCTTATGCTATTGAGCAGAATCTGAAATTAAGAAACCCGATCTATCAGGAAACGGCTTCTTACGGGCATATGGGTAAAGATCATTATGTTGCTGATAAAACTTTCAATAAAGGCCATAAAAATGAAATTACCTTGAAGGACCTTGAGTTCTTTACCTGGGAAAAGCTAGACAAAGTAGAAGAAATTAAGGCTGTTTTCGGAATTTAATTTTTTCTTTAGAATAAATGAGCTGCTTTATCTTCTGATAAGGCAGTTTTTTTTATTTTTACACTTTAATTAATTGAACGATGATGAATTTTCGAACTGCGGTTACAATTCTTTCCCTGTTTTTTCTGACTACATTGGTAAAAGCCCAGTATACCATGCATAAAATGATAAGTGTAGGATATACCTATCAGAACCAGAGTTTCGGGGAAGTCGGGGGTAAATTGCTTTTTCTGAAAAATGACGATGTAATTTACAGGTTGGGAGGTTCTGCCCTGATGGGAGTGGCAGACTCTAAATTTGCCATCATGCCCAAGCTGCAGGCAGACGTACTGCTTAACTTTGAGAAGAATGTGGATTTCTACCATTCTTACTATTTTTTGGTAGGAGCGGAAGGAACCAATAAATATATAGCTCCCAAGATCGGAGTAACATTATTCGGGATGCTGGACCTTACCGGTGGCTATGCATTTCCCATTGGAGATACCCGTTTAAACGGTAAAGAAATGAAAGGGATAAATATTAATTTTACACTAAATATCCCTACAGTCTTCATTCATGATATGTTTAAGTGATTTTTTTTAAATTTTTATCGTGAAAAATTAATAAAAGGTTAACAGTTATTAAAAAATTATTATATTTACGTCATAATATAATTTGTACCAGCCTATCGAAGAGACTCTACTCTAAAAACTGTTTTGTATTTACAGCTAGAACCAGATGAGATATCTGGAAGGATACCTGTCTACAAATGTTATATTGAGAAGAGTTATGAAATCAAAATCGGATAGTTTACTAATTTCACTTTACCAGAAAGGTGACGAAGAGGCATTGTCAACCCTTATTCATCGCCATCAGAGAGAACTTTTTACATTCATTTTTTATAAAATTAATGATGAAGATTTAGCCAACGATATTTTTCAGGATACATTCATGAAAATTATTGTAATGCTTAAAGAAGGACGCTATAACGAAGAAGGCAAATTTATTCTTTGGGCCAAAAGAATTTCTCACAATTTAATCATCGATCATTTCCGGTCAAAAGCCAAAAATATCAAAGTCTCAGAAACTACTTTTGAAACCGATGAGTATTCTATTTTTGACCTGATCAGGGAGCCTTCTGAAAATATTGAAGATCAGATGGTTACTAACCAGATCCAGGAGGATTTGATGAAAATGCTGCAATTTCTTCCACTCAATCAGCAGGAAGTGATCAAATTAAGGTTTTTTGACGGACTAAGTTTTAAAGAAATTGCAGATCATACGGATATGAGTATTAATACCACCCTTGGCCGGGTTAGATATGCACTCATCAACCTGAGAAAAATCATGGATGAAAATAATATAATATTAACCAGATAAATAATATTTTGAAAAATTTCGCGTTTTAAGGAAAACATGCTTCGCTTATGAAAAAAAATGACTCCTTAAAAGTGAAAACTTTGAAACCTAAAAAACAAACCATCGATTTTTTGCTCAATTTTTCTAAAAGTATTGAAATTGTGAAGAGCAAGAGCAAAAATTACCCGATTCAAAAAAATTAAAATGATTAACTTTGTGCTGTATGAAAATGCAGCATGTTTATTTTGACCTGGACAATACGCTCTGGGATCATCGCAGAAACGCCTATCTGACGATCAAAGACCTTTTCGAAAAACAGGAAATAACTTCAAAATATAATATCGATTTTGAAGAGTTTCACGCTGTTTACCACGATATCAATGAAGACCTTTGGGAAAAGATAAGAGATGGAATTATAGGCAAAGAGTATTTGAGAGAACATCGGTTTTATGACTCATTCAAACATTTCGGTGTAGAAAATAAAGAACTTTCTCTTTATTTTGAGGAACATTTTCTGGATAATATTGTAAGCCACAATGAATTGGTAGACGGAGCAGAAGATATCCTTGATTATTTAAAAGCTAAAAACTATACTTTACATATCATTTCCAACGGCTTCCAGGAAGTGACAGAAAGAAAGTGTACATTATCAGGCATTGCCCATTATTTTAAAACGATTACCAGTGCAGATGCCATTGGTGTAAGAAAACCTAATCCCAGGATTTTTGAATATTCCCTGGGACTTTCAGAGGCCAGAAAAGAAGAGAGTATTCTGATCGGTGACGACTGGATTGCCGATGCCATGGGAGCTACAGATTTTGGGATGGACGCTATCTTTTTTGATGTTTATAAAGAAGATAAAAAAGAGCCGGGGATAAAGGCTGTTACCCATTTGCAGCAAATTAAAGATTACCTGTAAGGGTAAGACATTGATAATATAGAGAAGCCATTAAGTTCAACTTAGTGGCTTTTCTTTTCTTCATATATTTTTAAAATAAAGACAGATAAGTCCGGCCACCTGTACAAATCTTGGATCATATTAAATTTAATCCGTTTTAATCTTTTACCGAATTTTTTTTCCTAATTCTTTCCCAAATTGATTCTGAACTTTGCTCTATAATAAGAACGGAAAAATTAATGTTATGAAAAATTTAAAGAAAATTACGGCAGTATTTGTTTTTATGTTTTTACTAATGGGAGGGTCTATGTCCGCACAGGATAGAGCAATCTCGCCGAATCAGTTGCCAAAGACCGCCAAAAACTTTTTATATGCCCATTTTAAAGGGATTCCCGTAAGCTCTGCTGTGGAAGACAGAGAAATTTATGGGGTTGATGAATATAAGGTATACCTGAACAATGGAATGAAAATGGAATTCGATAGTAGCGGGAACTGGAAAGAAGTTGATGGAAAACACCAGAAAATACCTTACGGTTTTATTCCTGCTTCCATCAGAAATTATTCTGTAAAGAATTTCCCCAATACTTATATTACTAAGGTTGAAAAAAAGAGATGGTCTTATAAGGCTGAACTTTCCAACGGATTAGAACTGGAATTTGACAGAAGCGGAAATTTTAAAAAAATTGATGACTGAGTAAGATAACGTATAACAATAAAAATTTAGCATTATGGTCAACTGGAGCTTAATAAAAAGTAACGGAAGAAAACTGTCTTCCGCTAAGATTAGAAAAAGTATTGTGTCTTTTATGACAAAGCACCATCCGTGCAGTGTGGTTCAGTCCGTTGAAAAAAAATATAATGCCTATAAAATCGAATTAATAAGTGGAGTAAGCCTGTTTTTCGATGCTAACGGACGTTTTGTAAAATCAAACTAACTGTTCATGAAAGAAGGCTTAAAGACGAATGCCGGTGATCACTTACGAATATTAGATATTTTATGGGTAGTGTACCATGCTAGTCTTATTCTGACGATGCTTTCGTAATGATCCCGGCTTTGCTCTATAATTTTATATATTTGATATAAATTTAACCCTGTCTCAGTGGCGCAAATTACCTATGAAGATTTTAATAGTAGAAGATGAACCGGAATTGAAGAATGTTGTACAGAAATTTCTGGAAGCGGAACATTTCATTGTGGAGTACGCCGATACCTATCATGCCGGGTTGGAAAAGATTATTTCCTATGAATATGACTGCATTTTGTTAGACATTATGCTTCCTGATGGTAACGGTATCGACCTGTTGAAAGAGATTAAAAAAATGCATAAGAAAGATCCGGTGATCATCTTATCTGCAAAAGATTCAGTAGATGATAAAGTAGCCGGATTGGAAATTGGAGCGGATGACTATCTTGCCAAACCTTTCCATCTTGCAGAATTAATGGCAAGGATCAAATCTGTGATCAGAAGGAACCATCAGGATGGCGAAAATATCATTTCCTATAAAAACATAAGCATAGACCCGGACAACAGAAAAGTAATGGTAGCAGGCGAAGAACTTCTTGTAAACCGTAAAGAATATGATCTGTTGTATTACTTTGTAATTCACCCGGAAAAAACATTGCAGAAAACTACCCTTGCAGAGGCGATTTGGGGAGATTACATCGATCAGGCAGATAGCCTTGATTTTATCTATTCACAGATTAAAAACCTTCGCAAAAAACTGAAAGCATCCAATGCGGAAGCAGATTTTCAGGCCGTGTACGGAATAGGATATAAATTTGTCTGATGAAAGTTTCACTAAAATACTACACGATAAAATACCTTATCATGATCCTGTTGCTGATCATTGCAGTATGGGCAGGGTTATTTTATGCTTATATCCTGGACGAAGTACATGATAATGTAGATGATGGATTGAGAGACAGGAAAATACAGATCATTAAAGCGGTGTACCTTAACCCCCAACTCTTGAAGAATAATGAATTTGGATTTAATGAATTTAAAATCAATCCTATTGGTTCCGGAGATTATCAAAATAAAAGCAGGCTCTATAATAAAATGTATTATATGGAGTACGATGACAAGGACCAGCCCTATCGTGTGCTCGAAGCAGATTTTATTGATCAGTATAAAAATCACCAGCGACTTGTCATCAGAACTTCGACCGTAGAGGAAGATGAATTGATCTATGACCTCACGACGGCTCTTATTGTGTTGTATATTCTTTTAGTCATAAGCATTGTCGTTGTCAATGGCTATCTCCTCAATAAAGCAATGAGGCCCTTCTACTCAATTTTAGATAAGCTTAAAAAATATCAGTTTGGGGTGCCTTCCCTCCAGAATCCGCAAAGTTATTCGATTAAGGAATTTGAAGAACTGAACGTAGAAATTGATGAAATGATTGAACGAAACGAACTCGTTTTTTATCAGCAGAAACAATTCATAGAAAATGCTTCCCACGAACTTCAGACTCCGCTGGCAATTGTTATTAATAAGATAGATCTGCAGATTCAAAACGAAAATCTTGATGAAAAAAACATGAACCTTCTTTCTGAAGTGAAAAATGACCTCAGAAGAATGGTGGGGCTGAATAAATCTTTACTCATGCTTTCCAAAATAGAAAACAGCCAGTTTAATAAAACCTCAGGGGTAGATTTTAATGATTTGATCACCAAACTGGTTGAAAACTATGAAGACTTCATAGCCTTTAAGAAAGTGAATGTCAATATTATAGGAAAAGGATTTTTTATTGCGGATTTTAACCGGGATCTTGCAGATATTTTGTTGTCCAATCTTCTTAAAAACGGAATAAAGTATAATAACGAAAACGGTATTCTCAATATCATCATTGAAGATAACAGGATTATCTTTCAAAACAGCGGAGCCGGAATCGCTTTAGATGCATCAAAAATATTTAACCGTTTCTATAAGCAGGGTAGTGATCATGGCTCTACCGGGCTGGGTCTTTCTATTATAAAGACGATCATCAAACAATATCCGGGCTGGAGTATTTCATACGAATTTGAAGACGCAATGCATTACTTTATTCTTGAAAAAAACAAGAGGTAATTCAGGGGGGTGAACTACTATAAAACTACCGTTAGCAGATACAATAAGAGGCTGTCTCATGTTGAAACAGCCTCATTTATTATATTAAAACATAGAATTAAAATCCTAAGCTTGTTCTTACTCTTTTGAGAGTTTCCATTGCAATTGGTCTTGTTTTTTCTGCTCCCTGCTGCAATTTTGCTTCCAGCTCGTCCAGGTGTGTCATGTAATAGGAGAATATTTCTCTTTCTTTGGCAAAACGAACCAGGATCAAATCCAATAGTTCTTTTTTAGCATGTCCGTATCCGAAGTTTCCGGCAAGGTATTTTGCTCTCAGCTCCTCCGTTTGTTCAGGTGTTGCAATCAGCTCATAGATCTGGAAGGTCTTATCCGTTTCAGGATCTTTAGGCTCTTCCAAAGACTTGGAGTCTGATTCAATACTCATTACCTGCTTTTTTAATTCCTTTTCAGGTAAGAAAATATTGATGATATTTCCCATAGACTTAGACATTTTACGCCCGTCTGTTCCCGGTACATATTTTGTGTCCTGTTGAAGCTCTGCCTGTGGTAATACCAGCACTTCTCCCATTTGGTTATTAAATCTGGAAGCTACATCTCTTGCAATTTCCAGATGCTGAAGCTGATCTTTTCCTACAGGAACAATTTCCGCATCGTATAATAAAATATCCGCAGCCATCAGAATAGGATAAGTGAACAGACCGGCATTCACATCCTGAAGGCGGTCAGCTTTATCCTTAAATGAATGAGCCAATGTTAATCTTTGATAAGGGAAAAAACATGATAAATGCCAAGATAGTTCACAGGTTTCAGCGATATCACTTTGTCTGTAGAAGAATGTTTTTTCAGTATCTAGTCCACAAGCAAGCCAAGCCGCAGCAATCTCGTAGGTATTTTGTCTTAACGTCTGCGCATCTTTGATCTGCGTCAGCGTATGAAGATTCGCAATAAATAAAAATGATTCATTTCCTTCCTGCTTGGAAAGTTCGATCGCAGGAATGATTGCCCCAAGCAAATTTCCAAGATGGGGTGTTCCGGTGGCTTGAATGCCGGTAAGAATTCTTGACATTTATTTAAAATTTATATTTAAAATTAATGAATTGCAAATTTACGAGGTTTGCGGGGAATAACGAAAGATAAAAGATAAAAGATAAAAGATGTTGCTATTAAAAATCAATAGGGGTGGCTTTAGTCCGGCCAGCTTAAAATTCAGCATCCATCCATTGGCTTCAGCCAAAATCAATCTATCCAAAATAATCAATCTATCTTTCCACAATCGTCTGTGAATATCCTTGCAATCCGTGGTAAAACGAATTAAGGAATAACAATCTTCTCACCTCCGAATTTCGGTTCCACTCCAAAAAGAAGATCCCAATACACTTTGGCTTTAGCAAGATATTCTCTCAGATTTGTTTTTAAGCCCGCATATTTATTCACATCCGCTGCATTATAACCGAAGGCTTCCATTCCATTTTTTCTGGCCAGAAAAACGGCTCTTTCATTATGGAATTTCTGAGAAATAATCACCAGTCTGGTCTGGCTGAAAATGTCCTTAGCCCTCACCACAGAATCCAATGTTCTGAATCCTGCATGGTCTAAAATAATATGATCCCTTGAAACTCCTGCCTGAACGAGAGCAACCTGCATATCTTCAGGTTCATTATAATCCTTTGTACTATTATCACCACTTACAATAATATACTTTATTTTTCCGCTTTTATACAACTCTGTCGCTGCTTTTATCCTGTTGTAGAAATAGGCATTAGGCATTCCGTTGCTTAAGGTTTTTCCGGTGCCGAGCAACAATGCTGTTTTGGTTTCCGGCACATCCGTTATATTGTAAAAAACAAAAGCCACACTGTCTTTTTTGATGCTGTAATTGGCCCAGGCAATAAAAATAATTCCTGCAACGAATAGAAGCAGGAAAAATGTAAGAATATTGTTGATGATTTTTTTCATTCGAAAAATAAGTTATTTAAAATTCAAGACCGTTCGGGAAAGCTTTTTTTCTGAAGATCAGCAGGAAGGCTGCTCCTACAGTAATTGCCGAATCGGCAACATTGAAAATATATTTGAAAAATTCAATATGTTTTCCTCCGATTACGGGCCAGCTTTCAGGAACATACCAGTCTACCAGCGGGAAGTGGAGCATATCTACTACACATCCTTTCATAAAGGTAGAATAACCATGGCCAAAAGGAACCATCTTGGAAATTCCTCCATAGCCAATCCATCGGTCGATACTCGGATCATAAACAGTTCCGCTGTCGAAGATCATCCCATAGAACATTCCGTCGATAAGATTTCCGATAGCTCCGGCAAAAATAATAGACATGGGAATAAGAAGATAGTTGGAGGCTCCTTCTTTTAACCACTTTTTGAACATATAAATCATTCCACCGATTAGGAAAACCCTTAAAATTACCAGAAAATATTTCCCGATGATTCCTCCGAAATGGAAACCGTAAGCCATTCCCGGGTTTTCTACAAAAGTCAGTTTGAATCCAGGAAAAACAGAGATACTGTCATCGAGGTTGAAATGTGTTTTAATATAAATTTTTGAAGCCTGATCAATTAACAACACTAAAAATGTTATCGCTAATATCTTTTTCATTATTCTCCTTTAGGTTTTGAAGGTTTTGCTCCCGGCTTTGCAGTTTTATGATCACTCGCTTTCTTAATCACCTTTTGTCCGTTGAATGAACTTTTGACATGAGCTTTTTCAAACTTAATGTTCATTTCTTTCAAAACACTTTTCAGGGCGCTAAGCTCCATAGAATTTTTTGGATGTACTATGATTGATTCCATTTCTAATATTTAATTTTTTACATTTTGGACAATTCGTCAAGTCTTTTTCTGTCGGTTGCCGAGAGATCATTGATGCCGTTTTTGCCCATCTTACCCAAAAGTCTGTCAATTTCTTTCTCCCGCTCACGTTTGGCGGAATTAAATCGGTCATCAATCGTATAATTTTTTTGTTTATCAGCAAAGAATCGGTTTTTGATCCATTCCCTGTTGAAAAACAATAAAATTACAGCGACGATTCCTATTAAAATGACTACTTCGCTCATGAGTATACATTAAAAATTAGGTTTATAAAGTATCCTTTGAATACGATATAAACCCAATATTATTTTACAAACCTTACGGCTATTTCTGCATATTTTTCGCTTCGATGCTTAGTGTCGCGTGAGGAACGGCTAAAAGTCTTTCCTTAGGAATTAATTTCCCTGTTACTCGGCAAACACCGTACGTTTTATTTTCGATTCTGATTAATGCATTCTTAAGATCACGCACGAATTTTTCCTGTCTTCCTGCTAAAATAGAATTCTGCTCTTTGCTTAGTGTTTCAGCACCCTCCTCAAAGGCTTTGAATGTAGGTGAAGTATCATCTGTACCATTGTTCTGGTCATTAATGAAACTTTCTCTGATCAGCTGAAGATCTTTTTCTGCTTTTTCTATTTTGTCTTTTATGATCGCTTTAAATTCCTGTAAATCAGCATCGCTGTATCTAACTCTTTCGTCTGACATATTCTTTTCTCTTTTTTAATAAAATTATGAAATGGAATTTGAAATACAATAACTACATGTTAATTTTTTTCGACATTTATCTTAAAATTAACCTCATCTATTTCGATTTCGTTAAAATTTGAAAGTGAAGATACAATTTCTATTTTACTTGACAAGACCTCTGAAGAAATATATTCCTCATTTTTCTTAATATCTTCAAGGAATGGAGAAGTTTCCTCAATCGAGATATTAATTCTGTCTGTCAGGTTAAAGTCTTTATCTTTTCGCAGGTTTTGAATTCTGTTGATAAATTCTCTTGCGATACCTTCAGATTTTAATTCATCTGTTAACGTCAAATCTAATGCCACAGTTGTTTTTCCGTCAGAAGTTACTGTCCATCCCGGGATATCTTTTGTCGAAATTTCCACATCATCCGGTGTGATTTCATATCCTTGGATATCAAGTTTTCCTTCTTTTTCAAGAGCCGCAATTTGTTCTGTCGTAAGATTGCTGATTTCGGCACCTACCACCTTCATATCTTTTCCTAATTTAGGACCAAGAGCTTTGAAGTTAGGTTTTATCTGTTTTACAATTAAATGGGAAGCTTCTTCCGCATTGATCAACTGCAGTTCTTTTACGTTGACTTCCTGTTTGATCAGGTCGGCTACAGCAAGAATCTGCTCTTCCGTTTTAGAATCCAATACAGGAACCAATACTTTTTGTAAAGGCTGACGCACTTTTACGTTCTCTTTCTTTCTAAGAGAGAACACCATACTGGTAATGTTTTGGGCCAAATGCGTTTTTTCAACCAGATCCTGATCGATTAAACTCTCATCTGCTACCGGGAAGTCTGTTAAATGTACAGATTCACAATTCTCTTTTCCGGTTACTTTATTTAAATCCTGATACAATTGATCCATAAAGAACGGGGCAATAGGAGCTGATAACTTGGCTACCACTTCAAGACAAGTGTACAAAGTCTGGTAAGCAGAGATCTTATCATCTGAATAGTCTCCTTTCCAGAAACGTCTTCTGCACAATCTTACATACCAGTTACTCAAATTATCATTTACAAATGTGCTGATCGCCCTTGCTACTCTTGTTGGTTCGTAATCCTCGTAGAATGCTTTTACTTCTTTGATCAGCAGGTTCAGCTCGGAAAGGATCCATCTGTCAATCTCCGGACGGTTTTCCACTTCTTTCTCTGAGTAATTAAATCCATCCACGTTTGCATATAACGCGAAGAATGAATAGGTGTTGTACAATGTTCCGAAGAACTTTCTTCTTACTTCATCAATACCTTCGATATCAAACTTCAGGTTTTCCCAAGGATTTGCATTGGAGATCATGTACCAGCGTGTGGCATCCGGTCCGTATACTGAAAGCGTTTCAAACGGATCCACGGCATTTCCTAAACGTTTTGACATTTTCTGCCCGTTTTTATCCAGAACAAGACCGTTACTCATAACATTTTTATAAGCTACTGAATCAAAAACAGCTGTTCCGATGGCATGCAGCGTATAGAACCATCCACGGGTCTGATCAACACCTTCTGCGATGAAGTCAGCCGGGAATGCTTTATGGTTGTCAATTAATTCTTTATTTTCAAAAGGATAGTGCAGCTGAGCATACGGCATAGAGCCTGAGTCAAACCAAACGTCGATCAGGTCGCTTTCGCGCTTCATTGCTCTTCCCGAATCAGAAACTAAAATTACTTTGTCTACTACATTTTTGTGAAGATCAACCAGTTCATAGTTCGATTCAGACATATTTCCGATTTCGAAACCTTTGAATGGGTTTTCAGTCATCAATCCTGCTGCAACAGACTTTTCGATCTCGTTGTACAGTTCTTCAACAGAACCAATGATCTTTTCTTCTTTTAAGTCGTCAGTTCTCCAGATCGGTAACGGAATTCCCCAATACCTCGAACGGGACAAGTTCCAGTCGTTCACATTCTCCAGCCAGTTGGCAAAACGTCCCTCTCCGGTGGCTTTAGGCTTCCAGTTGATTTCTTTGTTTAAATTAACCAGTCTGTCTTTTACGGCAGTCATTTTCACAAACCATGAGTCCAGCGGATAATAGAGTACCGGTTTGTCAGTTCTCCAGCAGTGTGGATACGAGTGGACATATTTTTCTACTTTGAAGGCTTTATTCTCTGTTTTCAATAAGATCGCAAGCTCTACATCCCATGATTTCTCAGGAGCAGTTCCTTCATCGTAATATTCGTTTTTGATATACTTTCCTGAAAATACTTTAGGAACATTTTCTCCTTTGATGAACCTCCCTTGTAAATCTACCAGTGGAACGAGATTGTCATTTTCATCTTTTACCAACATGGGCGGGATCTCAGGCTGAGCCATTTTTGCTACTCTTGCATCATCAGCACCAAAAGTAGGAGCGGTATGTACGATACCTGTACCATCTTCTGTTGTTACGAAATCACCCAGGATCACTCTGAATGCGTTTTCAGGATTGTCATTCGGTGTAAACCATGGAACCAGTTGCTCATATCTTGTATCAACAAGCTGCTCTCCGGTAAACTCTTTTAAAACCTTAAATGGAATCACCTTAGCCTCTGGAGTGTAATTTGCAAAATCCTCATCCGTTCCTTCTGTATATTTCTTACCGAAAACCTTAGGTAAAAGAACTCTGGATAAAACGACAGTTACCGGTTCAAAAGTGTATTGATTGAAAGTTTTAACCAAAACATATTCAATATCTCTTCCTACGGTAAGAGCCGTATTGGATGGTAACGTCCATGGAGTGGTCGTCCACGCCAGGATATGCACATCTCCGTCAACATCACTGAATAATGCAGACGAATCCTTCTTTACTTTAAATTGGGCAACAACGGTAGTATCCGAAACATCACGGTACGTTCCCGGCTGGTTCAGTTCGTGTGAAGAAAGACCTGTCCCTGCTTTCGGAGAATAAGGCTGGATCGTGTATCCTTTGTACAACAAGCTTTTGTCATACAATTGCTTTAACAGCCACCAAACCGTTTCCATATATTTTGACTTGTAGGTAATATACGGGTCATTAAGGTCTACCCAATATCCGATTTTCTCGGTAAGGTTATTCCAAACGTCGGTATAACGCATTACTGCTTCACGACAAGCTTTGTTGTAATCTTCAATCGAGATTTTTTTACCAATATCTTCTTTAGTGATTCCTAATTCTTTCTCCACACCCAGCTCCACAGGAAGACCATGCGTATCCCAGCCTGCCTTACGGAAAACCTGCTTCCCGTTCTGCGTCTGGTAACGGCAGAAAATATCTTTCAATGCTCTTGCCATTACGTGGTGAATTCCAGGCATACCGTTTGCTGAAGGCGGACCTTCGTAAAATACAAACTCAGGATTACCCTCGCGAATCTCAACACTCTTGCTGAAAGTTTTATTCAGTTTCCAAAATTCCGCTACATTCTCGGCTATGTCAATAAGGTTGAGGTTTTTATATTCTTTAAATTGGCTCATTGTAAATATCTCAATATTTCGTTGATTAATAAGTTTGCAAATTTAGTGAATTTTGTCGGTTTATAATATATGTTTTATTTCGATATCTTCTATTAAAAACTTCAATTTCAGAAATATAAATACTGGAAGCGCATAAGAGCGAATCTGACATCATTGGTAATTGGAATTTTCGCAAAATTTTGACCGGACTTTCTAATGGAATCTTCTACGAAAAAGCTGATAAAAATTAATATCAAAAAATATCGGTAAGATTAAAATAGCACGATCATTGCTTGAAATTTTGTATATTCAAATGAACCTAATCCCAAATGATGTCATGAAAATATTTTATAAACTGATGCTTATTGTTTGTTTAATCAATGGTATCATATCCAAGGCCCAAAACTATCCACAGAACTATTTCCGGAATCCGTTGAATATTCCCATGCAATTGGCCGCCAATTTTGGGGCTATCCGTTCCAATCATTTTCATATGGGGCTGGACTTAAGAACCAACAGCCAGGAAAACCTCTCGGTTCTTGCAGCAGCAGACGGATATGTAAGCAGAATAAAAGTAGAACGGTATGGCTTTGGAAATGCCGTATACATAACCCATCCGAATGGCTACACCACAGTATATGCTCACCTGAATAAGTATTTTGATGCACTTGATGCCTATGTAAAAGAAAGACAATATAAAGAGGAAAAATGGGAGCAGGATATTAGTTTTCAGCCGGGACAGTTTCCTGTAACCAAAGGTCAATTGATAGCCTTAAGCGGAAATACAGGAGGGTCGGCAGGACCTCATCTGCATTTTGAGATACGTGATACCAAAACAGAAGAGTGCCTTAATCCACTTCTTTTTGGTTTTACAATTCCTGATAGTGTAGCACCCATCATCAGTGGATTGTACTGGTATGACAGACGTTTTAGTACCTATGAACCGGGAGCAAATGGTGTATCAGTAAAAAAGATTGGAAACATATACACGGCGGATGTGGTAAGAGTAAACTCTCCGGTTGTAAGCTTTGCGATAAAAGCCGTGGATAAAGCCAATCAAGGGTTCAATCTGGGGATTTATCATGCAGAATTACTGATGGATGGTAAATTGATCTATAGTTTTTCTATAGATAAAGTGAGCTATGATGATACCCGTTATGAGAATGGCTCTATAGATTATACCAAATTTGCAAGGGATAAGATGAGCGTTCAGCATTTATCCGTTTTACCGGGAATGAAATTACAGAATTATAGCGTTCCGGGTTTATCAGGAATCATCAATCTGCAGGATAATGAAGTTCACAATATTGAAATTATTCTAAAAGATATCAAAGGAAATATCAGCAGGTTGGCAACGAAAGTTCAGCTTGATGGCATCGGAAATAAAATTAATCCTTCAGGTACCGTTTTAAATCCCAATGAGGCAAAGACCATCAACACTCAAAATGCTGATGTCAGTTTCAGTAAATATGCAGTTTACGATGCTGTTAATTTTACTGCAAATGAAAAGCCGGATGCAGATTCCGATGTGATTTCCAATATCATCAGTCTTCACAGTACGTATGTGCCGGTGCACGACAATTATACCATAAAAATAAAACCGAACAGGCCGCTGAATAAGGAAGAAAAAGATAAGGTGGTTCTTTTGTTTGACTATAGCAGTGATAAAGATGCCGTGAAAGGAAAATGGAACGGGGATAAAGTTGAAGGACAATTTAACAGACTGGGAACAGTAAAACTTGTGCTGGATAAAACTTTGCCATCCGTTTTTCCTGGATGGAAAGAAGGTGGGCTTATCAATAGCGGTTCTTTGCGTTTGAAAGGAAGCACAAAAATAGGCGATATTGTATTCTTCCGTGCTGAGATGGATGGAAAATGGCTCAGATTTGCCCGGGTTAAAAACGATTTTGTATATGTTTTTGATGAAAAATGCCCGAAAGGTTCAGGATCCCATACTTTGAAAGTTACCACAATCAACACAGCAGGCAATACCAATACCCAGACTTTTACATTTCAGAGATAGGGGAATTGTCTTTAAATGCTTTAATCCTTCAATCTTTTAATTTAATTAAATACATTTGCTCAAAATTAAAATCATTGGAATTTCATCCGTCAATCGAAAAATCTAGCATTCAGGAGATCAAAAAGTTTCAGGAAGAGAAGCTTAGGGAACTTTTGAGTTATCTTGAAAATCATTCGCCGTTCTATCAAAAACTGTTTCGGGAACATCATATTGACATCAGGGACATCAGTACTTTGGAAGACCTGCAGAAAATTCCTACAACAACAAAAAATGATCTGCAGCAGAATAATCATGATTTTTTCTGTATCAGTCCGGATAAAATTGTTGATTACAGTACTACGTCAGGAACCTTAGGCGATCCCGTGACTTTCGGATTGTCTGATAATGACCTTGAAAGACTGGCTTACAACGAGGCGATATCTTTCGCCTGCGCAGGGATTCAGAAAGGAGATGTCGTACAGATGATCACAACCATTGACAAACGGTTTATGGCCGGGCTGGCCTATTTCCTGGGACTAAGGAAAATGGGAGCCAGTGTAGTGAGAATGGGCCCTGGAATACCTGAGCTTCAATGGGATTCTATTTTCAGATACCAGCCTAAATATCTGATTACCGTTCCTTCATTCTTACTGAAAATGATTGACTATGCGGAAAAGAATGGTCTGGATTATAAAAACTCCAGTGTTTATGGGGCGGTATGTATCGGAGAGAGCATCAAAAACCAGGATTTTACAGATAATATCCTTTCCCGGAAAATTAAGGAAAAGTGGAATATTAAACTTTTTTCAACCTATGCTTCTACGGAAATGAGTACTGCTTTTACTGAATGTAAGTATCAGATTGGCGGGCATCATCATCCGGAGCTGATCATTACAGAAATTCTTGATGATCTGGGAACCCCCGTGAAAGAAGGTGAAAGCGGGGAGCTTACCATTACTACCCTTGGCGTTGAGGCAATTCCTTTATTAAGGTTCAAAACAGGTGACATTGTAAAGGCGCATTATGAGCCATGTCAATGTGGAAGAAATACCATGAGATTGGGCCCGGTCATTGGGAGAATGCAGCAAATGATCAAGTATAAAGGCACCACATTGTATCCGCCTGCGCTCAATGATATTTTGAATGATTTTAATACTATTTTATGCTATCAGATCGTTATTCAGGCAAGTGAAATTGGACTTGATGAAATTATAATCAAAATAAGCACGGAAGATATCAGTGAGAATTTTGTCAATGATGTTAGAGATCATTTCAGGGCAAAGCTCAGGGTGAGCCCGAAAATAGAGATCATTGATTTTGATATTCTTTCTAAAGTAGTGTTTAATCCCAACAGCAGAAAGCCTGTTACATTCATTGATTTAAGATAAAAACAAAAACAACGATGAAAAAAATACTGTTAGTGATTCTTTTCGCTTTCTCATCTTTTCTGATGGCTCAAAGAGTGAAAGTTATTTCCGGAAACTACGACTTTTTAAAAGATCAGAAGTTCATAAAAGTAGTTTTTAAATATGGAGGACTAACCTTTACTAGGAAAAAAATTTCCGAACAAGAATATATCACGCAGAGAATGACTGAGATAGAAAAGGGAAGCAGTAAAGAGAATGCTGAAAAATGGAAGCAGGATTGGGAATATTCAAAAAGTAAAACTTTTCAGGATAAATTCCTGGCTTCGTGGAATAAAAACACTGATATTGAAGCCTCTACCAATTTTGAAATAACCAAATATACTTTAATTGTTGAACCTACCTGGATATCTCAGGGTGCTTTTATCGGGTTGGGAAATATTCCGGCACAAATGAATTCTAAAATTTCTTTCGTAGAAACCAATAATCCTGATCATGTTGTGATGGTCGTTGAAGGAATAAAGGCTACTGGAGATAATGTCATCGGAATTCCCAACAACAATGACCGTATCGCCGAGTGTTTTGCAAAAACCTCAAAGATGCTCGCTTTAAAAGTAGATTATTATACCAGAAAATAAAAAATTAATAACCTTTAACCTTTTAAATTAAATATGAAAAAACTCTTATTGCTATTACTGATGGCGATTGTAAATTTTTCCTTTGCCCAAAGTAAACTGAATTATGAATTTGGAAATTTCGATTTACTTAGAGATCAAACTGAAGTAAATGTTCAGTTCAAATTTGAAAACCCAGCTTTTCAAGTTGAGAATTACACCGAAGCGCAGTATCTGGAGAGGAGAAAAGCAGAGACGTTGACCAAAAAAGATGAACTAGCCTGGCAAAAATGGATAGGAGAGTGGAACCGGTACAGAGAATCTGTTTTTTTTAATAAATTTATTGATGGATTAAATGCTAAAACTAAGAAAATCAGATTCGGAAAAGATCTAAAAACAAAATACACATTAGTTGTTGAAACAAAATGGATTTATGCCGGTTGGGCCGGTGGAATGATGGTACAACCAGCCAAACTATCCACCGTGATAACCTTTGTTGATCATGAAAATCCGTCTCAGGCAGTCACCAAAATTCAAACCGATAAAATTGAAGGAATAGGAGTTAAAGGAGATTATATCATGGAATATGGCAGAATAGCTGCAGCTTATGAAAAAACAGGCAGGCAGCTGACAAAAGAAATTAATAAAATGATAAAATAAAACAAAAACGGTTTGAATTTCAGACCGTTTTTTATGATTGATTATGCTCTTGCTTTTCTGATTTGATGAGGTTTGCGAGGTTTTTAATAACCGTGTCATGCTTCTTTACAAAAGGATTGTCTTTGTTCCAGACATATCCTGCCAGTACGGCACAGATCTTTTTCTTGACATCGGGATTTTCCGGTTGATGGAAGAACAGCTCCTGGAGATTTCCGGTGTACCATTCTTTCACATACGTAGTGAAAACATCTACACCATATAAAATATAATCTGCATATTCCGTCTGCCAGTTTATCTTTTCGCCGTTTAATTGCCTGAGGGCCAGTTTCGCAGCCTGCATTCCTGATTCTGTGGCAAAAGCCATTCCCGAAGAGAAAACAGGGTCAAGGAACTCAGAGGCATTACCCGTTAAGGCAAAACCTTCTCCGAAAAGACTTTTGACAGAACATGAATAATCTTTTAAATGCCTTGGTTCAAAAAGGAAATCTATGTCTCCAAATCGTTTTACATAATAGTCGGAAAGAGAGATCGCTTTTCTTAACGCTTCGGCAGCATCTCCGTTGTCAGATAGTTTTTCAATATAATCGGTAGGTCCTACAATTCCTACGCTTGTATTTCCATTGGAAAAAGGAATAACCCAAAGCCATACTTCAGTTTCAATAATGTCAAAAGAAATTAGAGTTCCTTCTTCCCCCTCTTCCCGGTTGATATCTTTCACATGAGAGAAAATTGCCGAGTGAGGAGAAAGCTTTGACGGCTTTTCAAGATCTAATAATCGTGGTAAAACCCTTCCATATCCGCTGGAGTCAATTACAAACCTGGCATGAATCTCTTTGGTTTCTCCGTTATTATTTCTTACTGTAGTTATAGAATCTGTTCCGTTAAACTTAATATCTATAACTTCTGTTTCAAATTCAAGATCGATACCCTTATTAATAACCTCCTGAGCCAGGGTATTATCAAAATCAGCTCTCGGAACCTGCCAGGTCCAGTCCCAACCTTCACCAAATTTATTACTGAAATCAAAAATGCAGACTTCATCCCCTCGAAGGAAACGTGCCCCAAGCTTTTTTTCAAAACCCATTTTGTCTAATGCAGGAAAAAGCCCCGCCTCATCAAAGTGGTCCATGACCCTTGGAATTAAGCTTTCCCCTACTACCAGTCTTGGAAATTTTGTTTTTTCAACAACTTTTACGTTGACGCCGTTCTTCTTTAAGTAGGAAGAAGACACGCATCCGGAGGGCCCGGCTCCGATTACAAGAACGTCAACAGATTCTTTGCTCATCTTTGATTTTTTATTTTAATAATAACTTTTATCTTTGCCGCAAAATTAGTGACAATTAATTAATATTTTACAAAATTATCAACTATTACTTTTAATTGATGAAAATAAATAACTTTTTAGAACTGAAAGATTTTCAAAAAATAATCATTGAAAATGAAAAAATAGAACTGGATGAATCCCTTTTATCAAAAGTAGATAGGAGCTATCAGTTTCTAAAGGAATTTTCAAAAAATAAAGTAATATATGGTGTGAACACAGGTTTCGGACCAATGGCCCAGTTTAAAATCAGTGATGAAGACACTCTTCAGCTTCAGTATAACCTGATATGAAGCCATTCGTCGGGAATCGGAATACCTTTACCGGCAGAAGAAGTTAAAGCCTGTATGCTCGCAAGGTTGAATACCCTGTCATTGGGGAATTCCGGAGTACATCAGTCGGTTATTTATCTTCTTCAGGAATTGATTAACAGAGATATTACCCCTCTTATCTTTGAACATGGAGGAGTCGGTGCAAGTGGTGACCTTGTTCAGCTGGCTCACCTGGCATTGGTATTAATTGGGGAAGGAGAAGTTTTCTACAAAGGTGAAAGAAAATCTACTCAGGAGGTTTTTAAGATAGAGAGCCTGGAACCTATACAGGTAGAAATCCGCGAAGGACTTGCTCTGATGAACGGAACTTCCGTGATGTCCGGAATCGGTATTGTAAATGCTTACAAAGCTAATTTATTAACAGATATATCCATTAAGCTTTCTTGTGCAATCAATGAGATTGTTCAGGCCTATGATGACCATTTATCAGAAGCGTTAAACGGAACCAAAAGACATTACGGTCAGCAGAAGGTTGCAGAAAGAATGCGTGCCCACCTGGCTGACAGTAAACTGATCAGAAAAAGAGCTGATCATTTGTATACCCACTTTGAGGAACAGGAGAAAGTTTTTAAAGAAAAAGTTCAGGAATATTATTCATTACGATGTGTTCCACAGATTTTAGGACCCGTGCTGGATACCCTGGAATACACGGAGAAGGTATTGGAGAATGAAATTAATTCTGCCAATGACAATCCGATTATCAATGTTGAAGATCAGCATGTTTACCACGGAGGAAACTTTCACGGGGATTACATTTCTCTGGAAATGGATAAGCTTAAAATCGTGGTGACCAAGCTGACAATGCTCGCAGAAAGACAGCTGAACTACCTGTTGAATGCTAAAATCAATGAAATCTTGCCTCCTTTTGTAAATTTAGGTAAATTAGGTTTCAATTTCGGGATGCAGGGTGTACAGTTTACGGCAACTTCCACTACGGCAGAAAGCCAGATGTTGTCGAATCCTATGTATGTTCACAGTATTCCGAATAATAATGACAATCAGGATATCGTTAGTATGGGTACCAATGCTGCAGTGATCTGTAGAAAAGTTATTGAAAATGCTTTTGAGGTATTGGCGATCGAAGCAATTACCATTATTCAGGCTATTGAATATCTTGGTTTTCAGGATAAGGTATCATCTTCCACCAAAGGATTGTATGATGATATCAGAAAGATTATTCCTGCATTTTCCGACGATATGGTGATGTACCCGTATCTGGAAGAAGTGAAGAAATATTTAAAGACCATGTAACTATTGGCTATAGTGAATTGTCTCTAAAGAATAAGGAAAACAGGCTAACTTAAAAAAACTAAAAACGAAATAAACACTAACGCATGAAATGTGCAATTGTAACAGGAGGCTCCCGCGGAATCGGAAGAGCCATCTGTATAAAACTGGCTGAAGAGAAAAACTATCATATACTGATCAACTACACTTCCAACGAAGCTGCTGCAAAAGAAACATTGGCAAAAATAGAAGAATTGGGTGCCACAGGAGAAATTCTTAAATTTGATGTAGGAAATACAGATGAAACGCAACATATTCTGACTGACTGGCAGGAAAGAAACTCTGATGCCGTGGTAGAAGTGATCGTAAATAACGCCGGAATCACAAGAGACGGTCTGTTTATGTGGATGCAAAAGGAAGACTGGAACTCTGTAATCAATACAAGTTTAGACGGCTTTTTCAATGTGACCAACTTCTTTATTCAAAAATTACTTCGTAACAAATACGGAAGGATTATTAACATGGTTTCAGTTTCAGGAGTAAAAGGAACAGCAGGGCAGACCAATTATTCTGCTGCAAAAGGAGCGCTGGTTGGCGCTACAAAAGCTCTTGCGCAGGAAGTTGCCAAAAGAAATATTACCGTAAATGCAGTAGCTCCGGGATTCATTAAAACAGATATGACCCAGGAATTTAATGAAGATGAACTGAAGGCAATGATTCCCGCAAACAGATTTGGAGAAGCAGAAGAAGTAGCTGACCTTGTCGCATTTTTAGCCTCAAAAAAAGCCTCTTATATCACGGGAGAAGTTATAAATATTAACGGAGGAATTTATTCATAAATATGGAAAATAGGGTTGTAATTACCGGAATGGGAATTTATTCCTGCATCGGGACGTCTTTAGAAGAGGTCAGGGAATCCCTATTCCACGGAAAATCGGGTATTGTTTTAGACAAAGAAAGAAAAGAATTCGGTTTCAGATCAGGATTGACGGGTGTTGTCCCAAAACCGGACCTTAAAAATCTTCTGAACAGACGCCAGCGTGTCAGTATGGGGGAAGAAAGCGAATATGCTTATCTGGCTACTGTAGATGCATTAAAGCAGGCAAATCTTGATGAAGCTTTTTTAGAGTCCCACGAAGTAGGTATTTTATACGGAAATGACAGCGTTTCTCAAGCTGTTGTGGAATCTATCGATATTGCAAGAGAAAAAAAAGATACCACATTGATGGGATCGGGGGCAATCTTTAAATCGATGAACTCAACCGTAACGATGAACCTTTCTACTATTTTCAAACTGAAAGGGATCAATCTGACAATCAGTGCAGCCTGTGCAAGCGGCTCTCATTCTTTGGGACTGGCTTACATGATGATCAAAAACGGATTTCAGGAGATGATCATTTGTGGAGGCGCTCAGGAAACGAATAAATATTCCATGGCAAGTTTTGACGGACTGGGTGTTTTTTCAGCAAGAGAAGATGAGCCTGCCAAAGCGTCGAGACCTTTTGATGCCAGAAGAGATGGCCTTATTCCCAGCGGTGGTGCAGCTAGCCTGATTGTGGAAAGTCTGGAATCCGCCCAAAGAAGAGGCGCTCCAATTATCGCTGAAATTATCGGCTATGGATTCTCTTCAAACGGAGGTCATATTTCAACACCCAATGTTGACGGCCCTGCCCTGGCAATGGAAAGAGCTTTAAAACAGTCCGGTTTAAAAGCCTCAGATATCGATTATATCAATGCTCACGCTACCTCAACTCCCATTGGAGATGCCAATGAAGCACGGGCGATCTATGAAATCTTTGGAAATAAGGTTCCGGTAAGCTCTACAAAGTCGATGACAGGACATGAGTGCTGGATGGCAGGAGCAAGTGAAGTCATCTACTCTATTCTGATGATGCAGAACGATTTTGTAGCTCCTAATATCAATCTGGAAAACCCTGATAATGAAGCGCAAAAGATAAATTTGGTCTCAAAAACAAAAAATCAAAAAATTGATGTATTTTTGTCGAATTCTTTTGGGTTTGGGGGAACCAATTCTGCACTAATAGTTAAAAAATTTGAGTAAAAACATGGAAAGGGGAAAAATTGTTGCTATCGTTAATGATTTTTTGGTAAACGAATTTGAAGTAGACGGAGACGAAATCAGCAACGAGGCAAATCTTAAAACTACATTAGGCTTAGACAGCCTGGATTATATTGATATGGTTGTCGTAATTGAATCTAATTTCGGTGTGAAATTAGGCGAAGCCGATTTCAAAAAAATGATAACATTCGACGACTTTTATACAACGATTGAAAATAAGATTGCCGAGAAAAACGCCTAGTTGATAGGCCAATCTATATTATTAAAATATACCAATGTAATGATAGAACGGTGTGCAGGCCATACTTAGTCATATTATTACATTGGTATAGTCTTATATAAATTACACTTTATGAACAAATGGAAAGGTAAATCTAAAGGAACAGTAGCAGGATACAGAATATTCGTCTGGTGTATTAGAAATATCGGAATCAGGAGTTCATATGTTGTACTGTACTTTGTGGCTGCTTACTATTTTCTTTTTCAGAAAAAAAGCAATCAGTACATTCTCTATTATTTTCAAAAAAGGCTCAGTTACGGATATTGGAAAGCCAGGCGTTCTATCTTTAAAAGCTACTTTACCTTTGGAAAGGTTTTGATTGATAAAACAGCCATTTCTGCAGGATTAAGAGAAAAATATACGTATGAATTTGATGGTATCGAAAATCTCCGGAACCTATTAGCAGCCAAAAAAGGCGGCGTTCTGATCAGTGCCCATATCGGGAATTTTGAGATTGCAGAACACTTCTTTGCAGATATTGATTTTGATTGTCAGATCAACCTGGTAACGACAGATCAGGAAGTAACAGCGATCAAGGAATATCTGGAGACTGTTTCGGTGAAAAAAAGCAATATTAAATTCATCTACGTTAAAGAAGATATGTCTCATATTTTTGAGATCAATCAGGCTTTATCCAACAATGAGTTGATTTGTTTCACGGGCGACCGGTATTTTGAAGGATCAAAGTATCTTGAGGCTGATCTATTGGGAAAAAGCGCTAAATTTCCGGCAGGTCCTTTCCTGATTGCTTCACGGCTTGGGGTGCCCGTAGTCTACGTGTATGTAATGAAGGAAAAGAATCTTCATTACCACTTATACGCAAGAGTAGCACAGAATATTAAAAACCGGGATTCACAAGGCCTTTTACATTCTTATGTCCGGAATCTGGAAACCATGATTAAAAAATACCCTCTTCAATGGTTTAATTATTTCGATTTTTGGGATGATATTGATTAATTTTTCTATTTTTACCCATGAAAGCTAACAGAAAAACTAAAAACCTTTAAGATGTATTGAGAATTTCAGATTGTAGAAATATTACATTCGCTGTAATAAACACAAAGATCTGAGCAACCTTCTTAATTTCTTAATTTAAAAACACATTCCTCCTTTGGTAAAAGAATATGACATACTTGTGATCGGCAGCGGATTGGGAGGTCTTGTTTCGGCTCTTGTTTTGGCGAAGGAAGGACTCAGTGTCTGTGTGCTGGAGAAGAATAACCAGTATGGAGGTAATCTTCAAACCTTTTCAAGAGATAAGCTCATTTTCGATACCGGAGTTCATTATTTGGGAGGACTATCAAAAGGGCAGAATCTCCATCGATTCTTTTCTTATCTTGAAATTATGAATGACCTGAAACTTCAGAAAATGGACGAAGATGGTTACGACAGGATTTCATTTGATGATGACCCGATAGAGTATCCCCATGCACAGGGCTATCAGAATTTTGTTGAGCAGCTGACAAAGTATTTTCCTGAAGAAAAAGAGAATCTCGAAAATTACTGTGAAGAAATTCAGTATGTCTGCAGCCAGTTTCTCAGATATAATGTGGTAGGAAATGACACTTATAACGAAGAAATCCTGCATTTGAATACCAAAAGGTTTATAGAATCTGTTACCCAGAACAAAAAGCTGCAGTCAGTTTTATTGGGCTCCAACTTTCTGTATGCCGGAGATTCTGAAAATGCTCCCTTCTATGTACATGCTTTAACGGTTAATTCATACATTCAGAGTGCCTACAAATGTGTAAAAGGCGGTAGCCAGATTTCCAAATTATTGATAAGAAAACTGCGTCAGTACGGAGTGGAAATTCATAAACATGCTGAAGTTTCAGAATTTGTTTTTAACGAAAATAATATCCTGAAATCAGTGAAAACCACGGCTGGAAAGCAATATGCCGCAAAACAGTTTATTTCAAATATTGAGATTCGCTCTACTATTAAACTGATTGGAGAGGAGAGACTGAAAAGATCTTTTTTAAACCGTGTTTTAAGCTGGAAACCGGTATCGTCATGCTTCAGTATATATCTGGTTTTGAAACCTCAATATTTGCCGGGTTTCAATTATAATATCTATCATTATTCATCTGAAGACCTTGTCTGGAATGCATTCCGTTATCATAAGGAAGCATGGCCGGAAACTTATATGCTCTCTTCAACACCATCCAAAGATTATCCGGGGTTTTCAGAAAGTATCACAGCAATCTCTTATATGGATTTTGATGAGGTAAAACAATGGGAAAATACCTTTAATACAGTAGCTGATGAGCATGAGAGAGGAGAGAAGTACATGATGTTTAAGCTTGAAAAGACGGAGAAGATGCTTGATGCCTTAGAAAAGAGAATTCCGAATCTGAGACATGCAATTCATAAGATCTATACCTCATCACCATTATCTTACCGGGATTATATAGGCGGTTTTGAAGGAAATATGTACGGATACATGAAAAGTTCGGACAATCCCCTCAAAACGATGGTTTCACCCCGTACCAAAATCGATAATCTTTTTCTCACCGGGCAATCCGTCAATATGCACGGGATTTTGGGAGTAACCATCGGGGCCTTTAATACCTGTGCTGAAATTGTGGGAAAAGAAACAATTGATAACCGGCTCACCAAAGGTATTTAATACAAACTGAATGTGAAAAAAACTAATCTCCATAATCTGCCTTATAAAAGATTGTTTTTGTACTCTCTTTTTGCTTTTATCCTCATTTCATGCGGGATCTCTAAGTCTGTTCACCATATCCCTGATGTCAAACAATATCCGCTGGAAATTCCTAAGGTAACTAAGGTTAACGATACCACATTCAGTTTTAACCAAAATTTTCTGACCAAAAACAAGCAGCAGCTGTGGGAACTTTATATCCATGGAAATCCTTTGCAACTAGGATATAATAACGGAGCCTTGACTCAAGATCTCATGCAGAAGCAGGAAGGAATTTTCTTTTCAAAAGTGGAAGGTTTTGTGCCGTCAAAATTCCGACAAAAACTATTGAGAGGCTTCCTGAAATGGTATAACAGAAAAATGTATCTTAATGTCAGGGAAGATTATCAGGCCGAATTATTCGGTTTATCACAATATTCTTCAGATCAGTATAATTTTATTGCTCCAAAATACTTAAGAAACCTTTATCTGCATGGCGCTCATGATATCGGACATGCAATGCAGGATCTTGCGATGGTCGGCTGTACCTCACTGGCAGTATGGAACGAAAATACGGAAGACGGAGATCTGCTGATCGGTAGAAATTTTGATTTTTACGTAGGCGATGATTTTGCAAAAAACAAAGTGGTGGAATTTGTGGAACCCGATACGGGAATTCCCTATATGTCCGTAAGCTGGCCGGGAATGATTGGAGTGGTCTCGGGAATGAATAAAAAGGGAATTACAGTGACCATCAATGCCGGAAAATCTAAGATTCCACTCACCGCAAAAACGCCTATTTCGCTGGTAACACGAGAGATATTGCAATATGCCGGAACGATAGAAGAAGCCATAGCGATTGCCGGAAAGAGAAAGGTTTTCGTTTCAGAATCTATTCTTGTAGGAAGTGCCGCAGATAAAAATGCGGTGATCATTGAAGTTTCCCCTAAAAATTTCGGTGTATATAAAGTACAGAATACAAGCCAGGTGATTTGTACCAACCACTTTCAGTCTGATGCCTATAAAAATGACCTGAAAAACCAGAAACATATCGAAGAAAGCCATTCAGCATACCGGTATGAAAAGCTTCAGGAGCTTTTGCAGGAAGAAAAAAAGCTTAACCCGGAAAAAATAGCTGCTATTCTAAGAAACAGGTCCGGTCTAAAGGATAAAAAAATAGGATATGGCAATGAAAAAGCTCTTAACCAGCTTCTGGCCCATCATTCGGTGATTTTCTCTCCTGAGAAGAGGTTGGTCTGGGTTTCTTCTAATCCTTATCAATTGGGAGAATTCGTATGCTACGATCTCAATGAAATTTTTTCAGATCATGGTCTTCAAAAAGATAATTTGGCAAAATCAGGTTTAAATATTGCCACAGACCCATTCGTAAACTCAGAAGAATTCAGGAATTATGAAACATACCGGCAGATAAATATAAAAGTGAGTGATGCTATCCGTGGTAGAGGAATATTGACGGATGATTTTCTAAGCCGGTATCTATCTTTAAATCCTGATTTTTGGAAAGGATATTTTCTGGCCGGGAAGTATTATTTTTACAAAAAAGAATTTTCAAAGGCAAAAACGGAATTTGAAATGGCACTTACAAAAGAAATTACCACCATTCCGGATAAGAAAAATGTCGAAAAATATTTGCATAAAACTTTAAAGAAATTAAAATGATTCCCAAGTACATAAAGATCCTGTTTGCGGTTCCGTTTGTTATCATCACTTGTTATTTGTTATACCTGTGTTCCGTATACAAGTCTGTACCTGATACAATACCTATTCACAGTTTCGGAAACAATAAAGACAGTTACGGAAGTAAGTTATTTCTCTTTCTACCTATCTTTTTAAACCTTATTATTCTCCTATTCATCTGGCGGATCATCAGAAGGCCGGATAAGATCAAATTTACATTTGAAATAAAAGAAACGGAGTACGGAAAGGTTTATCATACTACCCAACTGGCAATGGTGATTCTTGCTATTTTTGTGACAGTAATGATGGGGCCTTTATCATTTGCAGATGTTGTTTTTAAATAAGTTACTGATACAATCCTTCAAATCCTTTTATCTTATTGATATAGGAGCTTAGTTATTCTCTGGATTTAGCTTATTCAAAAATAGAAACGTTGCGATCCCACAAATAGCAGACAGTGAAGTGCTTAGGATCAAACTTCCAATAACGTACTGGAGAAGATTATTCCTGATCAAATCAAAATTTAAATCCTGGCTGAGAATATCGCTGTCGCCACTTACAAATGGTGCGCCCAGAAACAG